>JAZQPH010000143.1:0-61862 GCA_045628385.1 Succinivibrionaceae bacterium
TATAAAGGTTTTGTTTTCCTCATAATGTTTTAAAATTAAATATCTTCCTTGATTGTATAGATTTCTGGAGAATCTAAATTGCTCCCTAAAAAATCTGTTTGTATCAAGAAAGAAATTTGCGCTTAAAATCATCTTAAACAATTCATGTATTTATCTTGACTATAGTATAAATATCTAGCAATATCAACACATTATAAAACTTTTGTATAAATATCGTTATACAAGATCAATACACCTTCATAACAGAGCGAGAAGTTTTATCGGAGCGGTATTGATGAAAATTTTTTTGGATCATCCGACCGTTGTCGAGTATGCCATTGGACCGTATGTTTTAAAAATATATTGTCAGGACGGCAAAATTGCTTGTGCATCGTGGGTGGGACAAGACAAGGGTGCGCAAGCCTGTATGCACGAAGGGCGACCGATTACTGCGAAAAATTTGACATGCGCTGGCATCTGCGAAGAAGCGGAGATTTGGATCGAACAATATCTTTTTGGTGCCAAAACGCCTCCAATATCGTTTGACTGGTTCCTTTGGCCGAAAGAAGCAAGCAAGTTCAGAATCGACGTTTGGAAGGCGCTTAGCCTTGTACCTTTCGGAACCGCCGTTACGTACCTCAGTGTAGCAAAATCTATCGGCAGGCAGGCTGAATCTGCAAGATGCGTGGCAGGAGCGATTGGCGAAAATCCTTTTTCGCCGTTTATTCCTTGCCACAGGGTAATCGGCAGCGATGGATCGTTGACAGGTTTTGCCGCAGGCATCGAGATAAAGAAAATGCTTTTGTCTATGGAACGGGCAGAGCCTCCCATTGAGTTCGGAGCAAGAGAAAGAGAAAAATTTTTTTTCGATGTTTGTGGTCGCAATGGATCGTCATGTTAAGCCGTAGATTGTTTTTCTTTTGCCAAGAGCCAGTCTCAGGTATATGGGAGACTGAATTGCCGCGCATGCTATAATCAAGAGATCTTTATTTGCCGCGCACAGGTTTGCGTATGTCGTCCGAACTCCTTATAAATGTCACTCCTGCCGAGACGAGAGTTGCTCTTGTCGAGCAGGGAATTTTGCAAGAAGTCCATGTTGAGCGTCAGGCCAACATGGGACTTGTTAGCAATGTTTACAAGGGCAAGGTTACGCGGGTTTTGCCTGGCATGCAGGCGGCTTTTGTCGATATCGGATTGGAAAAAGCGGCTTTTTTGCATGCTACGGATATCGTGCCTCACACGGAGTGCGTCGATGATGACGAAAAGGCAAATTTTAAGCCAAGGAGCATCTCAAGTCTGATAAGCGACGGAGAACATCTGCTTGTTCAGGTATTAAGAGATCAGATAAGCACCAAGGGTGCAAGAATAACTACTGACATCTCGCTTCCGTCCCGTTATCTCGTGTACATCCCCGGAAATTCGAAGGCGGGCGATGATCCTAGCGGCGCGAGAGTCGGCGTTTCTCAAAGAATCAGCACTCCGCAGGAAAGACTGCGGCTGAAAAAAATTGTCAGCGGGTTTTTGAAGGACGGGGAAACGGACGGTTTTATCGTCCGCACGGCAGCCGAAGGAGCCAGCGAAGAGGAGCTTCTTCAAGACGCTCATTTTTTGAGATGTATCTGGGAAGATACCAAAGAAAAATATAAAAAAGAGCAGCGAGATTGCGCTCTTTTGCTGGAAAATTTGCCGCTTGCGTTCCGAGTCCTGAGGGATTTCGTGGATACGAATGTAGACAGAATATTGATAGATTCCAGGGAAACTTGCGCAGAACTTAAAAATTATTGCTCAAAGTTCATGCCCGAAATGGCAGAACACATTGAGTTATATGCTGGCAAAGAGCCAATTTTCGACATGTACGACGTTGAAAATGAAATACACCGAGCTCTTGAAAGAAAAGTAATGCTTAAATCCGGCGGGTCGCTGGTTATTGATCAGACAGAGGCAATGACCACGATAGATATCAATACGGGCAGCTTTGTTGGCAGAAGAAATCAGGAAGAGACGATATTCAACACCAACATGGAGGCGACCACGGCGATAGCACGCCAGCTGAGGCTGCGCAATCTCGGCGGAATCATTATTATTGATTTTATCGACATGGACGATGAGGAGCACCGAAAAAAGGTTTTGGCTCGATTGGAAGAGGCTCTGAAGAGCGATCGTGTAAAAACGAAGGTGTATGATTTTTCCCCTCTCGGCCTAGTGGAAATGACGAGAAAACGCACGCGAGAAAGTCTGGGAAGAGTTCTGTGCTGCGAATGTCCGCTATGTGCGGGCAAAGGAAGGATCAAGAGCGTCGAAACGGTTTGTTCGGAAATCCTTCGAGAGGTCACGCGCATGCATAAATCTTATGCAGCCGATAAATATATGGTTTACGCATCCTCCGAAGTTGCAGAAGAATTTCGCAATGACGGACAGCATAATATTGCTGAATTAGAGGTGTTCTTGGGAAGAGAAATCGAAGTATCTCCTGAGCCGCTGTACACCAGAGAACAGTTCCGCGTCGTTTTGATGTAGGAGGAGCTAATAATGATTTTGGACAGAGCCGTTGATAAAATTCTCACGACTTCCGATCTGGGTATCGAGAATATTCAGGAATCGCTCCATGCTCTTTGCAAATCATCGATAGATTACGGCGATCTGTATTTTCAGCATAGCATGCGCGAATCATGGTTTATCGAAGACGGCATCGTAAAAGGCGGCGGTTTTGGCATCGATCAAGGCGTCGGAGTGCGCGCTCTTTCCGGAGAAATTACTGGTTTTGCATATTCAGATGAAATTTCGGCTTTAGCCATCAAACAGGCAGTGCAGGCAGCAGGCAGCATCGCCAAGCGAGGAAAAGACGGCCGAGCAAAAATTCTTACGCCCGTAAAGGCAAAACCGCTTTATCCTCCTGTGAATGCGATTGCCAGTTTGGAGCGCGAGCAGAAAATTAAATTACTGCAGGATCTTGATCGCTATGCAAGGGCTTCTTGCCAAGAATTGATTAGATTTTCTGCAAGTCTCGGTTGCGGTTTTTCGACCGTTCTTGTTGCGGCTACAGATGGCACGCTGGCTGCTGACGTAAGACCGTCGGTGAATTTGAATGTTTCAATCGTTGTTTCCAGAAATGGCCGTACAGAAAGTGCTGGTCACGGATGCGGTCTGAGGTCCACATGCGACTTTCTGTTCGAAAAGGTAGGCGGTTCCGATAAATCTCAGACTAAGGCCTTTGCCTGCGTGGATGAAGCGATAAGACGTGCGTTGATAAGCCTTGAATCAAAAGATACGCCAGCTGGAGTATATCCCGTTGTTCTGAGCCCTGGCTGGTCAGGTGTTTTGATTCACGAGGCCGTAGGGCACGGACTTGAGGGCGATTCATGCAGAAAAGAGCTTTCTGTCTATTCAAAAATGATGGGACAGAAAGTTGCGTCGCCTCTTTGCACAATTGTTGACGACGGCACGATTGCAGGTTCCATGGGATCGATTTCCATAGATGACGAAGGCACAGCATCGCGGTATAACGTTCTGATCGAAAACGGAACTCTTAAAGGTTTTATGTATGACAGACATAATGCCGCGCTGATGGGTAAGGAATCAACAGGAAATGGCAGACGTCAGTCTTACTCCACGGTTCCTATCCCGAGAATGACTAATACTTACATGCTTCCGGGATCATCCGATCCAGATGAAATAGTATCGTCTGTCAAAAAAGGAATTTATGCGGCGAATCTGGGCGGCGGTCAGGTAAATCCGATATCAGGACAGTTCGTGTTTCAGGTTTGCGAGGCATACATGATTGAAAACGGTAAGCTCGGAGCCCCTCTTAAAGGAGCAACGCTTATCGGAGATGTGTTTGATGTCATGGGCAAAGTTTCGATGGTCGGAAATGATTTGAAATTCGACCAGGGAAACGGAAGCTGCGGCAAAGGCGGTCAGTGGATAAGAGTTGGCATCGGCATGCCGACCGTAAGGCTAGATGGCATCACCGTCGGCGGAACTAAATAAAAATTTTTCATCAATAGGACCATCATTTAATGGAAGAAGTAAATCTCAGTGTGGGCGATTTTGTTCTAAATCACACAATTCTCATCGCAGTTTTCATAATATCGTTATATTTTGTTATATCGCTGACAATCAAACTGATGTTGTCAAAGGTAGTGATCATCAAGGCTGGGCCGCTGACGCAGATGATCAACAATGACGAGAACGTTTTGCTTTTTGATATGCGCCCGGCTGGCGAATTCGTGAAAGGTCACATTACTGGATCTTTTAACGTTCAGGAAGAAGATATAGTCAAAGACAACCTCGGTAAATTGGGAAGCGATAAGAGCAAGCCAGTTGTGGTTATCGATAAAGATGGCAACCGCAACCATGAACTTGGCGGTAAGTTGGTTAAAATCGGCTTCGAAAAAGTTTATGCGCTGGAGCTTGGCGTTTATGGCTGGGCAGAAAGCGGGCTGCCTCTTGTAAAGGCCGGCGGCAAAAAGTCAGACAAGAAATAAATTATTAAGGCGGAGATCCGAGATCTCCATAGTTTGTTATAAACGCAAAAGGAAAAACGATGGCAGAGCAACAGCAGAATGCGACCCCGTTCGAAATTAAGAAAGTTTATCTGAAGGACGCTTCTCTTGAGTCTCCACAGAGTCCGCTTGTATTCACTCGTGACTATCAGCCTAAGATTAATGTGGAATTCAACAACGAATCATCAGAAGCTTCTGAAAATGTTCATGAAGTTGTTGTCAGAGTGACAGTTACCTGCACTCAGGAAGACAAGACCGTGTTCATTTGCGAAGTGAAGCAGGCTGGCGTTTTTGAGCTGCATATGCCTGCAGAAGATCAGGAAGGTTGCCTTGCGGCTTATTGCCCAAGCATTCTTTTCCCATATGCAAGTCAGCAGGTTTGCCAGATGATCGTTGCAGCAGGATTCCCTCCTGTCGTGCTTCCTCCGATCAACTTCGAAGCTCTCTATGCACAGAGAAAGCAGCAGGAAGCTGCTACAGCTGCTGCTTCACAGGCTCCTGCAAACGCTTAATATACAGAGTAATAAAATTTTCCGAAGCGGGCAAATGCCCGCTTTTTTCTTGCCTGCTCGGTGCTTTTGTTAATCAATTGCAAGACATAAAACAGCAGCGTGGCGCACCACTGTTTCGATATCTTTTCCTCTCTACAAGACGAAGTTTGGCGGCACGTATGTGTCTGACAGATATGAGATTTGAGCGAGCAAAATTTGCCTGTTCTAAAACTGTGAACCATATATCAAAAGACTTTCAGATATTGATCAAATTCTTTGTTTTGTTCACTTTTTCAGCGATTATTCATCAAACGTCTACATTGCGGACGCTTTTTTCAAAAATAAGAACAATAAACGCAAGCAAACTATGGCAATGAGAATTTAAGAACGGAGTACAGAATGCAAACCCGCAATACCAACAGCAGGTTCCGCAGAACCGCGCTCAGCGCGGCTGTGGGTTTCGCGCTTGCAACATGCGCAAGCTTCGCGTCGCCGGATGCGAACGCCGTGGTGGCAGCGACCCATATTTATCACAACCACATGCCTAACTTCTGGCCGTACTATGACGTGAGCAAGTACGATTCGGCAAAGCCGGGCGATCCAATCCGCTACACGTATGACGGACAGGTGATGAAGCTCAAGGAGAATCCTCCGGCCGGCTATGCCTATTTCCATCCCGTGACGGGCGCGGTCCTTCCGCACGACGACCTCGTCACCTACTACCGCCACGACGCCAAGCAGGGCGCGTACAGAAGCTGGCCGATAGACACGGCGAAGAGCAACGTCGCGCGCTATCCGAAGAGCGCGGTCCAGGTGACCATGTCGGGCGCGGTGGTCAACAACCTGCAGAGCTTCGCCGACGAGAACATCGCCGAGATGAATTACGGCCAGGGCTGGGCGAACGGCTGGAAAGAGACATATCCTACGCTCAGGACCTCGACCGGCGAAAAGGCCCTCGACGCCATCCACTTCACGGGCCACCACAGCATGGGCCCTCTGGTCGGGCCGAAGTATTTCTTAAAAGACCTGATATTCCAGAACGTGACGCTGCAGCAGGACTACTTCCTGGGCAAGGACTTCGTGTCGTCGAAGGGCTTCTTCCCGACGGAACTCGGATTTTCGGAAAGGCTGATACCGACTCTCGACAGGCTGGGAATCAAATGGTCGGTTCTGGGCGACATCCACTATTCGCGCGCGCTTAAGGACTATCCGTACAGGGACAATCTCGCGATAGACACCCTCGTGTCGCCGCCGAACCGCGCCGATTTCCAGAACGAATCCGACGTCGGCGAATGGAAGCAGCTGGCGATGGAGCACGAGCAGCAGCAGACGTTCAACAAATTCCCGTTCGCGACGACGCCGCACTGGGTGCAGTACGTCGACCCGGACACCGCGGAAGTGCACCGCATAGCGGGCATTCCGGTGGAGCAGGCGGGCTCCTGGCTCGAGGGCTGGGAAGGCAAGGCGAGCGCCGAGACCATAAAGCCGTACGACGGGCTGGGCGGCAGGACGCAGTATTACGTAATCGCGCACGACGGCGACAACTCGTCGGGACGCGCGGGCTCGTACGAGACCTGGATGAACTCGGGCAACTTCACGTACGCCGAATCGGGAGTCGAGGGCATCGGCGTGAACGATTACCTCAAGGCATATCCGATACCCGCGGACGACGTGCAGCACGTCCAGGACGGCTCGTGGATTGACACGCGCGATTCGTCGGCGGACCCTACCTGGTACCACTGGCACATCCCGATGGGCATCTGGAAAGACCAGATGGCCGACTTCAACGGCGCGTACGGCTTCGAATACGAGATTCCGAAGAACCACGAGGGCACGCCGTTCGGCCACGTCGTCTCGATGGAATACGGCTACCACTATCTCGAAAGAAACTTCGCGCTGCTGCAGGCGGCGATGAACTACGCCGAGACCGCCGAGCAGATTTGGCTCGACGGGCATCCGGACTACTGGTCCCCGAAGACCGACGCGGAAAAGCAGGTGACCTACGGGGGCAACCAGCTCAATCCGTACATGTACTCCTTCCCGGTCAAGGGCGACGAAGCCAACGACTATAAAGGCGGGGCGAACCCCGCCGAGCTCGGCTGGTACTTCCTCATCGCGTCCATCGACTCGGGCTTCGGCTATTACGACGAAAACCAGGACGACAACGTGAAGCCGACCCTCGGCTTCAACCAGTCGCTGCACTTCACCAAGCCGTACGTCGAGAAGAACATCGCGCAGGACAGGACGGGCCCTTCCATGTGGTGGGTTCAGCGCTATCCGTACAATCCGGGCTCGGGCAACGCGTCCAAGGCCGAGGGCTGGACCAAGGTATACGCCGACAACACGTTCGCCGTGTACACCTACGCGTACGACGTGAGCGGCATCGCCGACGTCAAGGTCAAAATCCGCGAGCACAGGGGCAAGAGCATGTCGCCTACGGACATCGCGCCGCACGTGTACGACCCGCAGAAGCACGCGGGCCCGGACTGCGACCCGAACCAGGTCGGCGAATGGAAGACCTACGACACCAAGAAGCGCTCGCTCAAGGCCGAAATCAACGGCGTGCCTTGGCAGACGTCCAACGCGGCGCGCGTCATGGAAGCGGTTCCCGCGCAGGAAATCGGCGACACCTACTATGCGTACATCAGCGACTATCGGGATCAGCTGATTGACTATTACATGGAGGCCACCGACGCCAAGGGCAACGTCACCCGTTCCGAAATCCAGTCGGTATACGTGGGCACGGGCGTGTTCAAGAAGGAAGGAAACCTGATAGTCGAAGATCCTAACGGCGACATCAGAGGCACGCACATGTTCATGACGGACGGAGCGGCCCCGGTCGTCGAAGACAGCCTGACGGTATACGTCAAGCCTAAGGATCAGAAAGCAGAAAGCGCGCTCGTCGAATACAAGAGCGCCGGAAGCGAAGACTGGAGCGTCAGGTATCTGCAGCAGGTGCGGGGCGAAGAAAGCGTATACTTCAAGGGCAGCGTTTCGTACGCCCGCGACTCGGGCTGCGCCGACGTCCGCGCGCTCGTCGCGGGACAGTACTTCGGCCAGGGAAACTGCCTGACGAAGGGCACCTACACCATCGACGAAGCCACGGGCGCGGTCAGGGAAGGCAAGCCTGACGACATGAAGTCCAAGGCTGCCGTGTACTTCAAGGGCAGCAAGGCATGCGTCCACTACCGTTCGCTTCCTGCGGCGGCCGAGGGCGGCTGGACCGCGGTTCCCGGCGAAGCCATGGAATCCGCATGCGGCGGCTGGCTCAAAAAGGAACTTTCGCTTGCGGACGACGCGTCCGGAATCGAATTCCTGTTCAACGACTGCGGCAGCGCCTGGTATCACGCGGCGAACGGCGGCAACTACACCGTTTCCGAGCTGGGCGAATGGCAGGTTAACGGCACTTCGCTGGCTTCGGGCAATCCTTGCGACGCGCCTGTCGCCAACAAGAGCCCGGTCGCCAAGATTGCGGGCAGTTCCTCAGTCACGATCAAGGAAGGCGAGTCCGCGGTTCTCGACGGCTCCGAGTCTTACGATCCGGACGGAAGCATCGCATCCTACAAGTGGAGCAGCGGCGAAACCGTTTCGAAGATTACCGTGTCGCCTAAGGCCGAGACCGTTTACACGCTGACGGTCAAAGACAATCAGGGCGCCTCGTCTTCTGCCAAGGTAACCGTCAAGGTAGAGTCTTCTCAGCAGGATAATAAGTCTCCTATCGCTTCCATCAGCGCAAGCAAGACTTCTATCAAGGCTGGCGAGACAATTACACTTGATGCTTCGGGCTCAAAGGATCCTGACGGCAAGATCGTGGCTTACAAGTGGAGCACCGGCGACACTTCCGCTACTATCAACGTATCCCCTGCGGCAGACGCTACATATACTGTTGAAGTTACGGATGACAAGGGCGCGACCGCAAAAACCTCTGTTGGAATTTCGGTTGTTAAAAACCACGCCCCTGTCGTAGCTATTTCATCTTCCGCTTCTGTTCCGACTGTAGGATCGGAAGTTGTATTGACGGCTAATGCCAGCGATCAGGATGGTGATGCCATCACTTACAAGTGGAGCGACGGTTCTACCGGTTCTTCCATTAAGGTGAAGGTTGAAAGTTCCGAAGCAAAGGTTTACTCAGTCAAAGCCACCGATTCAGAAGGTGCTTCCTCTGAGGCTTCTTTCACGGTTATTGGAGTCGATCCTGCCGAAAACACCAAAGATCTTCCTGCGATGTACTACGCTGGAACGAGCAATGGCTGGACTCACGAAGCCATGACTTACGACAAGAAGACAGACACCTGGTTCATCGATCTCGTTCTGTCAGGCGAAGGTGATTCCAACGGCGTTCAGCGATTCAAGTTTACTTCTAACCCAGACTGGACTGGCACTGTTTACGGAACTGCAGGCGGCTATGCGCTGTGCGCTTTCAAGGACAAGTGCGGAGACATTGCGATCAGCGAAGTAGGCAGTTACCGTTTGTCGGTTGGCGATTCGACCCTTATCTGGTCGCTCACCAAACTGAACAATGTCGCTCCAGTTGCCAAGTTTGAAGCGATCGTTGACGGATTGACCGTAACCTTCATCGACAAGTCTGTAGACTCCGATAGCGACAAACTGTCCTATAAGTGGTCATTCGGCGATGGCGAAGGTTCTTCCGAATCTAATCCAGTACATGTCTATGCTCGCGCAGGCACCTATGAGGCTGTCCTTACCGTAACTGACGGAACCGATACCTCGGTCAAGACTGTCAAGGTGACACCATCCGCAGTCAAGTATGATCCGGTTGTCAGCGCCCTGTACTTTGCAGGCACGACCAACGGCTGGACACACCAGGCAATGACTTTCGATCACGCTACTGGCGAATGGAAGATAGCTCTTAATCTGACCGGAAAGGGCGACAAGGGCGGCGCTCAGCGCTTTAAGCTGACTACTTCTCCAAACTGGTACGGAACCGTATACGGCAAGGCTGGAAGCAACCAGCTGTGCGCTAACCAGTCTCTCTGCGGCGATATCGAAATCTCCCAGATTGGCAGTTACGAGCTTGCCGTGAATGACGCAAGCCTGACCTGGACTCTTACCAAGGTCGGAAGCGCAAACCACGCGCCAAACGCTGGATTTACGTTCGCAGCTAAGGATCTCAAGGTTACTTTCGCCAATACGTCCTCGGACGATGACGGCGACAAGATGACGTATACATGGGATTTCGGCGACGGTACTTCTTCTGCCGAAGCTAACCCAGTACACGAGTACTCCGCAGCAGGCGAATACACCGTAACTCTTCGCGCAGATGACGGTAAAGAAATTTCCGAAGCTGCTTCTAAGACCGTAAAGGTAACTAACGTATACATTGCCCCTACCCAGAAGGGCATGTACTATGCAGGAACCAGCAACAAATGGTCGCATGAAGCTATGGAATATGATTCGACTACCGGCGAGTGGTTTATCGCTCTTACGCTTACCGGCGAAGGCGACAGTAACGGAGTTCAGCGCTTTAAGGTTACCTCTACGCCAGACTGGAAGGGAACCGTTTGGGGCGATGCGGGTTCTAACAAACTCTGCTCCAATCAGGCTACATGCAAGGACGTTAATGTTGATAAGAAGGGCAATTTTGTTCTCAGAGTCAACGATAAGTCCCTGACTTGGTCGATTAAATAATCGTATCTCGTTATTAAGATACTAGAAAAAAGATCGCGCAAATGCGCGATCTTTTTTTATTGTCCGATGTTAAATTTAAATCGAATTGTGAGCGGTGTGGCTAATAGAGTGCAGAATAGAGAGCATATATTTCATAAGTGAGTGACATTTTCCTATAATCCTATGAACTATCGCCTGTTCGGCGGCAAGGATAATATGACTACTAATAATAACAATTACGATATATCTGTTTTTGGTTCTGGATCTTATGGAACCTCTTTGGCAATCTCATTGGCGAGAAAAGGACTCAAAGTCATGCTTTGGGGGTTTCTTGGCAATGAAATTGAAGAACTTGCCAGAGATCGCGAAAACAAACGCTATCTCCCGGGCGTGGCATTTCCTGATACCTTGGACGTTACATCAGACATTGCGGCTGCCGTGAAAGCATCCGAAGTTCTGCTCGTTGTTGTCCCGTCTATGTTCTTCGGAAGCACGCTTCAGTCTATTAAACCTCATCTGACGTCAAAGCACAGACTCGTCTGGGCTACCAAAGGGCTTGAAAAAGATACAGGCAGGCTGCTCGGAGATGTTGCTGCAGATGTTTTCGGAGATTCGATTCCTCTTGCCGTCATGTCTGGACCGACTTTTGCCAAAGAATTGGCACAAGGTTTGGTTACTGTTATTGCTGTGGCTTCCACAAGCAAAGAATTTGCAAATGAGCTGTCCGAACTTATGCGCTGCGGACATTCATTCCGCGTATACACGAATGACGACTTTATCGGGCTGCAGATTGGCGGAGCCGTGAAGAACGTTATTGCGATCGGCGCCGGCGTTTCTGACGGTCTTGGGTTCGGCGCAAATGCCAGAACCGCTTTGATTACTCGAGGTTTGGTCGAACTTCAAAGACTGGGCATCGCGTTGGGTGCTAGACCCGAGACATTCATGGGCATGTCAGGATTGGGCGATTTGGTGCTTACTTGCACTGACAATCAATCAAGAAACCGACGATTGGGCATTGCGCTTGGAAAAGGCCAAAAAGCCGAAGAAGCTATGAAGGAAATCGGTCAGGTCGCCGAGGGGTACTACAATGCCAAGGAGGTCAGGGTTCTGGCATCCAGGCATAACGTCACAATGCCGATCTGCGAAGAAATATATGCAATGCTCTTCGAGGGCAAGTCGCCAAAAGAGGCTGCATGCACTCTCATGAGCCGCGCACAAAAGAGCGAGAACTGACGATGGACTTATCGAAAATTAAGGAAAAACTGAAGATCGATAAAGCCAAAGAAGAAAAAATTCTGGCTTTCGTGAACAAATGGTTTAATGCCAAGTACGCAAATGTTTATGCATGGGTCGCATTCGGCATCCTGTTTGTGCTGCTGGCAAAATGCACCGCGTCCCTGTTTTGGTCTTTTTGGCCAGATTACAGGCCAAGCGTGTCCCAAGCGTCCAAAGCTTCGGTAAATCAGCAAGGTCCTGTCAAGAGTCCATTGGAAGAATTGTTAAATACGCGGTTTTTCCCGATTCCTCAGGCCAAAATGGCGATGATTCATCGCTCAAGCCTCAACACTTCTGCAGCCGACAATAAGCAAGGCGGCGCTGGTCAGTCACGTCCTGTTGCAGATTCGGGACCTGCGCGAATACCTCTCGAAGTAACGGGTATTTTGGTCAGCACCATAAGAGCAAAGTCGCTTTGCATTATCAAATATAAGAACGAAGAAAGCGTGTACGCCGAGGGAGACACAATTGAAGGCACCAAGGCTACCGTTTCACGCATATTCGACAGCAGAGTGGATATAGATAACAGCGGACGCCTTGATTCATATCAATTTGTGAATGATTTGGGCGGCAAAGGCGGTATAACCGTTACCGGAAACGAAAGCAATCGTCCGAGCGGCGCTCCTGACACCGCGGCAGAAAGACTGTCTGCCACGGGTGCGCCTGGCGTTTACAAAGGAAACAAGATCCAGGCAAACGCCACGATGACCATGGAAGATTATGTGACCATTTCTCCTGTCCAGGAAGGCAGGAAAATATTGGGTTACAGATTGAATCCTGGAAGAAAAGGCGAGCTTTTTGCAAATGTCGGTTTTAAGCCTAATGATTTGGCGGTTGTAGTTAACGGATTTGATTTGACAGATCCTGAGCAGACCCGCATGCTTTTTAACGAGCGGGATAAGATTACAGATTTTGAGATTACGGTTGAGCGCGATGGCGTCAGAGAAAATGTTTACTTCTCAGTCAGCGGCGAAGGCAACGGCAAAGGTAAGTGATAATTATGAAAATAAGCAAACTAATGGCTGCTATGGCCCTTGTTATGGGTTGCTCTTTGGCGACAATTCCTGATGCCGATGCGGCGCAGTATTCCGCATCGTTCAAGAACACGGACATTACTGAATTTATTAATACCGTCGGAAAAAATTTACATAAGAACATGATTATTGATCCATCCATCAAGGGCAAGATCAATATCAAAAGCTACGATGTTCTCAATGACGGTCAGTATTACCAGTTCTTTCTGAGCGTGCTGGATTTGTACGGTCTTGCGGCAATTCCTGTAGGCGATCAGACCATTAAGGTCGTTAAGAGCGCCAAGGCAAAAGCCGTAGGCGTGCCGCTCTATGACGAAGATAATCCAGGCGAAGGTTCGGAGATGGTAGTCCGAGTAGTTCCTGTCGGAAACGTATCGGTCAAGGAATTGTCTCCTCTTTTGCGTCAGCTTGTGGATTTGACTGAAGGCGGCAACGTGGTTCACTATGAGCCGTCCAACGTGCTCATAATCACTGGCCGCGCAAATGTCGTAAACAGAATCGTTGATGTGGTCAAGAGAGTCGATAAATCCGGCAACCAGGATGTCGACATTATTAAAGTGCGCTATGCTTCGGCTTCGGAATTGGCTCGTCTTGCAAACAGTATTCTCAACGATGAAAAGAGCAGAGGAACTATGCCTGCTCTCATGCGTCCGAAGATTGAAGCCGATGACAGATCGAACTCTATCGTTATTTCCGGTGAGCCTAATATCAGAGCTCGCGCAATCCAGCTGATTCGACGTCTCGACCAGGATCAGGAATTCATTGGCAATACCAAGGTTATTTATCTAAAGTATGCCAAGGCGAAAAATGTTGTCGAAACACTTCAGGGCCTTGGTGCCGATCTTGATAAAAATGCGGATAAGAGCGCAAAGAACGCCAACACTGTCGACAATATCAAATTTGGCCTATATGCTGACGAACAGACCAATGCGGTCATAATCAATGCTCAGCCCGATCTGATGCAGCAAATTGAATCCGTGATTGCAAAGCTCGATATCCGCAGAGCGCAGGTTTACGTAGAAGCGATTATCGTTGAAATATCCAATCAGGATGCAGCGCAGTTTGGCGTGCAATGGGCCAACGTAAAAGGCGGCGGCGTCAACTTTACTGGCCAATCGGCGCAAGGCTCCGTATTCAGTCTCGTAGGCGAAAACGGCAAACTAAACAATAAAGCTTTGGCAGGAATGTCAGGCGGCATTGCAGGTTTTTATTCGGGCAATTGGCTGGCGCTTGTAACGGCATTGAGATCGGACACGCGAAGCAATGTGCTGTCCACTCCTTCCATTGTTACTCTCGATAACCAGGAAGCGATGTTTACCGTAGGTCAGGAAGTTCCTGTCGTTACGGGAAGCCAGAACTCTGTGGATTCTTCGAATATCTATAAAACCGTTGAGAGAAAGTCAGTCGGTACTAAGCTTAAATTTACTCCGCAGATTAACGAGGGCGATTCTGTAATCCTCGATATCGAGCAGGAAGTGTCCTCAGTCGACACTTCGGCAGGCGATACGGGCAACGGTCCGACCTTCAGCATGCGAAATATTAAGAACACAATGCTGGTGAAATCTGGAGAAACGGTGGTTCTCGGCGGTCTGCTCAGCGAACAGTCGGAAGAGGTCGTTTCGAAAGTTCCGCTTCTTGGTGACATTCCGCTTATCGGCAATCTATTTAAGTCGACCAGCACCAGCAAGTCCAAGCGTAATTTGATGGTATTTATTCATCCGATCATTCTTCGCGATCCTGAAACTTATGCTTCGATTTCTCGCAACAAGTACACCAAGTTCCGTGCAGAACAAATCGACAGGCACGCAAGAGGCATACCGCTTCTTCCTGATGAGATAAATGTTCCTGTTCTTCCAGAATATGGTGCGGACGCGTTCGGCTCCGTGCAGACAATTGCCGTTCCTGTTACCGCGTCGGATGACGGCAGTTTCGTGATCTCCCCGGACGATATCCTGAGGTAATCTCATGGCAGAGAAAAACGAAGAAACGGCTAAAGAAGAAAATCAGGAAACGGGACAGGCCAAACAGCCTGTCAGGTTGGACTTTTCCTATGCAAAGGATCATGGAGTCGTTCTTTCGGAAGACGAAAAGGGCAGGATAATTGCGTTCACCCATCACCCGCTTCTTCCTAACGAACTTCTTGAAATATCGCGAAAAGCCGGCGCAAACTTCAAAGTTAAGGAAATTGAGCAGACAGAATTCACCGAAATTCTGATGAAGTCCTACCAGCTCGATACCAATGAAGCGCAGCAGCTCATGAAGGATATCGGAGGCGAAGTTGACTTTTTCTCGATCGGCGAAGAGTTGGCTTCTTCCGAAGATTTGCTCGAATCGGAAGATGATGCTCCTATAATCAGACTCATAAACGCCATGCTTTCCGAGGCAATCAAAGAAGGCGCATCCGATATCCACATCGAGACGTTCGAAAACTATCTCGTCATTCGCTTCCGCGTTGATGGTATTTTGAAGGAAATTATCCGCAATCCTCGTCAGATGGCTCCGCTTTTGACCTCGCGTATTAAGGTCATGGCAAAACTTGATATTGCGGAAAAACGTGTGCCTCAGGACGGCCGTATTTCTCTTAAGATTGGCGGCCGCGCGGTGGATGTCCGCGTGTCCACTTTGCCTTCAAGCCATGGCGAGCGCGTGGTTTTGCGTCTTCTTGACAAGAATTCCGTTCATTTGGAACTCGAAGACCTCGGCATGACTGAGTCTAACCGCGCCAAACTTGTTGATTTGGTCCATAAGCCTCACGGAATTATTCTTGTTACCGGCCCGACTGGTTCTGGTAAATCCACGACCTTGTATGCTGCTTTGTCGAATATCAATTCGAAGAGCCTCAACATCATGACTGTCGAAGATCCTATCGAATACGATCTCGAAGGCGTCGGTCAGACACAGGTTAATGCCAAGGTCGATATGACGTTTGCGCGCGGCCTCAGAGCAATTCTGCGTCAGGACCCCGACGTGGTCATGATAGGTGAAATTCGTGATACCGAAACGGCCGAAATAGCTGTTCAGGCATCGCTCACTGGTCACTTGGTGCTTTCAACGCTTCATACAAACACGGCTATCGGCGCTATCACGCGTCTTCGCGATATGGGTATTGAGCCTTTCTTGCTGTCTTCTACGCTTCTTGGTGTTTTGGCTCAGCGACTTGTGCGCAGGCTGTGTTCAAACTGCAAGGAACGCATAGAACCTACGGCTTACGAACGCGATATGCTTGGATTAAAAGCAGGAGAAGAAGTTTCGATTTACAAACCGGGCGGTTGCGATCAGTGCAACAACTCAGGTTATCGCGGCCGAATGGGTATCCATGAATTGGTGCTTATAACCAATGAAGTTCGCCAAGCGATTAACGAGCAAAAAGGCGAAATTCAGATAGAAGCTTTGGTGCGTCCGACAACGCCAAGCATCAAGCGAGACGGCATGGACAAAGTTCTGCGAGGCGAAACCACTCTCGAAGAAATTCTCCGCGTAGCCAGGGATAACTAAAAATGGCCTCATACTCGTATACGGCGCTAGATCAGAACGGCAAGGCGACAAGCGGCATATTGGAGGCCGATTCGCAGAAGCAGGTCAGATCCAAACTAAAAGAGCGAGGACTGATTCCTCAGGAAATCGTCGAATCGACCAAAAAGATGAAATCCGACGGCGGCACGATGGCCTCGATGTTCGGACCGAAGATCAGTCCTGCTCAGCTTGCGCTCATCACCCGTCAGCTTGCAACATTGGTGTCTGCTGCGATTCCAATTGAAGAGGCTCTCAAAGCAGTTGCCGATCAGTGCGAAAATCCGCAGCACAGGACAATCATGTCCGCTGTGCGCAACAAAGTTTTGGAAGGCCACAGTCTTGCAGATTCTCTTGCGCAGTTTCCTAAGGTGTTTGACCATCTGTATCGCGCAATGGTGCAGGCGGGCGAAAAGTCAGGTCACTTGGATACGGTTCTTCTGCGTCTTGCCGATTACAGCGAACGCAGGCAGGCTATCAAGGGAAAAATTCTGCAGGCGATGATCTATCCGACCATCCTTACTCTCGTAGCAGTGTCGGTTATCACCATCTTGCTTACGAGCGTCGTGCCAAAAGTTATTGCGCAGTTCGTCTATCTGAAAAAAGGTCTGCCTGCTTCAACGCAGCTCCTCATTACCGTGAGCGATCTTTTAATGAATTATGGCCTGTACATCTTGGGTGCACTGATAGGAGGTCTTATTCTTTTCAGAATATGGCTTCGCAAAAAAGAAAACAAAATCAGGTTCCATGCTCTTATTCTTAAATTGCCTGTTATAGGCCGAGTAAGCCGCGGCATCAACACGGCGCGTTTTGCGCGTACTCTTGCAATTCTCAACTCCTCGGCGGTGCCGCTTCTTGACGCGCTCCGCATCAGCGGCGATGTCTTGGGAAATGAGCATGCGCGTGAAAAAATTAGGGAAGCTACGGATCTTGTGCGCGAAGGTTCTTCTCTTAAGATTGCGCTCGACAGGACTAAGCTTTTTCCGCCGATGATGATTCACATGATTGCATCGGGCGAAAAATCCGGCGAATTGGACAATATGCTTATTCGCTCGGCAGACACCCAGGACAATGAATTTGAACGTCAGGTCAGCATAGCGCTAAGCGTGTTCGAACCGATGCTGATTGTAACCATGGCGGTTGTGGTTCTGTTTATCGTGCTGTCCATACTCGAACCGATCCTCAAGATGAATAGCATGGTATAAGGCAAAAGGAAAACGGAGAATTACCAGAATGAAAAAGCAAAGCGGTTTTACCTTACTTGAAATCATGGTCGTGGTCGTCATCATGGGCATGCTTTCATCCATCGTTGCAATAAACGTCATGGGTTCCAAAGACCAGGCAGCCATTGAAAAGGCTGGTATCGATATCAAAAATCTGGGCACTGCTCTTCAGCTCTACAAATTGGACAACAGCCAGTATCCGACCACCGATCAGGGGTTGGATGCTTTGATTCGCAAGCCTACTTCTGCTCCAGAGCCGAAGCGCTACAAAAAAGGCGGATATCTTCAGCAGGAATTGCCTCAGGATCCTTGGGGCAACGATTACATCTATATGCGCCCTGGCGTTCACAATCCAGACGGATACGATTTGTACTCTGCAGGTCCTGACGGCGACCAGGATACCCAGGACGATATCGGAAACTGGAAGGGCGCTGATTCCGAGTAAGATTCGGGGCGGGCTTTTCGGTTTATCGCAATGAAAATCTTGGCGCGTGGATTCACGCTTCTTGAAATACTTGTGGTGCTGCTGCTCATGGGCATCGCCACGTCTGTAGTCATGATAAGCATCCCGTCTGGGTCTGGTTCCATAGACCGCATGCGCGATGAATGCGCCAAGTACGCCAGATCGTTTGCCTTCATAAGCGAGCATTCGATGATTGAGGGCATCACGGTCGGCGTTTATATAACGCCTAAAGAGATGTGGGTCCTGCGTAGACAGCACAAAGAAGAAGTCGAAGATGACGGATTCAGCGACGATCTAATAACGACCATCATCAAAACTTACGATAAAAGTTACGAAGATCAAGAGTGGGCAGAATACAAAATTCCTGATTTGTCTTCGCATTTTGTTTTTCCGGATAATGTCGAAATAACTCTTTCCGTCGGAGGTTTGAGTTACGAAACTTCAAAGCCGATGTTCGAATCGGATAGCGAAGATGACGACAGTCTTGACGAAAAAGACCTCGACATGAGCACAAGTTTCGATACCAAACTTAAGCCTCAGGTGTACTTTTACCCGTCCATGGAAATTACTCCTTTCGATTTGTCGTTTCTCGTGAGAGAAGAAGACGGAACCACGCAGGAATTTATTATCAGCGTCCGCGAAAACGGATCTGTCAAACTAAAGGAGGGTCAGGATGATGAAGAACCGCAATCGTTCTAAATTCGTCCGCGGCATGACCATCCTCGAAGTGCTGGTCGCTCTTGCCGTATTTTCAATGGTGAGCGTCGCTTTGCTTTCGGCTATGAATAACCAGGTATTCGGTCTAGAAAGATTAGAGCAGAAAACTTTTGCGACTTATGTGGCGGACAATGTTCTTGCCGATCTGATAATGCGCGGCGTTGTGCCCGCAGAATCCTGGGTTACAGGCGAGTATGAAATGGTAGATCGGAAGTGGTTTTATCGCTATCAGACGCTCGCAACGGCTGATGCTCATTTCCTCGCGCTGGACGTCGAGGTGCATGATACCAAAGAGTATGATGATCCCATTGCTTCTCTGAGAACCTATATTTACAGGAAGTAACGAATGCTCGCATCCATAATGAATCGCAAAGGCTTCACGATGATAGAGATGCTGATTGCCATCTTTATCTTTGGCGTGCTTGCTTCGGGAGCTCATCAGATATTGGGCACGGCAGTGACCACCGACGAGATATCAGGGGATAAGACCACGCGTCTTGCCGAAATACAGAAAGCCGTGTCGCTGATGGATCGCGATTTTAACCAGATGGCAAACCGCAACAGCCGCAGTACTTCGTATATGACCAAACGATTCATTTGGGCTGCAAAAAATATATACGATTCCGACGATTGGGGCATCGAATTCGTAAGATCTGGCAATTTAAATCCTGGCGGGGAACTCGACAGAAATGAACTTTCTAGAGTTGCTTACAGGCTGAAACACAACCGTCTCGAGCGCGGAACTTATACTCGATCGGATCCGATAGAAAACGTGCAGCCGCACTGGGAACCGATCTTGGATAAGGTAAGCAATTTCGAACTCAGATTCCGCGTAACTTCGGGCAGCACGTCGTGGTATCAGTCGATAAACACGAATACGCTTCCCGCGGCAGTAGAGCTTTCGGTCACGCTAGAAGACGTAGGCAAGATTATCCGCGTATATCAGGTGGCCAAAAATGACTAGAAAAAATCAGCGCGGATCGGCTCTGCTTGTGGTTCTTCTGATACTGTCGGTCATGGTCATCGTTTCCACGAACATCACCGTCAGGTATAACAGCGAATTTCTGCGCACTGCAAACGTCGTGAACGGCATGCAGGCTAAGTGGTATGCAAGAGGTTCAGAAGCTCTCGTGCGCCGCGTCATTAACCAGGATCTTTCTGATAATGGCAGCACTGTAAATCTAAGCCAATACTGGGCCTCTACAAACAGAAGCATGGAACTTGACGGCGGGAGCATATCGGGAGAAATTAGCGACTTGTTTTCCTGCTTTAATCTGAATGCCTTGTCCAATCACGGATACGATTTTGTGAACGAGCAGGGAGAAAGGGAGAGCATGGTGCAAGAAGCATTCATACGCCTGCTTACGTCTCTGATGATCTCTGAAACCGAGGCGGCTGCCGTTACGTCCTCGATTGCCGACATGGTAGATTCAGACGATGAAATAACGAATTCCGACGGCGCAGAGGATCCGTACTATCGTTCCAGGGCACATCCTTTTGTCGTACCTAACGGCTTTTTGTATGATGTCAGCGAGATTCGCACGGCAAAAGGGATGACTCCGAGCATCTACAGAAGAATAAAGCCTTTTGTCTGCACGCTGCAGAGCAGCCAGCTGAAAATCAATGTCAACACGCTGACGACGCTCAAAGCTCCGCTTTTGGCCGCGATTATGATCGATGACAGTTTTACCGTGGATCAGGCCATTACGGTCATTGAAAACCGCGAGCACGACGGATGGCCGACGGCAAGGGCTTTTTTGGATCAAGACGAAATAAAGAATTCGCTTACGAACAGAAGCAAGAACTTTGTCACAAGCGTAGTTTCGGTTACGACTAACTATTTCAAGAGCCGCAGCCAAGTTGAATATAATGGCTTGACTCAAATTTTTAACACCTATTTCGTCAGGAACGGTCTTGACGTGAAGCCTTACAGGCGAGAATACGGAGGCGCTGAATGAGCCAACATCTGGTGCTGAGACTGGGAGCTGCAGCGAACAATCCAGTCAACTATGCCGTTGTGGGAGAAACTGGGGAAGATATCATCGAAAGCGGTACCCTTCGCAACGTTGATGAAATTGAGCTTCTCCGTCCATATTTTAAGTCAGACGTCATTGTCTTGCTGCCGGCGGGATGTTTTTTCTATAAAACGCTTACCTACCCGAAACGCTTCAGCTCAAGCATGAAGGGAACCATTCCTTTCATGATTGAAGACGATGTCGCGTCGGAAGTTGACTCGTTAGAGGTCGTCGTCCTCAACAACGGCGGAAAGCAGGTTGACATCATGGCATACGACAAGTCATACAACGAGTATGTCCAGTCGGTCATGGATAAGTACGGACTTCTTCCGAGCAAAATTCTCGTCGACATATTTGCGCTTCCGTACAACGACGGGGAAGTGACGGTGGTCAATCTTGCAGGCGAGTTTTTGTTCAGAGACAAACGCTATAGCGGTTTTTCACTCAATCAGTCATTGGCGACGCAATATTTCAAATCAATGGAGAGCATGCCTAAGTTCCTCTGCCTCTCCGAAATTCCGTGGAATGCCGAGAAGAACCCAGCTTTCGTGGCCCTGCCTATGGGCGAATTGGCCAAGGGCGCGCTTAAGAGCAAGATTACATTAAAGGATGCCGAACGCTCCCAAAAGAAGATGTTCGTATACAACAAGGTAATGAAACCATGGATTAAAGTGGCGGCGGTGCTTCTGGCTTTGATCCTCGTTGCCTACGTGGGACTAATCAGCAAATACATTGCTCTTAACCGCGAAAACACAGCTCTGAAGGCAGACATGGTAGCGGTGTTTAAGCAAAAATTCCCAGGAACCACGCGCGTTGTGAATCCGATGGCGCAGTTTAAGCAGCTCACGAATCAGACGGGAGATGCTGAGCATGAACAGAGTTTCATCAAGCGTCTTGGCAGCATGCTTGGAAGTTTCGGGTCGCAGGCGCAGATGCTGACTTTCTCGTATGACGACAACCGCCATCGCTATAACATCAAACTTGCGTACAAAGAATTGGACGATATAGAAGGCATCAAAAATGCTTTGATTTCGAGAGGCTACAAAGCGGAGATCAGCGATATCAAGACCGACAAAGACGGCAAGCGCAGCGCAATCATGACTGTGGAGGAAGCATAATATGAAAGCACAGATTGAAGCATTGCGCGATCGCTGGGAAGAACTCAGCGTAGGCAAGCAAAGAGGAATTCTTATCGGAGCCATTTTATTTGTATTGCTGGCGGGTTATCTGATTTTTGTCATCCCGGTGCAGTCAAAGGTTGCCACCTTGGAAGCAGCAAATGCCAAACTCGCAAAAGAGTACAACATAATCGCGGCCTACAATCCTTCTCAGACCAATAAGGGGCCGAATAGAAATCCGTCGGATCTTGCGGCATCGGTGGAATCTGCGATCGACAAAGCGTCGAGAAATTACAACCTGCAAGTGGCTAAAATGAATAAAAGCGGCAACGGAGTCAGCATCGATCTGCCTCAGATTACCGATGCCGTGACAATTTTCTTTTTCTTGGATGAACTCGAGCGCAAATACGGCGTATACACGCAGAGCATCGATATCGAACCTCAGCCCAATGATCAGATAAAGGTTCGCCGCATCACTCTTGGGAGGACCGCAGCAAAATGAAACCCGCAATAAGCTGGACTTTGGGAACGGTGGCATTCATTGCTCTTACCGGATATTTTGTGGTCGCCGAGGCGCCTGCGTCAAAAGCCTTATCGATGGTAAAGCTTCCTGCTGGAATATCGCTTGACGGCGTCAGCGGCGAAATTCTCGACGGCCGCGCAAAAGTACTGAATGTAGACAAGTATTCGTACGAGAACGTTGGCTGGAAAACATCAATTTTCGGACTTCTTTCCAAGAGTTTTGACATATCTATTGCCGATCCGAAAGGTTTGTCGGGCACTGCCAGCGTTCAGCTTCTCGACGGAAACAAAATCAGCCTTACAGACGTTGATTTAAAACTCAGCATCTCCAATTTCCTCAAATATACTCATTATTCCATGCCTGTGGACATTTCTGGCGGCATTGGTCTTGATATCGATGAGGCAGTGTTCGGGCAGAAGAAGTGCAACAAGGTAAACGGAAAAATCAAACTTTCGAAGATTGATATTTTCACTCCGCTCGGAGGCTACG
This sequence comes from Succinivibrionaceae bacterium, assembly GCA_045628385.1. GTDB lineage: Bacteria > Pseudomonadota > Gammaproteobacteria > Enterobacterales > Succinivibrionaceae > JAZQPH01. The sequence continues at coordinate 22,968 of JAZQPH010000143.1, forward strand.
TGCTCGGCGATGCGGTGTTGGAACTTAACTGCAGAAACGGTGTTTTTGTTGCAAAACTCAATCAGGACAATGAGTATTTCGGGATAGACGGCAACCTTGAATACGATATGAGCAACCGCGGCTACAAGGTTCGGGCATCTGCAAAACCAAAAGAAGCCAAGGCTGCCGATATCAAGCCAATTCTCGAAATGATCGGAACCATAAATTCGCAGGGCGCTTACGAAATCAAGTATGAAGGTACTTTCACCTATTGATCAGTCGGTTCGTCCCGACATCGTCGGCACCGAGATATCGGTGTCGACGCCGCATTTTAAGATTGAGCGCATGCATCTTCGGTTCAAAAACGGCGAGGAGCGCACGTATGAGCGCATGCTGGGTGCAAGTTCCGGTCCTGGCGCGGTGATGATTGTTCCCGTTCACGAAGGTTCTCTGCTGCTCGTAAAAGAATATTGCGCTGGAACGCATTCCATTGAGATAGGTTTTCCTAAGGGCAAGATTGATCCAGGCGAGGACTATCTTGATGCCGCAAATCGCGAACTTCGCGAGGAAACTGGATTCGGTGCCGGCAAGATAACCAAACTCCGCGATGTTAATTCGGCTCCGTCTTTTTTTTCGTCCTATATGTCAGTGGTGCTCGCGGAAGAGCTGTCCGTAAATCCGCTTGACACCGGTGACGAGCCGGAGCCGCTCGAATTGGTTCGCGTGCCTTTGGGCAAAGCCCGCGATCTGCTGACCGACCCTGAATTTCGGGAAGCAAGATGCCTTGCGGCTTTGGCTGCGGCAATGGCATCACGACCGGATATTTTCAGCAAGACCTGAGCCCAGGCCATTCATGCTTAACAGAAGCAATATTTTGCGATCAGCGCTTTAAGAATTTCGTTAAGTTTTTCGATTTCGTTCTTAGGCAGCCATTCGTTAATGGAATGCGCATTGGCTATGTCTCCTGCGCCCATGACCGCCAGAGGGCAGCCGAGTCCGGCAAGGAACGAAGCTTCCGTGCAATAGGCAACGGCCTGAGCCTGATGCCCAGTCAGTTCTTCCAGCGTGCGGATAAATTCATTTTCCTTGGCTGTTCTGAACGGGGGGATTCCTGCATATTGCTCGCGCACGCATACGCGATGTGCGTTATTGCCGGCGCCTTTCTCAGCGGCATTTTTCAGCATTGTTTCCAGATCTGCCACAGGCGAAGACGCAATAGGGCGTATGTCTAGATCAAATTCGCAATAGTCGCATACTCTGTTCGTACTGTCTCCGCCTCTTATCGCGCCTACGTTCAGAGTAGGGTAAGGCACCGCAAATGCTTCGTCGCGGTATGCCGTCTTCAAAAAATCGCGAAGGGCGAATATTTCTTTCAGAACATCTGACGCTATCTCGATGGCATTTACGCCGGCGTCAGGATTCGAGCTGTGACAGGCCTCGCCTTTGATGCCGATTGTGTAGGCAAGGTATCCTTTGTGTTGGAATACGGGTACAAGGGAGGTCGGTTCGCCGATAAGCGCCGCATCGGGTCTGACTCCGCTGGCTTTGACGAACGGAACCCCGGAAATGGCTCCGCGCATGCTGGTTTCTTCGTCTACTGTTGCCAAAAGCCACAGAGGTTTGGTCAGGTTGTGCGAGCCAATGTCTTTGATTGCCGCAAGCGCGTGGGCAAAGAAACCTTTCATGTCGATTACGCCGAGACCTGCGAAGCGATCGTCCGATTCATGCAGCGAGAACGGATCGGAATTCCACAGTTCGGGAGAACATCCGACCGTATCGGTGTGTCCCGACAGCAGAAGGCCGCCCGGAACATCAGGACCGAACCTTACGAGCAGATTATTTTTTAGGGGCGCGTCCAAAACTTGCTGTTGCTTGCAGATTCCGCCAAGAGCCTGAGATTCTTTGGACAAAAATTCAACAAGTTCTGCATTGCTCTGAGATTCGTCGGGATTTTCGGAACTGATAGTCTTTGTTGAGACGATGCCTGAAAGCAGTCGTTTGAAAAATTGCGTATCCATTTCGGCCTCAGTGCACACATTTAGTGCGAAATTAAGCTTTCTCTATGTCCGGAATTATAAATCGCCGCTGTTTTTTTTTCATACGCGCGGACCAATGCGCATGACCGCTTGATAATTGTGGCATAATGCGATTTTCGATATTGATCTCAATTTGACCCTTCCTGGGCGGTGGTGCAAACGGGGAAACCATGCAACAGAACAAACCAAAGGTCGCGATAATCGGTGCGACCGGATATGCGGGCGCGGAATTGTCCGCTCTTATCGCTAAACATCCTGGCCTTGAACTTTACGGTCTTTATGTTTCGGCTACATCCAAGGATGCGCACAAGCCGTTTGCTGAACTGTATCCTATGTATGCAGGAGTCGTCGACAAGGAAATCATCCCTTTGGACGAAGAAGGCGTTGCGCTGGCAGACATAAAGAAAAATGCCAATATCGTGTGTCTGTGCACAGCGCATGACGTCAGCATGAAAATTGCTCCTGATTTCATTGCCGAAGCTGGAATGAAAGTGTTTGATCTGTCGGGCGCCTATCGCGTCAATTCGCAGGAATTCTTTGAAAAGTATTACGGCTTTACTCATGAGCGCCTTGATTGGCTCGCAAAGGCCGTTTACGGTTTGGCAGAATGGAATGCCGATGCCATAAGAAACGCCGATCTCGTGGCCGTTCCTGGTTGCTATCCGACTGCAGCGCTTACGGCATTAAAACCGCTGTTTAACGCCGGTCTCATCGAAAAGGACTCCATGCCGATTATCAATGCCGTATCAGGCGTGTCTGGCGCAGGCCGCGGCGCAAAGTTGGGCTCACACTTCTGCGAAGTAAGTCTTAATCCTTACGGCGTGTTTACGCACCGCCACCGTCCTGAGATAAGCCATCATCTCGGGCAGACAGTGCTGTTCCAGCCGCATCTTGGCAATTTTAGCCGCGGCATTTTAGAGACTATCTATGTTCGTCTCAGCAAGGATGCCGACGATGCAGCGATTGCAAAGGCATACCATGATGCATACGCCGGCAAAAAGATTGTTCGAATTCAGCCTGTATGGCCTTCCATAAGAGGCGTTGCGGGAACTCCGTATGTCGATATTCATTGGCAGCGCGAAGGCGATACGCTCATTGTCGGTTCGGCAATCGACAATCTCGTGAAAGGCGCAGCGGGTCAGGCCCTGCAGTGCGTCAACATTAACTGCGGTTATGACGACTTTATGGGTCTGATTTAATCATCTGAGTTGGAGATGCCGATGTCAGGCGATACACTTGTTATTAAACTTGGCGGAGCGCTGATCGAAAATGATGCTGCTCTTGATACCTTATTTGACGGCTTGTCCGGATTTTTGAAAGACGGAAGCAAGCGTCTCGTGATAGTTCACGGCGGCGGATGTTTGGTCGACGATCTTCTTAAAGGTCTCGGTCTTAAGAGCGAGAAACGCAAGGGTCTCAGAGTAACACCTGACGCGCATATGCCGTACGTTACCGGCGCTCTTGCCGGCACGGCCAATAAAATTATGCTTGGCAAAGCAATAGCTAGGGGATTTCCGGCTGTCGGCCTTTGTCTTGGCGACGATTTGATGTGCTCGGTCGAAGAGCTTGATCCTGAACTTGGCGCGGTCGGAGCTGCTAAGCCAGGATCGGCCAAACTTCTCAGCCTGCTTATTTCCGGCGGTTTTATGCCGGTCATAAGTTCCATTGGCTTAACCAAAGAAGGCAGACTAATGAACGTCAATGCCGATCAGGCAGCGACTTCGCTTGCTATTGCTTTGGGCGCGGATTTGGCTCTGCTTTCGGATGTAAGCGGCATATTGGGTTCTGACGGTTCTTTGATTGAAGACATGGATGCCGCCAAGGCGCAGTCGCTCATTGACGAGGGCGTGATAACGGGCGGCATGGAAGTTAAGGTAAAGGCGGCTCTTTCCGCTTCGCAGGCATTGGGTAAGAATGTTACCGTCGCAGGCTGGAAAGATCCTGAGCAGCTCAAAGCTCTGCTCGCGGGCAAACGTACCGGCACCAACGTAAAATATTGATTGGACGACGACAAATATGAGACATTTGCTAAATACTACCGAGTTCTCCCAAGACGAAGTTCTTGCTCTTCTCGATCTCGGCATCGACATGAAGAAAGATCCTAAGAAATATTCGACCCGTCTTGCCGGAAAGAGCATCGTAACAATTTTTGAAAAGCAGTCGCTTAGAACCCGTGTGACATTCGATGTGGGCATCAGCAGATTGGGCGGTCATGCGGTCTACTTGGATCAGCAGAACGGCCAGCTCGGCAATCGCGAATCCGTAAAGGATTATGCTTTGAATCTCTCACGCTGGGTTGACGGTATCGTGGCGCGAGTATATGACCACAGAACGCTTCAGGGCTTTGTGGAATACGGTTCAGTTCCCGTAGTCAACGCATTGTGCAACTTGTATCATCCATGCCAAGTTCTGGCCGACTACATGACCATCCGCGAAAACTACGATGACATCAAAAAGGTCAAGCTTGCATATTTGGGCGATGGCAACAATATGACCCATTCGCTACTTATTACCGGCGCAATTTTGGGTTCAACCGTTGCGGCCGTATGTCCTAAGGGCGAAGGTCCGGATGCCGCAATCTTCAACATGGCTGCGGAAATTGCCAAGAAGACGGGCGGACACCTTTTTGTCACCGACAACGTAGCCGACATCAAAGGCTTCGACGTCGCATATACGGATACATGGGTTTCTATGGGCGACAGTACGCCGATGGAAGTTGCTAAAGGAATTTTCATGCCTTATCAGGTAAACGAGAAGCTTCTCGCCGATACCGGAATCAGGCATGTACTGCATTGCCAGCCTGCACACCGCGGTCTGGAGATTACCTCTGAAGTCATGGACGGTCCGTGCTCGCTCATTTATGACGAAGCGGAAAACCGTCTGCATGCTCAGATGGCTGTTTTGGATACACTCATAAATCAGTGATTAGGAGCTTGATTAACAATGGCTGATATCAAAAAGGTTCTGCTGGCCTATTCCGGCGGACTCGACACTTCCTCCATCGTGCCTTGGCTCAAAGAAAACTATGACTGCGAAGTTATCTGCTTCGTGGCGGACGTTGGCCAGGAACGCGATGACCTTGACGGCGTAGAAGAGAAAGCCAAGCAGTCCGGCGCATCAAAGTGCATCGTCATGGATCTGCGCGAAGAGTTCGTAAAGGATTATGTATATCCGACTCTGAAGACTGGCGCGGTATACGAAGGATCTTACCTTCTCGGTACTTCCATGGCTCGTCCGATCATCGCCAAGGCTATGGTCGAAGTCGCTCTTAAGGAAGGTTGCCAGGCTGTTGCCCACGGCTGCACCGGCAAGGGCAACGATCAGGTCCGTTTCGAAGGTGCTGTTGCAGCGTTGGCTCCTCAGCTTCAGGTTATCGCTCCATGGCGTATCTGGAACATGAAGTCCCGCGAAGATCTTCTTAATTACCTCGCCGAACGCAAAATCCCTTGCAAGGCGACGCTCAAGAAGATTTACAGCCGCGATGCGAACGCATGGCACATTTCTACCGAAGGCGGCGAGCTTGAAGATACCTGGAACAGACCAACCGAAAACGTTTGGACTTGGACTGTCGATCCAGAGAAAGCTCCTAATGATCCTGAGTATGTTACCGTTGGCGTCGAAAAAGGCGAGGTTGTTTCCGTAAACGGCCAGAAACTTTCTGCATACAACTGCCTTGCTACTCTCAACGACATCGCTGCAAAGCACGGCGTCGGCAGAGTGGATATCACTGAAAACAGACTTGTCGGCATGAAGTCTCGCGGTTGCTATGAAACCCCAGGCGGCACGGTTATGATGGCAGCTCTTCGCGCAGTTGAAGAACTTATTCTCGACAAGACCACCAGAGATTGGCGCGAGAAGCTCGGTCTTGAGTTTGCTCAGATCGTTTACGACGGCAGATGGTTCACCCCAATCTGCAATGCTGTTTTGGCATCCGCGAACGCCATTGCAGAAAATGTTTCCGGCGAAGTTGTTCTCAAACTTTACAAGGGTTCCGTGACTGCGGTTCAGAAGCGTTCCGACAACAGTCTGTTCAACGTTGATTTTGCTACTTTCAGCGAAGACAACGTATATGACCAGAGCCACGCTGACGGATACATTCGTCTCTACACGCTCCCAAGCCGCATCCGCGCAATCAACGCATCCAAAAAGAAATAATTTTCCGGGATTTGTTCTGAGAAAGCCGCAGGCAGCCCCTGCGGCTTTTTTTGACTCCGACTCTCATAAAAAATCGTCGCCTGGACAATGGTATAATCCGCGCGTGCGCCCGAATTGGGCAATCATATTTTGTTTTTAAATTGATAACAGATTTTAAGGATTTGCCATGGCGCTTTGGGGCGGACGATTCACGCAGGATGCCGATGTAAGATTCAAGCGGTTCAATGATTCTTTGGTTTTTGATTACCGCATGGCGGTTCAGGATGTAGACGGTTCTGTTGGGTGGGCTAAGGCCATCGCATCGGTCGGAATAATTACCTCCGACGAACTTAAGAGTCTGCTTGCGGCGCTTGCTGAAGTCAGGGCTGAAATCGAAAAAGATCCCGAAGCCGTCGCTTCCGCGGGACATGAGGATATTCACTCCTATGTCGAAAGCAAACTGATTGAAAAAGTCGGCGATCTCGGAAAGAAACTCCATACAGGAAGAAGCCGCAACGACCAGGTAGCAACGGACATCAAGTTGTGGTGCAGAGATGCAATCGCAGTTGTTTCTTCGTCAATAACCGCTTTGATGAAGAAACTGACGGAAACTGCCGATGCGCACAGAAACGTCATCATTCCGGGATATACGCATCTTCAGAGGGCTCAGCCTGTTTCGTTTGCGCATTGGGCCATGGCTTATGTAGAAATGCTTGGCCGCGATTCCGAGCGCCTCGCCAACGCGGCAAAACTGATGAACAGATGTCCTTTGGGATCGGGTGCTCTTGCGGGTACCGCATATCCTATTGACAGAGACGCTTTGGCCGTATCCCTCGGCTTTGACGAAGCGACCCGCAACTCTCTTGACTCTGTTTCCGACCGCGACCATATTGCTGAACTTCTGAGCTGTGCCGCGATTTCGATGATGCACCTTTCTCGCTTTGCCGAGGATCTTATCATCTACAATTCGGGCGAAGCCGCTTTTCTTGAACTTTCGGATCGTGTGACGTCTGGTTCATCGCTTATGCCCCAGAAGAAAAACCCCGACGCGCTTGAGCTCATCCGCGGCAAAGCAGGTCGCGTATACGGCGCTCTCATGGGCATGCTGACGACTCTCAAGGCTCTTCCTCTTGCTTATGACAAGGATATGCAAGAAGACAAGGAAGGTCTTTTTGACGCCATGGATACCTGGCATGACTGCCTCGATATGGCGGCGCTTGTCCTTGAAGACATCAAGGTCCGCAAGGAAAGGACTCTTGAAGCCGCAAAGGGCGGATATTCAAATGCAACCGATCTTGCCGACTATCTCGTGTCTAAAGGCATTCCTTTCAGAGAAGCGCACCATATTGTCGGTGAACTTGTCGTATACGGCATCAAAGAAGGCAAGCCGCTAGAAGCGCTTTCCGTAGAAGAATTTGCCAAGGTATGTCCAGCGATTTCCGATGATGTGTATCCATGGCTTGATACGGCGGCAACTCTCGACAAGCGATGCGCCAAGGGCGGTGTATCTCCGCTCAGGGTCGGCGAAGCAATAGACGCAATGAAGCAGAAACTCGGCATGTAATGAGAGAAATAGGATAATAAAAATGGCCAAGAAAAAAGAAGCAGTCGAGGATGCGTTCACTATTTTAGTATCCTCTCACGACCGTTCCATGATTGATTTTGCAACAGGCGCCATTTGGGGCGCGCTGACAGGAACCGGAGCCAAGGTAAAGGGTCCGGAACTTCTTAAGAACGCCAAGAAAAACGGCCAGGTGCTGCATAAAAGACAGATTGTAGTGACCTCGCCGACGGACGATACGCACGAGGCTTTGGGAAAACTCAATATTCCGGGCGACGTCGATATTCGCGTTTTTCAGGACAACAGACCCGAGGTAATCGAGGAAATTGCGCTTGATAAGAATGGCGAAGAAATAATCGAATAAGATTGATTAAAAATCTTGCGTCTGTCACATTTTTCGCTATAATTGATGCGCATCAGAAATTTTGTGATGCTCGTTTTAGGCGGTTTTAACAAAAAATCGCTATGACAATCCTCCCAATATGCGGAGGTACGCTGTAAGAATTTCTCGCCTGGATCGAAAGGTTTTCAAGCGGGGATTTTCTTATGTTTAGTTCTTTTCCATTTGGAGCTCTGGCAAAAATGCAGAACCAAAGAATTCGCATCCATCTGAAGGCTTTCGATCACCGTTTGATCGACCAGTCCACGAAGGAAATTGTCGAAACTGCTAAGCTTTCCGGCGCGCAGGTTCGCGGTCCAATCCCGCTGCCTACTCGCAAGGAACGTTTCACCGTACTGATTTCTCCACACGTAAACAAAGACGCCCGTGATCAGTATGAAATCCGTACCCACAAACGTCTCATCGACATCGTTCAGCCGACCGAGAAGACCGTTGACGCTCTTATGCGTCTCGATCTCGCAGCGGGCGTTGAAGTTCAGATTCGCTTAGACTAACGCAAAGGGGTAAAAATAAATGTCAATCGGTTTAGTAGGTCGCAAGGTTGGTATGACCCGCGTCTTTAACGAGAACGGCGCATCCATCCCAGTGACTGTTATCGAATGTGAAGCTAACCGCGTAACCCAGATTAAGAATATCGAATCTGACGGTTATTGCGCCATTCAGGTTACTACCGGCACCAAGAAGGCATCCAGACTCACCAAGCCAGAAGCAGGTCACTTCGCTAAGGCTCAGGTTGCTGCTGGCCGCGGTCTGTGGGAATTCCGCCTTGAAGAGGCTGATCTCGCAAACTATCAGGTAGGTTCCGAAGTTAAAGTCGACATCTTCAATGAAATTAAGAAAGTTGACGTAACTGGTACCTCCAAGGGTAAAGGTTTCGCTGGTACCGTTAAGCGCTGGAACTTCCGCACTCAGGATATGACCCACGGTAACTCCCGTTCGCACCGCGTTCCAGGTTCCACCGGTCAGAACCAGACTCCAGGCCGCGTATTCAAGGGCAAGAAGATGGCAGGTCACCTCGGTTGTGATCGCGTCACCGTTCAGTGCCTCGAAGTCGTAAGAGTCGATGCTGAGCGTAACTTGCTGCTCATCAAGGGCGCAGTTCCAGGTGCCGTAAACGGCGACGTAATCGTCAAGCCGTCGGTTAAAGCCTAACACTCGAGGAGAAGGTAATGGATTTAATAACCAAAGACACTAACAGTGCAATCGCAGTGTCTGAGACCACCTTTGCCCGCGAATACAACGAGGGCTTGATTCATCAGGTGGTTGTTGCATACCAGAACGCTGCTCGTCAGGGTTCCCGTGCACAGAAGAACCGCTCTGACGTGTCTGGCGGCGGCAAGAAGCCATGGCGTCAGAAGGGCACTGGCCGTGCTCGCGCTGGTAGCATCCGCTCCCCTCTGTGGCGCGGCGGTGGCGTGACTTTCGCAGCCCGTCCTCAGAACTGGGAACAGAAGGTCAACAGAAAGATGTATCGCGGCGCTATGCAGTGCATCCTTTCTGAACTCGTACGTCAGGACCGTCTTGTAGTTGTTAACGATTTCAGCGTTGAAGACAACAAGACCAAGAATCTCGTAAACAAGCTCAAGTCCATGGAACTCAAGGATGTTCTTATCATCACCAAGGAATTGGACGAGAACCTGTACCTCGCAGCTCGCAATCTGTACAAGGTTGACGTTCGCGAAGCAAGAGATCTTGACCCGGTAAGCCTTATTCGTTTCGATAAGGTTATGATTACCGCCGAAGCTGTAAAGGAAGTTGAGGAGGCACTGAAGTGATCGCTGCAAATCGTCAACAATATCTTCTTAGCGTCATTCAGTCTGTTGTTCTCTCCGAAAAGAGCCAGAGAGCACAGGAAAAGAATCAGAGCCTCGTTCTTCGCGTCAATACTGCCGCAAACAAGCTCGACATCAAAGACGCTGTTGAAATGGTGTTTGAGGCTAAAGTTGATACCGTCAATACCCTCACTGTCCACGGCAAGACCAAGCGTTCCAAATATCGCATGACCAAGCGTCAGGATTGGAAGAAAGCTTATGTTCGTTTGAAGAGCGCCGAGGATCTGGACAAGATTCTCAACAGCGCCCAGGCAGCTGAGTAAGGGGAAACAAAATGGCAATCATTAAGGCAAAGCCTACTTCCGCAGGTCGCCGTCACGTAGTAAAGATCACTACTCCTGATCTCTACAAGGGCGCACCTTACAAGGCCCTGGTTGAATCCAAGAGCAAGACCGGCGGTCGTAACAACCGTGGTCGCATCACCATGCGTCACATCGGCGGCGGTCACAAGCAGCGCTATCGTTTGATCGATTTCAAGCGTCAGAAGGACAATGTCGTAGCAAAGGTTGAGCGTATCGAATACGATCCAAACCGTTCTGCGCATATTGCACTTATTTGCTACCTCGATGGTACCCGCAGCTATATTTTGGCTCCAAAGGGTCTCGTAGCAGGCGATCAGATCGTTTCTGGCGCAGAAGCTCCAATCAAGGTTGGTAACACCCTTCCTATGCGCAACATCCCTGTTGGTACTACTGTTCACGCAGTCGAACTTACCCCAGGTCACGGTGCACAGCTGGCTCGTGCAGCAGGCGCATTCGCGCAGATTGTTGCTCGTGACGGTATGTACGTAACCATTCGTCTTCGTTCCGGCGAAATGCGCAAGGTTCTCGCTGACGGTCGCGCGACCATCGGCGAAGTCGGCAACGGCGAGCACATGCTCCGTCAGCTCGGCAAGGCAGGCGCAAACAGGTGGCGCGGCATCAGACCTACCGTTCGCGGTATGTCCATGAACCCAATTGATCACCCACATGGTGGTGGTGAAGGCCGTAACAAGGGCATTCAGCCACGTTCTCCATGGGGCGTATTGGCGAAGGGCTTCAAGACCCGCAAGAACAAGCGTACTGAGAAGTACATCGTTCATCACCGCAGCAAATAATTTTTAAGAGGTAATAACCATGCCACGTTCTCTCAAGAAAGGTCCTTTTATCGACCTGCACTTGCTGAAGAAGGTAGAGAAAGCAGTGGAGAGCGGCGACAAGAAGCCTATCAAGACTTGGTCTCGTCGTTCTATGATCACTCCGAATATGATCGGTTTGACCATTGCTGTCCATAATGGTCGTCAGCACGTACCAGTTTACGTTACCGACGAAATGGTAGGCCATAAGCTCGGCGAGTTCGCGCCGACCAGATTGTTCCGCGGCCACGCCGCAGACAAGGCTGCCAAGAAGTAATAGGGGAATATAAATGTTCGAAGCAAAAGCTATACATCGTTATGCCCGTTCTTCTGCGCAGAAGGTTCGTCTCGTTGCAGACCAGATTCGCGGCATGCGTGCAGCTGACGCAGTCAACCTGCTCAAGTTCAGCCCACGCAAAGGCGCAGATCTTATCCTCGCAGTTCTGAATTCGGCTATTGCCAACGCAGAACACAATGAGGGTGCCGATGTTGATACGCTCAGAGTTCAGACCGTCATGATTGACGAAGGTCCATCCATGAAGCGCGTGTTTCCACGTGCCAAGGGTCGTGCAGATCGCATCGTTAAGCGTACCTGCCACATTACCGTCGTTGTATCTGATCGTAAAGCCGGGAGAAAGTAAATGGGTCAGAAAGTAAATCCAAACGGCATTCGTCTTGGCATTACCAAGCAGTTCACTTCTAATTGGTATGCTGGTTCTAAAGACTTTGCCAAGAACCTTGCTTCCGATTTCCAGGTACGTCAGTTCCTGCTGAAAGAACTGAAGAAAGCTTCTGTTTCCCGTATCTGCATCGAGCGTCCAGCAAAGAGCATTAAGGTAACCATCCACACTGCTCGTCCAGCTGCAGTTGTAGGTAAGGGCGGCGATGCGATTGACAGCATTCGCGAAAAGATCAAGAAGATGACCGGCTTGGCCGTTCAGCTCGAGGTTGTTGAAATCCGCAAGCCGGAAATCGACTCCAAGCTCGTTGCTGACAGCATCGCTGATCAGCTTGAACGTCGCGTTATGTTCCGTCGCGCCATGAAGAAGGCAATCCAGTCCGCTATGCATGCTGGTGCAAAGGGTATCAAGGTTGCTATCAGCGGTCGTCTCGGCGGCGCAGAAATCGCACGTTCCGAATGGATTCGCGAAGGCCGCGTGCCACTGCACACTCTTCGTGCTGATATCGATTACGCAATCTCTGAAGCAAATACCACTTACGGTGTCATCGGCATCAAGGTATGGATCTTCAAGGGTGAAGTTCTCGGCGGTATGGCTGCAGTTGAGCAGCAGGCCAAGGGTCGTCCTGAAGCACCTTCGAGACCACGTCGCTCTCGCGGTGAACGCGGCGATCGCGGCGCGAATAAGTAAGGAGTACAGTAAATGTTACAACCGAAGCGCACTAAATTCCGCAAGTTGCAGAAGGGTCGCAACCGCGGTTTTGCAACCTCTGGCAACTCCGTTGAGTTCGGCCAGTTCGGACTTAAGGCTACGACTCGCGGCATGATGACCGCTCGCGAAATCGAAGCTGCACGTCGCTGCATGACCCGTGCTGTTAAGCGTGAAGGCCAGATTTGGATTCGCGTGTTCCCGGATAAGCCAATGACTGAAAAGGCACTTGGTGTTCGTCAGGGTAAAGGTAAGGGTAGCGTTGAATACTGGGTAGCAGTCATTAAGCCAGGCAAGGTTCTGTACGAAATGGCAGGTATCCCTGAGGCTGATGCTCGTCACGCTTTAGAGCTCGCAGCAGCTAAGCTCTCCGTCCAGACCACCTTTGTAAAGAGGACCATCCTGTAATGAATGCTAAAGAACTTCGCGAAAAGAGCGTCGAGGAACTGAATAACGAGCTCGTCGAACTTGCTAAGCAGCTGTTCGCTCTCAAGCTTCAGAACTCGGCTGGTCAGCTCCAGGCAACCCACACCATCAGGCAGACTCGCCGCGACATCGCTCGCGTCAAGACCGTCCTGGCAGAAAAGGCAGGTAAGTAATGAGCGAGAACACTCGTACCCTTCGCGCAACTGTCGTCAGTGACAAAATGGACAAGGCCTTTGTCTGTGCAGTTGAGCGTCGCGTAAAGCACCCTGTTTATGGCAAGATCGTTAAGAAGACCACCAAGCTCCATGTTCAGGACGTGAATAATGAAGCCAAGGTCGGCGATGTTGTTGAGATCAAGGAATGCAGACCTATCTCCAAGACCATCTCTTGGACTTTGGTTTCCGTTGTAACCAAGGCTTAATGTCTTAGTTCAATCGGATATCTCTTCTGAGGCGGCGCTAAGCGCCGCCTTTTTTATTCAAAATTGAGCACATGTTGCTCATTTTTGTTACCTAGTTCTCGTTTTCTGTGCTATCATTCATTGCCCTCATAGTAGGGACGGATCGCCTTATATTCGGGCGAAACGAAATATCCATAACGAAAAGATTGGAGCACTATCATGATCCAGATGCAGACGAGACTCGAGGTTGCCGATAATTCCGGCGCTCGTAGCGTCATGTGTATTAAGGTTCTTGGTGGTTCGCACCGCCGTTATGCAAATGTTGGCGATGTTATCAAGGTTTCCGTAAAGGAAGCTATCCCACGCGGAAAGGTTAACAAAGGTGACGTTTGCAATGCAGTTGTAGTGCGCACCAGGAAGGGTGTACGTCGTCCTGACGGTTCTGTTATCCGTTTTGACAGCAATGCTGCTGTTCTTCTTTCGGATAAGCTTGAGCCAATCGGAACCCGTATCTTCGGACCTGTGACTCGTGAACTTCGCACCGAACAGTTCATGAAGATCGTGTCGCTGGCACCTGAAGTTCTGTAAGGAGTCCATTTAAATGGCAGCAAAAATCAAGAGCGGCGACGAAGTCGTTGTAATTTCCGGCAAAGATAAGGGTAAGCGCGGCAAAGTGCTTAAGGTTATCCACGCCGAGCAGAAGTGCCAGGACAAGGTTCTTGTCGAAGGCATTAACAAGGTTACCAAGCACGTTAAGCCAAACCCAATGCTTCAGCAGGAAGGCGGCATCGTGCAGGTAGAAAAACCGATCTATCTTTGCAAAGTTGCAATTTACAACCCAGCAAAGACCACTGCAGGTGGTGCAGATCGCGTTAACTTCCAGATTGTTGATGGCAAGAAGGTTCGCGTCTTCAAGTCCAACAAGGAAGCAATTGTCCAGAATAACAAATAATTTGGAGTAAACGATGGCGAAACTACATGATGTGTACAGGCAAGAAGTAGTCAAGCAGTTGATGGAAAAGTTTGGCTACAAGACTGTCATGCAAGTCCCTCGAATCGAAAAGATAACCCTTAATATGGGTGTCGGCGAGGCCTTGACTGATAAGAAAGTACTTGAGAACGCAGCGGCTGATATGGCAGCGATCTCCGGTCAGAAGCCCCTGATCACCAAAGCCCGCAAGTCTGTTGCAGGTTTCAAAATTCGTGAAGGTTATCCGATCGGATGCAAAGTTACCTTACGCGGCGAACGCATGTGGGAATTTTTCGAGCGTTTGATTTGTATTGCAATGCCACGTATCCGCGACTTCCGCGGTGTAAGTGCTAAGTCCTTCGACGGACAGGGCAACTACTCTATGGGCGTTCGTGAACAGATCATCTTCCCTGAAATTGACTACGATAAGGTCGATCAGGTACGTGGTCTCGATATCACTATCACCACCAGCGCAAGAACCGACGAAGAAGGCCGTGCCCTTCTCGACGCTTTCAATTTCCCATTCCGCAAGTAAGGTAGGGCCATGGCTAAGTTATCCATGATCAATCGCGAGAAAAAACGCGAAGCATTAATTCAGAAGTACGCAGAGAAGCGTGCCGCTCTCAAGGCTATCATCTCTGACGTAAACGCCTCCGAAGAGGATCGTTGGAATGCAGTACTCAAGCTCCAGCAGCTCCCACGTGATTCGAGCCCATGCCGTCTGCGCAGACGCTGCGTAATCACTGGTCGTCCACACGGTAATCTCCGCAAGTTCGGCTTAAGCCGCATCAAACTTCGCGAGATGATGATGAGGGGCGAAGTTCCAGGTTTGAAGAAAGCCAGCTGGTAATCTGAGGAGAAAGACACATGAGTATGCAAGATCCAATTGCGGATATGCTGACCCGCATCAGAAATGGTCAGTCCGCAGGCCTCGTCGACGTAAAAATGCCTTCCTCCAAGATGAAGGTAGCCATCGCAAAGTTGCTTAAGGAAGAGGGTTATATCTCTAACTATGCAGAATCTGGCGATGTTAAAAAAGATCTTACGATCGAACTTAAGTATTATCAGGGTAAGCCAGTTGTTGAAATGATTACCCGCGTTTCCCGTCCTGGTCTCCGCGTTTACAAGAGCTGCGGCGATCTTCCAAGAATCCAGAACGGACTCGGCATCGCGGTTGTATCCACTTCCAAGGGCTTGATGACCGACCGCGCTGCTCGCAAGGCAAATCTCGGCGGCGAAATCATCTGCTACGTAGCATAAGGGGAAAAAATGTCACGTGTTGCTAAAGCACCTGTCAGCATTCCTGCTGGCGTAGAGGTGAAGATTGACGGCCAGACTGTAACCGTAAAGGGAAAGTCTGCCACTTTGACCAAAACTTTCCATAACGGCGTCGAATTCAAACTCGACAACGGCGTTCTTACTTTCGCTCCAAAGGCTGATGTTGAGAAAGCAGATGCGCACGCAGGTACCGCACGCGCTATCGTAAACGCTATGGTATTGGGTTGCGCTAAGCCATTCGAAAGAAAGCTTACTCTCGTAGGTGTCGGTTATCGTGCATCTGCAAAGGGTGACGAGCTGAACCTTGCGCTTGGTTATTCCCACCCAATCGTCCACAAAGTACCGGCTGGTGTTACTGTTGAGTGCCCATCCCAGACTGAAATCGTCCTGAAGTGTGCTGACAAGGCTCTTCTCGGTCAGGTAGCAGCAGATATCCGTTCTTATAGAGCTCCAGAGCCATATAAGGGCAAGGGTGTCAGATACTCCGACGAAGTTGTTCGTATCAAAGAAACCAAGAAGAAGTAAGGAAGAGAAATGGACAAGAACGAAAATCGTCTGCGTCGCGCACGTAAAGCGCGTTGCAAAATGGACTCGCTCCACGCTACTCGCCTCGTCGTGTTCCGTACTCCGCGTCACATCTATGCTCAGATTATTGACGCTGAACACCATGTTCAGGCAGCGGCTTCTACTTGTGAGAAGGCTCTTAAGGAGCAGTGCAAGTACACCGGCAACATCGATGCTGCTAAGGTAGTAGGCAAGGCAATTGCTGAACGCGCAATCGCAAAAGACATTAAGTCTGTTGCATTTGATCGTTCTGGTTACCAGTACCACGGTCGCGTGCAGGCTCTCGCTGAGAGCGCTCGCGAGGCTGGCTTGCAGTTCTAAGGAAGATTCAAATGGCAAGAAATGAAGCACAGGCCAACAACGAGCTGCAAGAAAAGTTGGTCGCAGTAAATCGCGTCGCAAAGGTTGTAAAGGGTGGTCGTATCTTCTCTTTCACCGCGCTCACTGTAGTAGGCGATGGCAATGGTAAGTTTGGCTATGGTTACGGCAAGGCTCGTGAAGTTCCTGCTGCAATCTCCAAGGCCATGGAACAGGCAAAGCGCAACCTGGTTCAGGTAAACCTTAAGGGTGACACTCTGTACCACAGCGTTACCGGCGATCACGCAGGCTCCCATGTTTACATGCAGCCAGCTGCTGAAGGTACCGGTATTATCGCAGGCGGTGCTATGCGTGCTGTTCTCGAAGTTGCAGGCGTTGAAAACGTCCTCGCAAAGGCTTACGGTTCTACCAACCCTGTAAATGTAGTGCGTTCAACCGTTAAGGCACTTCTTTCTATGAAGTCCCCTGAACAGGTTGCTGCTAAGCGCGGTCTGACCGTCGAACAGATTCTGGAGTAAAAAATGGCTGCTGAAAAGACTATCAAAGTAACTCAGACCCGTAGCTCCATCGGTCGTCTGCCGAAGCACATTGCTACCCTTAAGGGTTTGGGTCTTCGCCGTATCGGTCACACTGTTGAACTTAAGGACACCCCTGAAGTTCGCGGTATGATCGCTAAGGTCTACTACATGGTTAAGGTTGAGGAGTAATTCATCATGACGATGCGTTTGAACGACTTGGCTCCTGCACCAGGTTCCAAGAAGAAGAAGGTTCGCGTTGGTCGCGGTATCGGTTCCGGTATCGGCAAGACCTCTGGTCGCGGCGTTAAGGGCGCAGGTGCCCGTAAGAGCGGCGGTACTCGTCCAGGATTCGAAGGCGGCCAGATGCCTCTGAAGATCCGCGTTCCTAAGTTCGGTTTCTTCTCAAGAATCAAGGCTGTAACTACCGAAGTTTCTCTGAAGACCGTTCTTAAGCTCAACGTTGCGGAAATTGATCTGCAGGTTCTTAAGGACAATGATGTAATTTCTCGCAAGTTCGAAAACTGCAAGATCATCATGTCCCGCGACACCAATGTTGACAAGGCGATCACGGTTCGCGGTCTGCCTTGCACCGCAAGCGTTAAGGCTGCAATCGAAGCAGCCGGCGGAAAGGTTGAATAATAAGGGACTGCAATGGCTAGAACACCGGGTTTGGAAAAAGAGAAAAGAGGCGTTTCAGAGTTGACGCAGAGACTTGTCTTCGTCATTCTCGCCCTTGTCGTTTTCCGTATCGGATCTCATATTCCGTGCCCCGGGATCGATGCACAGCGTTTAGCTGAAGTCATGGAGCAGCAGAAGGGCACCATCCTTGGCATGTTCAACATGTTTAGCGGTGGAGCTCTTTCTCGAGCATCTTTGTTTGCTCTCGGTATCATGCCGTACATATCCGCAGCCATTATCGTCCAGCTTCTGGGCGTAATGGTGCCTTCGATTCAAGAAATGAAGAAAGAAGGCGAGGCGGGTCGTCGCAAAATTACCAAGATGACAAGATGGGGTACGCTCGGACTTGGCTTGCTGCAGGCTTTTGGTATTGCTACCGGCCTGCCTAACATGATCCAGGGTATCGTAGTTGATCCGGGATTTGGTTTCTACTTCACTACAACGATCAGTTTGCTTACCGGCACCATGTTCCTCATGTGGCTCGGCGAGCAAATTACTGAACGCGGCGTCGGAAATGGTATATCCCTGCTGATTTTTGCAGGTATTGTTGCTGGTTTCCCTGGCGCTATCGGCAGTACGATTGAACAGTTCAAGCAAGAAGGCGGCGGATACGTTCTCGTTCTTGTTGGCATCATCGTAATCGTCGTTGCTATCACCACGTTCGTCGTGTTCATGGAGAGAGCCCAGAGAAAGATCACCGTACATTATGCGCGTCAGCAGCAGGGCAACAGATTGTATGCTCCGCCTACGTCACACCTTCCTCTGAAGATAAATCAGTCCGGCGTTATCCCGGCAATCTTCGCATCGAGCATTATCATGTTCCCTGCGACAATAGCTTCTTGGTTTGGTCAGGGTGACGGCACTTTCGCGCAGATCGTTAACAAGGTATCTCAGGTACTTCAGCCTGGGCAGCCGCTATATGAGATGCTTTATGCAGTCTCAATTGTGTTCTTCTGCTTCTTCTACACCTCAATGGTGTTCAATCCAAAGGAGCTGAGTGACAATCTTAAAAAGAGCGGCGCGTTTATCTCGGGTATTCGCCCAGGTGAGCAGACAGCTAAGTTCATCGATCAGGTGATGACAAGGTTGACCTTCGTCGGATCCATGTACATGGTTCTTGTGTGTTTGATCCCGCAGTTCATGCTTACGTTCATGAATGTTCAATTCTACTTCGGCGGTACGTCTTTGCTCATCGTCGTAGTGGTAGTCATGGACTTTACATCGCAGCTTATGGCGCACAGAGTGTCTCATCAGTATGCTGATGTAATGCGCAAGCAGAACCTTAAGTTTACTAACCGCTGATACCGTTAGTTTTGGAGAATTGAAATGAAAGTTGGCGCTTCCGTTAAGAAGATTTGTCAAAAATGCAAAATCGTAAAGCGTCACGGCGTAATCCGTGTCATTTGCGAAGAACCTAAGCACAAGCAGCGTCAGGGTTAATTTAGTTGGTTAAAAACTAAGATCCCGATCAAATTTGCTTGATTAAATAATAGCAGGCTGGCTATAATGGCACGCCTGCTTTTTTTATAGCAAGTGCACTAATGTCGCCGCGTATCCGTAACGGGCTTTGCGGCGACCAAATGAAACACACATATAGGAGTGTATATAGTGGCCCGTATAGCTGGCATTAACGTTCCTGACCACAAGCACGCGGTTATCGCTTTGACCGCAATCTTCGGCATCGGCCCAACCCGCGCCAAGAAGATTTGTCAGGACGCTCAGATTGCTGAGACCGTTAAATTCAAGGAACTCAGCGAAGAACAGTTGGACAAAGTTCGTGCAGAAGTTGCTAAGTTCACCGTTGAAGGTGATCTTCGCCGCGAGATCTCGATGAACATCAAGCGTCTCGTCGACCTCGGTTGCTACAGAGGTATCCGCCACCGCCGTGGACTTCCAGTCAACGGTCAGCGTACCAAAACCAACGCTCGTACTCGCAAGGGTCCGCGCAAGGCTATCAAGAAGTAATCGGAGTAGCGTAATAACATGGCACCTAATGCACAGTCGGCTCGCGCCCGTAAGCGCGTAAGAAAGCAAGTAAGTGAAGGTATCGCACACATTCACGCTTCTTTCAATAACACCATCATCACCATCACCGATCGTCAGGGCAACGCTCTTTCTTGGGCTACCTCCGGCGGTTCTGGTTTCCGTGGTTCCCGTAAGTCTACTCCATATGCAGCTCAGGTTGCGGCAGAGAAGGCTGGCGAGGCTGCGAAAGAATACGGTCTTAAGAACATTGAAGTTCTCGTAAAGGGTCCAGGCCCTGGCCGTGAGTCTTCCATCCGTGCTCTCAACGCTGTTGGATACAAAATCACCAACATCACCGACGTCACGCCAATTCCTCACAATGGCTGCCGTCCTCCGAAGAAGCGTCGTGTTTAATTTAGGATTGGAGATTTAAGAAATGGCTAGATATTTAGGTCCTAAGTTAAAGCTTAGCCGCCGCGAAGGCACTGACCTTTTCCTCAAGTCCGGTACGAAGGCGATTGATGACAAGTGCAACATGAAGACCAAGCCTGGTCAGCATGGCGCTGTTAAGCCACGCACCACTGACTATGGCGATCAGCTTCGTGAGAAGCAGAAGGTTCGTCGCATGTATGGCATTCTTGAACGTCAGTTCCGCAACTACTATCGTACTGCGGCTCGTCTCAAGGGCAATACTGGCGAAAACCTCCTTAAGCTTCTCGAAGGTCGTCTCGACAATGTTGTTTACCGTATGGGCTTTGGTGTTACCCGCGCAGAATCCCGTCAGCTCGTAAGCCACAAAGCTATCGAAGTTAACGGACGCGTAGTTAATATTCCATCCTATCAGGTTAAGGCTGACGACGTTGTTTCTGTACGCGAAAAGGCTAAAAAGCAGGGTCGCATTCTGAGCTCTGTTGACGTCAACAAGAGCCGCAACAATGCATATCCATGGCTTGAAGTAGACAGCGATAAGCTCACTGGTAAGTACAAGAGTGCTCCAGACCGTCAGGATCTTCCTGCGGAAATCAACGAGCAGCTGATTGTTGAATACTACTCCAAGATGTAGTCCTAAGTGAGGTTTCAATGCAGGGTTCTGTATCTGACTTTTTAATCCCGAATCAGTCGATCGAGGTTGCAAAGGAAAATCCGTTCTGCGCCAAAGTTACGCTTCAGCCTATGGAGCGCGGTTTTGGTCTGACTCTGGGCAATGCTTTGCGCCGCGTGCTTCTGTCCTCCATGTCCGGCTTCGCTATTACCGAAGTTGAAATTGAAGGCGTGCAGCATGAATATTCGACTCTCGAAGCGGTAAAAGAAGACGTCGAAGTCATCCTTCTCAATCTTAAGGGTATTGCCATTAAGCTCCTGACGAAGGAAGAGGCGGTTCTGAAGCTCCATAAGAAAGGTATGGGACCGGTTACCGCTGGCGATATTGATTTCGGATCTGATGTTTTCATCGCAAATCCTGATCATGTCATCTGCACTCTGACCGACGATAAGCATGAAATTAATATGAATCTTCATGTTCGTCATGGTCGTGGCTATCAGCCTGTACAGGCAAGATTACACAACGATGAGGAACGTCCTGTTGGCCGTCTTCTCATTGACGCATTGTATAGCCCGATTGTCAGAATCGCTTACGATGTCGAGTCTGCGCGCGTTGAGCAGCGTACCGACCTTGATAAGTTGGTTATGCAGATTGAAACCAACGGCACCATCGAGCCAGATGAGGCTATCCGCAATGCGGCTACGATCATCTACAACCAGCTCGAGCCGTTCGTAGATCTCGGTTCGAAGTCCGCAGTCAAGCAGGAAGTGCCAGAGGAGCCGCAGATTCCGGAAATTCTTAAGCGTCCTGTTGATGATCTTGAACTTACCGTCCGTTCTGCAAATTGCCTCAAGGCAGAAGCCATCCACTACATCGGCGATTTGGTTCAGCGCACCGAAGTTGAGTTGCTTAAGACTCCTAACCTCGGCAAGAAATCCCTTACCGAAATCAAGGACGTTCTGGCGCAGCGCGAACTGTCTCTTGGTATGCGTATCGAGGGATGGCCGCCAAAGGACCTCGCTGAAAAGGGTAGTTTTAACTGAGTTTTTCAAAGTTTTTAAGGAAATTAAGTCATGCGTCACCGTAACATCGGTCGTAAGCTTGGTCGCAACAGCAGCCAGAGAAAAGCTCTGTTCCGTGGCCTTGCTATCTCTCTGATCACCCACGAGACCATCAAGACCACCGTGCCAAAGGCTAAAGAGTTGCGCCGCGTAATCGAGCCGCTCGTCACCATCGCACGTGTTGACTCTGTTGCTCATCGCCGTCTCGTTGCAGCGCGTCTTGGCAACAATGAAGCAGCAACCGCAAAGCTCTTCAATGATGTCGCTCCGCGTTTCATCGGTCGCAACGGCGGTTATACCCGCGTTCTTAAGTGCGGTTTGCGCCAGGGCGATAAGGCTCCTATGGCATACATTCAGTTCGTTGAGCAGGCTGCAGAAGCTGCAGCTCCGGCTGAAGAAGCAAAGGCAGAATAAGTCTAATACTCTGAATCAGAGTTGTTTAAGGATCGCTTAGGCGATCCTTTTTTTTTTTTGCTCTTGAATAATTATTGTGCGCCTTGACCCGTCTCGGAACTTTATATCAGCGATACAAACTTGCCGTTTGATAGAATCGGAAAGCCTTTTATAGCTAATTTGCGAATGCGGGGAATCCTACATGCTTATTTCTCTTGAAACATTTCTGAAATATGACGACATATCGATTCTTTGCCATAACGCGCCCGATGCGGACACCCTTGCCTCGGCATACGGTCTTTGGAAGTTTTTTGCCGACAACGGGAAAAGGACTGAAATAATCTATGGCGGCCCCGCTAGCATAGAACGCATGAACATGAAACTGCTGGTTCAGGCTATGGAGGGGGTCGAAGTCAAGCGCGTTCAGAAGGGCTATGAGTGCAAGGATTTGCTAATTAGCGTAGACTGTCAGCTCGGAGCCGGCAATGTCGAAAAAGTAACAGGCAAAACGACGGCGATAATAGATCATCATCACCGCGATCCCAACATCATCGAGGCAGATTATGTCTGTCTTCTTCCGACCTACAGCGCCTGCTCCAGCATTATTTATCAAATGCTCTGTGCCGCTGGCTACAGAGTCAACCGCTTGGATGATGAATATCGCCTTTCAACGTTGCTCTATTATGGCATCTACATGGATACGTGCGAGTTTTCGGAACTCAGAAATCCCGGCGACAGAGATGCATGCGACAAGCTTAAAGTTAATGAGGATATATTCGTTCCTCTTCAGAGCAATAACATGACCATCTCAGAGCTTCAGATTATCGGACAGGCTCTGTCTCATTGTTACTACGACAAGGACAGCTGCTTTGCCATTATCGAAGCTCCTAAGTGCGATCCGAACATTCTAGGACTGGTTGCTGATCTCGTAATCAGAGTCGCCAACGTTGATGCCTGCGTGGTTTATCTGCGCATGGAAACGCACGGCATGTATAAGATTTCCGTGCGCTGCATGTCCAAGGCATTGAACGCAGCTTCGATGGCAAGAGAGCTCACCGCAGGAGTTGGCTCGGGCGGAGGCCATCAGAACAAGGCCGGCGGCGTAATTTATTTTGAGGATTTTGAAAAGGAATCGGTAAGCCAGACTTTTGAGCAATTTTTGGTCATGAGATACAACAAGTTCAGGGCCGGTTTCGACATCATAAATTACAAAGATTTGGATATCGGTGAATCCTATGCGGTATATGAAAAGAAACCTCTCGTATTGGGATATGTTCTGACCACGGATTTAGATAAATTAGGGGAAAGTCTCTGCGTCCACACGCTGGAAGGACAGGTCGAAGTCACGGTAGAAGATGACGTATATCTGATGATCGGCATTCAGGGCGAAGCGTATCCGATAGATGCCAAGAAATTCAACGAACTTTATAGTATCGATGTGCCTGAAGGCAAGCCTTTTGACATTTCGAGCCGCCAGTACAGAAACATGGTCAGCAATTTGAAAACAGGCGATGAAATTACTATTTCGGACGATATGGTCAGAAGGTGCAAAGCTCGTCCATACAAGATTTACGCGCGCCGCCTGCCTCATATGGCGAAGATACTTACGAAATGGGACTATAAGCAATGCATGATGGCGAGCACCGGTGATTACCTTGCGGTCAATTTCAACGATAAAAGCGATATTTATTCGATAAGCGGCGAAATGTTTGAGATTTTGTACAAAAAGTCCGAGGATCAAAACCATGACTGACGAAAGAGCCGAAGAAGTGGCCGAAAACGTCCAAAGCGCCTTTTGGACGCTGATCGATGTAGCAAAGAAAGATGATGATTTGAATGGTTTTACGCAAGAGGGAGTTGACGATCTCTGCAGAGCTATAGAATCAAATACGCTTGTTATCGATTATTGCCAGTTTGAAGACAGCGACCTCGATTTTACCGAGGGCGATCCGAATTTTGACATCGAATCCGTCAAAGAGGACAATGCGATTACATTTCAGTTCAGAAACGGCGAAACCGACCGCATATACGCAATCTGCGTCGCAATCGACACTCCTGAATGCGAAGATGTCGATTTGCGCTTCAATTGGTTTATTTAGTCAATTTCTGAAAATAGCATCGCATTAACCGAACAACAAACAGGCTCCCGAAGGAGCCTGTTCAGCGTTTTCAATATGGCTGTATTGCCTTAGATCATTGTTACTGCTTTGATAACGTTTTCTTTGATTTGGCCCAATTGGTCGTTGACGATGCCCAGCTGATGCTTGCCGGCATTGTTTTGAATCTTGTCGGCGACTACTCTGAACCAGCGAGAAACCTCATTTTGCATTTCGACATGGTAAGAGGCAACATTTTGAAGCTTGATGATGCCGTCGTTGATTTCCATGACAACCTGCGCAACGGTGGATTTATTGTCGTCATTTTGCTTCTTGGCGCCGTCAAAGAGCTCCCTGGCGCTGTCCGTCGCAAGGTTCATGCTTTCAAGCATTTCCTTGTTGCGCGAGGTCTCCTGAATGATGTCGTTGATCTGATTGGTGAAGCTCACGACGCTGGATTCAATTTTGGAAGACGCTTCTGTAGTGTCGAGCGAAAGCTTTTTAACTTCGCCTGCGACGACGGCGAATCCTCGTCCGTGCTCGCCAGCTCTGGCGGCCTCGATTGTTGCATTGAGAGCAAGCAGATTGGTCTGATTGGACAGATCGGAAATCATGCCCGTGCACTCTTTAATGAGTTTCATCTGTTCGCGCAATGCGACGAATGAGTTGATAAACGACTCCTGCAGCGCTTTCATGGATTCAACGCTCTGAGCGATGCTGTCGAGAACTTCGTTAATCTGGCCGATTCCCTGTTCGTTTCCGCGATACACTTCTTCGATTTTATCTGCGGCTTCGTCTATGACGTCTTTAATGCCCTGAAGCCCGCATACATTCGACTGCTGATCAATCATGCTGTCGTGATTCGCGATTATCTCGCTGACGCATTGCGCCACGTCGTCGTTGGCCGCTATATCCTGAATTTTGGTTTCGAGGTCTGCAACCATGCCTGATGTTTTGTCGAGCAATATGTTGCGTTCTCTGTCGATTTTCTTTTCGCTGTCGCTACGTCCGAACATTGCGTTCATCCTTATCTGTGTTAGACCCGCGCTCACAATTGAATGCGCAAAGGGCAATTGGAGAAATTATATCCGTGCGGCGATGATGCCTAACGTGACGGGTGGGGCATTTCGCGGAAGTGACAATTATTTAGTCACGGCGCAGGATATTGCGATTTTTTGCATGCGCTGAATGCATGAGAATAATAAATATCAATAATATTGATAAAAATTGTTTTGAAATTTGGTTTTTGTGTGTAAAATAAGATTGTTGCAATGATAAATTTTAATGCTCGGGAGTATTTATGAAGAACTTCGACAAATACGAAAGACAGTATTTCCTTCCGCCAGAGACTTGCGTAGATTGGGTTAAAAAAGATCATGTGGAACGTCCTCCGATTTGGTGCTCTGTTGATCTGAGAGACGGCAATCAGGCGCTCATCGAACCTATGGGTCTCGAAGAAAAGCTCGAATTCTTCAAAATGCTCGTCAGCCTCGGTTTCAAAGAAATCGAAATAGGCTTTCCTGCGGCGTCCCAAACCGAATACGATTTTGCGCGCGCGCTCATCGAACAGGAACTTATTCCCGATGATGTCACGATTCAGGTGCTGACTCAGGCGCGTCCACATATCATCAAGAAGACTTTTGAAGCAGTCAAAGGCGCTCCGAAGGCAGTCATTCATCTCTACAACTCAGTATCGGTAGCGCAGCGCGAGCAGGTATTCCGCAAGAGCAAAGAGGAAGTGAAGAATCTTGCCGTAGAAGGCGCGAAACTCTTAAATGAGCTCGCATCGGAAACCGATGGCAATTTTATGTTCGAGTACAGCCCAGAGAGTTTTCACGGCACTGAGGTCGAATATGCTCTCGAGGTCTGCAATGCGGTATTGCAGGTATGGGAGCCTTGCAAAGAGCGTCCCGCCATCATCAATTTGCCAGCTACCGTCGAGACCGCTATGCCGCATATTTTTGCTTCTCAGGTCGAATACATGAGCAAACATTTGTACAACCGAGAGCATGTGGTGCTCAGTCTCCATCCGCACAATGACCGCGGATGCGGCGTATGCGATGCGGAACTCGGAATCCTCGCGGGTGCCGATCGCATCGAAGGCACTCTTTTCGGCAACGGCGAAAGAACCGGCAATGTGGACATTATCACCGTCGCCATGAATATGTATTCATACGGCATCGATCCCGGTCTTGATTTTTCCGACATGCCGGCAATCAGAAGCGTGTATGAGCGTCTGACCCGCATGCATGTGTATGAAAGAGCGCCTTATGCGGGGGATCTTGTGTTCTCGGCATTCTCCGGTTCGCATCAGGACGCCATCGCCAAAGGCATGGACTGGAGACGCGAAAAGGAACTCCATACCTGGAACGTGCCTTATCTTCCGATCGATCCGCTCGACGTGGGCAGAACGTATGACAAAGATGTTATCAGAATCAACAGCCAGTCTGGCAAAGGCGGCGTTGCTTACGTGCTTGATAACAAATTCTCAATCGTTTTGCCTAAGCAGATGCGTGAAGACGTCGGCTATACGGTAAAGCAGGTTTCCGACGAAACTCACAGCGAGTTGTCGCCTGAGCGCGTATATGAAATTTTCCGCGAGAACTATCTCGGAAACACGCCGATTTTTACTGTTCCTGAGTGCCATTTTGCTCAGGTGGACGGCATCTTTGCCGACGCCACGATCGTTCATAACGGTCGAAGCACCACCATCAAGGCAAACGGCAACGGCCGCCTGGCTGCCGTAAGCAACGCCATCAAGGAATATTTTGGCATCACCTACGAACTTGCAATATACGAAGAACACGCTCTGTCGCGCGGCGCTTCTTCCAAAGCCATGGCATATGTCGGAATCGTTGCTGACAACAAGACCTATTGGGGCGCAGGCGAAGACGAAGATATCATCAAGGCTTCGATCCATGCGCTCGTCGTGGCGGTCAACCGCCATCCCGATGTACAGAGCAGCGACGGCATCAGCGATGAACGTTTGGTGGCAATGATGAACTACATTCAGGCCAACTATCAGAACGTCACGCTTGAAGACATGGCAAAGAACTTCGGCGTTACGACCCCATATCTGTCCAAATTCATCCGCGAGCGTTCAGGCAAGACTTTCGGCGAGCACGTCATCGGGCTCAAGATGAAGAAAGCCAAGGCCATGCTGAAGAATCAGTCCGTGTCGATTGAAAACATATCTTCGGCCATAGGTTATGCCAACGGCGAACACTTCAGCCGCACGTTCAAAAAGATGTTCGGCATCACGCCGACTCAGTACAGAAACGGCGAAGAAGTTTCTCATTGCGAAGACAAACAGCAATAATATCTGTCTTAGAACATCATGATAAAAAAGGCCGCGTCGAGCGGTCTTTTTATGCGCGAATGAATGTTTTAGAAGGAATATGACGCAGGCTTAGGAATTTTGCGAAAAGAATTCTTTGGCCGCCACCATGTCGAGGGCGATGGCGTCCCTAAGCTTCATAACAGAATCAAACTTGCATTCGTCGCGCAGTTTTTTTAGGAATTTGACGGTGATTCTGATCCCGTAGATGTCGCGCCCGAAATCGAAAATGTGCGTTTCGAGAGTCGGGGTTGTTCCGTTGACGGTAGGACGCATGCCGATATTGGCAATGCCAGGCAGTTCTGTTCCATCGATGCAGGCTGTTACCGCGTATACGCCCGACACCGGCACGACGATTCTGTTGAGCGCGACGTTGGCAGTAGGAAAGCCTATGGTTCTTCCGAGTTGCCTGCCGTGAACTACTTTTCCCGTAATGCTGTACGGTCTTCCGAGCATTCCTTCGGCCAGCGGCAGATTGCCCATTTGCAGAGCTTCTCTTATCGCGGTGCTGCTTATTCGTTTGCCGCCGAGAAGATAGCTTTGCGTCGATTCGCTGGTAAACGAAGGCTCTGCCCTGAGATTTTCGATGCTTCCCGACCTGCCGGCGCCAAATCTGAAATCATCGCCGATGACGATGTGCTTTGCGTTAAGTCGTCCGATGAGAATGTCTTTGATGAAGGTTTCGGGGGGAAGATTGGCAATTTTTTCCGAGAATCGCAGGCAATAGAGCCTGTCGATGCCCAGGTTTTTCATGAACAGGTATTTTTCGTGCAGCGACGTCAGTCTCGGCGGGCAGCTGTCGGGCCGGAAGAATTCCCGGGGCTGCGGCTCGAAAAACATCGCGGCGGACAGCAGACCGCGTTCTTTGGCAACTTCTTTGACCCTGGCAGCGATGTTGGCATGGCCTATGTGAATGCCGTCAAAATTGCCGATCGTGAGCGCAAGTCCCTGCGGTTCAGGCATGGCGTTCAGGATGCCGCGTATGAACTTCATATTTTGGCTCCTGCTTTCAGATGCGAAATTTTAAGTCCGAGGGCAAATGCGGAAACGGCATAAACCGCCGCGCCGGCCGCAATCAATCCGCCGACCCATACGGCGCGCATGAGTATGCTCATTGAAGCAAAAGCCTCAAGATTAGGCACTGCAAAATAAAGAACCGCGGACATTACGATGCCGGCGCCCGCAAGACGTGCCGAGAATACGACTGTGTCGCGAGGCATGCGGTATAGTTCCCTGCGGCGAAGTCCCGTCCACAGCAAGCATGCGTTGAGCGTTCCCGAAAGTGCGGTCGAAAGAGCAAGACCGAGATAGCCGAGAGGATAGATGAGCATAAGATTGAAAATCATGTTGCCGATCATCGAATAGATGCCGTAGCGCACCGGCGTTTTGGTGTCCTGGACGGCATAGAAGCCCGGTGCCAGAACTCTTGCAAGCATGAGAGACTGGATGCCGAGCGCTGAGGCAAACAGGCTGGCCGAAGACATGGCCGCATCTTCAGCCGTGAAACTTCCGTGCATAAATATGGCGCTGATGATGCCTTCGCGCAACACGATGATTCCGAGCATTGCCGGAATGCCGAGAAGGATTACCATGCGCACGGCCCAGTCCATCGTGCCCACAAATTTTTCCTTGTCGTCGCCGACATGACCGCGCGACAAAGTTGGGAGTATTACCGTGCTGATCGCCACGGCAAACATTCCGAGCGGAAACTCAAGGATGCGATCGGAATAGTAGAGGTAGCTTATGGCGCCAGTTGCGAGAAACGAAGCAAGCGCGGTGTTGATTAGCAAGTTGATCTGATTAACCGACACTCCGAAAAGCGCGGGAAGCATGAGTTTGCGGATTTTTACGACGCCAGGTGCATTCCACGCCCATTTTGGCCATCCCAACAGCCCCAATTTTGCGATAAACGGCAGCTGGAGCGCAAGCTGCATCGCTCCGCCAGCGCTGATGCCGATTGCAAGGCCGATTGCGGGAGTTTCCAAATGAGGCGACAGCCAGAGGGCGGCGGCAATTGTCGATATATTCAGCAGGCAGGGGGTAAGCGCCGGTATGGCAAACTTTCCCTTTGAATTGAGAACGGCCGAAAAAACTGCAGTGAGCGTGATGAACCAAAGGTATGGGAAAGTAATTTTAAGAAGAAGCGAGGCTAAGGCGAATCTTTCAGCGCCTTCTGCTGATTTGAGCGAATCGGTGTACCAGCCCCAGCCGAAGACTGCAGATACTACAGTGGAGAAAACAACTCCGAAGAGCGTCACTGCCGCGACTATGATGCCTAACGTGCCTACCGCCTGGCTGACAAGTTCTTTATTTTCAGAGGCATCTTTGTCTTTTAATTCCGCAAGGACCGGCACGAATGCCTGATTGAATGCGCCTTCGGCGAACAGTCTTCTGAAAAAATTAGGTATGCGGTTGGCAAAGAAAAATGCGTCCGCGGCCATCGATGCGCCAAGGAGGTTGGCGATGACAACATCCCGCAGGAGTCCGAGAATTCTCGATGCGAGAGTCCCTGCGGATACGATGATCCCTGATCTCAGAAGGTTCTTTTTTTTGCCTGCCAAGTCGGGCCTCCCGCAGTTTTGTCCACATCTTTGATTCGCGGGCGTGATTATACCACTCGGGCGTCAAGCGCCATTTGCCTGAATTTGGGCGTTTTATGCGCCCAAAGACAGCCTCTGATAAAGATATTTCCATTAAAAATGTGTGGGCAGGTCGTCATTTCTTGCGCATTTGCGGGACGATCGGTATAATCTCGGGCTTATGGGTGGGGTTCGATCCGCCTTGCCGCTTTCGGCCTACGGGATCGGCTCAATCTGTTTTTGCAAAAATAGTTTGATGGGGTCGCAGCCGCGATGGTCATGCGACACGTTTCAAGAAGTTTTTAGTTAGGAGCAAAACTTGGCTAACATCAAATCGGCTAAGAAGCGCGTTCTCACTTCCGAGAAGGCACGTCAGGCAAATGCCAGCGCTCGTTCTATGATGCGCACTTACATGAAGAAAGTTCTCAAGGCTGTTGACGCAGGCGACAAGACCGCCGCTGAATCTGCATTCAACACCGCGAAGAAGGTTCTCGCT
Source organism: Succinivibrionaceae bacterium (assembly GCA_045628385.1). Taxonomy (GTDB): domain Bacteria; phylum Pseudomonadota; class Gammaproteobacteria; order Enterobacterales; family Succinivibrionaceae; genus JAZQPH01. Next base: position 53,533 of record JAZQPH010000143.1, read on the forward strand.
CAGATGGCTCACAAGGGTCTCATCCACAAGAACAACGCTTCAAGACACACTTCCAACCTCTGCAAGAAAGTTAAGGCTATGGCTTAATTTAAGCAATGAGTTGAGTTGGTAAAAAGACACCTTCGGGTGTCTTTTTTTGTGGCTGATGTCGGATGGTTTGTCCGTAAGCCATGATGTTTGGGCGATCGTCGTCAGACAGTCTAAGTTGCCGAAAAACTGTGAAAATTTTATAATTCTGCTTTCGATGCAGCACCGCTGCTTGTGTGAAACATGAGACACGAAAATGACCGATTACAAAAATACCCTTAACCTGCCGGAAACTTCTTTTCCAATGCGCGGCAATCTGGCGCAAAGAGAGCCGGCAATGCTCAAATCCTGGTACGACGACAATCTTTACCAGCGAATTAGGGAAGCGCGCCGCGGACGCAAATCGTTCATCCTCCATGACGGTCCGCCGTACGCAAACGGAAACATTCATATCGGTCATTCCGTAAATAAGATACTTAAAGACATCATCATCAAATCCCGCACTCTGTCGGGTTACGACGCGCCGTACGTTCCTGGCTGGGACTGCCACGGTCTGCCTATCGAACTGAAAGTAGAAGGACTCGTCGGCAAGCCTGGACAGAAGGTGTCGGCTGCTGAATTCCGAGCTGAATGCCGCAAATATGCGATGAGCCAAGTCAACGCTCAGCGCGAAGATTTCAAGCGCCTCGGCGTCATCGGCGATTGGGACAATCCGTACCTCACCATGAATTTTAAGACCGAAGCGGAAATTATCAGATGCCTCGGCAAGGTTGTGGAAAACGGCCATTTTGTCAAAGGCTTCAAGCCGGTGCACTGGTGTTGCGATTGCGGCTCTGCGCTTGCGGAAGCGGAAGTCGAGTACTATGACAAAAAATCAATTTCTATCGACGTAAGGTTCCGCGCCGTCGATCCTGCCGCCGTTCGCAAAGTTTTCGGCCAGGATTCGGCTGAGTCGCTTTGCACCGTCATTTGGACCACCACTCCGTGGACCCTTCCTGCAAACCGCGCTGTCTGCGTGAATGCAGATCTTGAATATGTGCTTGTGAAAGTAGGCGGCGAAGCTCCTGAAACTCTTATTTATGCGGAAGCTCTTCTTGAATCCGCAATGAAGCGCGGCGGTTTCGAGTCTTATGAAATTACGGGAAGATGCCGCGGCTCCGAACTCGAAGGTCTGCGTTTCAAGCATCCGTTCCTCGGTTTCGATGTGCCTGTAATCCTCGGTTCGCATGTTACGACCGATGCGGGCACTGGCTCTGTGCACACGGCTCCGGGACACGGTATGGATGACTATGTGGTCGGTTGCAAATATGGTCTTGAAGTTGCAAACCCTGTGGATGCCGCGGGCGTATTCAAGGCGGATACCGAATTCTTCGCAGGTAAACACGTATTCAAAGCAAACGAAGAAGTTGTGAAGCTTCTTGAAGAAAAAGGCGCGCTCATTAAAGCTGAGACGATTACGCACAGCTATCCGCATTGCTGGCGCCACAAGACCCCGATTATCTTCCGCGCAACCCCGCAGTGGTTTATTTCCATGGACGAAGCCAATCTCCGTGCACGAGCACTCGAGGAAATAAAGGACGTCAAATGGATTCCTTCCTGGGGTCAGAACCGAATCGAGGCCATGGTGGCAAACCGTCCTGATTGGTGCATATCCCGTCAGCGCACCTGGGGCGTGCCTATTGCTCTCTTTGTCGACAAGGACACGCAGGAACTGCATCCGCGCACGCAAGAACTCATTGAAGAGGTCGCAATGCGCGTTGAAAAGTCAGGCATCCAGGCATGGTGGGATCTCGATCCTAAGGAAGTGCTCGGTGACGACGCCGACCGTTACATGAAGGTTCCTGATACGCTGGACGTATGGTTTGACTCGGGTTCGACGCATACTTCCGTCGTAGCTTGCCGCGATGAATTCGGCGGTAATGATATCGATATGTATCTTGAAGGTTCCGATCAGCATCGCGGCTGGTTCATGTCTTCGCTCATGCTGTCGCTTGCCATCAAAGACAAGTCTCCGTACAAGCAGGTGCTGACCCACGGCTTTACCGTTGACGGTCAGGGGCGCAAGATGAGTAAATCTCTTGGCAATGTCGTGAGCCCGCAGGAAGTCATGAACAAACTCGGCGCCGATATTCTCCGTCTTTGGGTGGCATCCACCGATTACAGCGGCGAAATGACGGTATCCGATGAAATTCTTAAGCGTTCAGCAGATGCCTACCGCCGCATCCGCAATACCGCGCGTTTCTTGCTCGCAAATCTCAACGGTTTCGATCCTGAGAAGAATACGGTTGCAAGAGAAGACATGGTCGTGCTCGATCGCTGGGCCGTCGATTGCGCGCTGCGTTGCCAGAACGAAATCCTCGCGGCGTACGAAGAATGCGATTTCCACCAGGTCGTGCAGAAACTCATGAAGTTCTGTTCCATCGACATGGGCTCGTTCTATCTCGACGTCATCAAGGATCGCCAGTACACCGCCAAAGCGGACAGCATCGCAAGACGTTCATGCCAGACCGCTCTTTATCTCATCGCCGAAGCGATGGTTCGCTGGATGGCTCCGATTATGAGCTTCACCGCTGATGAAATCTGGCAGCTCCTTCCTGGCAAGCGCGACAGATTCGTGTTTACTCAAGAATGGTTCGACGGATTGTTCGCTATGGAAGACGGCGAAGAGCTCAACAACGAGTACTGGATGCAGATTCAGGATGTCCGTGCTGAAATTTACAAGAAGATCGAAGACGCCCGCAACGCCAAGACTATCGGCGGATCGTTGCAAGCGGAAGTTACCGTTTATGCCAAGGATGCGAAACTTGCCCAATTGCTTGGCCGCATCGGCGACGAACTTCGCTTTGTGATGATTACTTCCAAAGTGGATGTGATTTCAGGCGAGCCTGCTGATGGCGCCGAAGCAACCGCAATCGACGGCATGTTCGTATCCGTCAAAGCTTCGGAGAATGCAAAATGCGAGCGCTGCTGGCACTATTCCGATACCGTCGGTCATAAGCTCGATGGCGTATGCGATCGTTGCGCCGAAAATATCGAGGGCGCTGGCGAAATCAGACATTTTGCTTAAAGCGTAACTTTTGCGGTAAGGCCTTCGAGGAGCCGATAAGCTTCCCGAGGGCTTTTTTAATAGGAGACCCGTCAATGCCGATTCTTAAGACAGGCGTGTTCTACTGGTGGATCGCGTTTCTTTCAATCGCGCTAGATATCGCCACCAAATTGGCCGTTATGACTTATGTTCCGTTCAGAGGCATGATTGATATCTTCCCTTTCCTCGCGATTACCCACGTGTATAACGAGGGTGCGGCCTTTAGTTTTTTGGCTGACATGAGCGGCTGGCAGGGGTATTTCTTCATCGGAGTCGCGGCCGTGGCATCGGTCGCGATAATAACTTTTTTGTATAAAACACCAAGGACTCAAAAACTCCTGTGCGTTTCGCTTGCTCTCGTGCTTGGCGGCGCTATCGGCAATTTGATCGATCGCATTGCGTATGGTCATGTCGTTGATTTTATTTTGTTTTATGTCCGCGGAGTGTTTACATATCCTGCGTTCAATATCGCCGACTGTGCGATATGCATCGGCGTTGCGCTGCTAATCATCCACAGTTTCTTTTTTGACAAAGACAATAAGAAGGAGCGTGCTTGATGGCGCCTGTCATACATCTTGCCAACCCTCGCGGCTTTTGCGCCGGAGTGTCGCGGGCCATATCCGTTGTCAAAGCCGCTCTTGAAAAATTCGGAGCCCCGGTTTTCGTCCGTCATGAGGTTGTTCACAACCGTTATGTGGTTGAAAATCTTCGCAGCCTGGGTGCGGTGTTCATAGAAGAACTTTCAGAAGTTCCCGATGGTTCTGTGCTCGTATATTCGGCGCATGGCGTGCCTCTTTCCGTAGAAAGGGAAGCCGGCTCAAGAGATCTCAAGGTCTTTGATGCAACATGTCCTCTGGTTGCCAAAGTACACGTCGAAGTGCGGGCACATGCCAAGAAAAATCGCGAAGTCGTCATGATCGGGCATAAAGGTCATCCCGAGGTCGATGCGACCATAGGCCAGTATGAGTCGTGCGGCGGCGGCATTTACCTCATAGAAAAAGCATCAGATGTCGCTTCATTGAATCCTCAAAACCCCGAGGAACTGCATTATGTCACGCAGACGACGCTCAGCGTAATTGAATGCGCGGGCATTGTCGATGCTCTGAAATGCAGGTTTCCGAATATACAGGGACCTCGCAAAGATGATATCTGCTATGCGACGCAGTCAAGGCAGGATGCTGTCCGTCGCCTGGCAAGCATCGTAGATATGTTTGTCGTAGTTGGGAGCCCTAACTCTTCAAACTCAAACCGTCTTCGCGAATTGGCTGAATCAAGCGGCAGACCGGCTTATCTTGTCGACACCGAGACCGATATCGATGAATCCTGGTTTAGCGGTGAAATTCGTCATATCGGCCTTACCGCAGGTGCTTCTGCGCCAAGCGTGGTCGTGAACCGCGTTGTCAGCCGCATTGCCGAAATAACGGGCGGTGAAGTTGTCGAGGAAGAAGGCGGAGAGCTAGTCGAACGCAATTTCGACATACCTCTCGGACTTAAATAATAATTGCCGTGCAGGGCTTCAGAACGGATCGTTAATATGTCAAAACTTTTGGTTACGGGATCGATTGCAAAAATATCCGCCGCCAGAGCAATCGGTTGGCTGCAGCAGCCGTTTATAGATTTTAAAAAGCACCGCAAAGCGATGTTGCTTAATTTCTTGATTGTCGGCTCTTGGATTGCGCTGCTGCAGACTTGGCTAGGATCTTATCCTTGGGTCTATCTCATAATGCTTTTGTTGTCATTTAGCTTTGTCGGCACGGTTATCATGAACGTGCATGCATCCGTTAATGATGGCGGCGACGGTATGACGCGCATGGGAGGATTTCAGCCTCCTTTGCTGCAAAAGATGCTCATCGAAAATTTAAAAATGGCGGTTGCGGCTCTCGCTATCGTCGCGGCGGTCGTCGGTTTTCTTTATGTGGGGACGGACACGTTCGATAAAAAATCGGTAACTGTGCTCGGAAAACTGTACTCAGGCCTTCAGGAAGCCCAAGCAATCATTGCCGCAAATGGCGGCGATCAAAAGTTACTCGAAGAATTGTATAAGTCGATAGGCGCATCATTCACTCTCGACGAAGCGGTTTTGCTAAAAAGTTTGGTGACTCGGATAATGGCTGCCATTGTCGCAGTCGCGATACTGTGTTGTTTGGTATTTTCGTATTTTTGGGCCGTCCCAATATTCTTGGCGATTGCCGACACGACAGCGGTAGGTTCGAAAATCAAGCTCTATGGTCTTTCATTCTGGGGCGTGATCAGTTTGCGTAACTTCTTGGCCTGGATCACTTTCGGTTTGGGGATTTTTGTCATGAGCATGGTTTTGAGCACCATCGGCCAAATTATTATGCAGACCGCAGGTTCAGGTGTGGTAGTTCCTGTGAGCATTTTGATGCAGACGCTTCTATGCACATATTTCCTGTGGTCCGTTTATTATATATTCCGCGATTTGTATTGCGCGCCAGATGGCAAGACGGCAGACCAGGCGCAGATTGATGCAACCAAAGGACCTTCGGCGGAAGCGTAGGCAAGAAATAGCGCGCATGGTTTGATTTGCTGGCCGGAAAGATTCTTTCCGGCCTTTTTATTATTTTTTGCAAGCTCCGATAAAGTCTTCGAGGAGCGCAAGATCCTTGGCAGAGCTTCTGAAGATGTATTCGGGGTGCCACTGAACTGCAGCCATGTAACGGTGTTCTTTATGTCTTACGGCTTCGACGAGTCCATCCTCGCTGAAAGCTTCGGCTGTAAGAGATGGCGCCAAATCCTTGATTGCCTGATGATGGAATGTGTTTACCTTATGGCGTCCTTCGCCGATGATTTTTGCAAGATGCGATCCTGGAACAGGATCGATGAAGTGCCAGGGAATGTCATACGGCGGCTTTTGCGAATGCATGATTTGGCTGGGATGTTCTTTGGGAAGATGCTGATACAGCTTTCCTCCGAGGAAAGCGTTGAAGAACTGTATGCCGCGGCAGATGCCGAATGCGGGCAAATCAGATTTAAGCGCTTCTTTTAGGAGAGCTGATTCAAAATTGTCCCGAAGCGGGCAGATTTCTGAAACGTTTTCGCTGACGTTCTCGCCGTATATCGACGGGCTGACGTCCTGGCCGCCTGTAAAAAGAATGCCTTGGCAGATGCAAACTGCCGCGCGCGCAGAATTCTCGTCCTGTCCGGGGCTTAGCATAATCGGAAGCCCACCAGCTTCGTAAATAAGATCAAAATACGCAGGAAGCATCCAAAAGCTTTGTTTTTCTGCGTCATAAAGCGGCGTAACGCCGATCACTGGTCTCTTCACGATACGGATTCCTCTTCTTTGGTGTTCGGTAACAGTATAATTCGGCAGAGCGGTTTGCGGCAAACATAGCGGCTAAACGGCAGAACATTGGAGGGATAGTAATGGACTCATCGCTTTTCGGAGTGATAGCAATATTTGTCGGCGCGGGATGCGTAGCAGGATTTCTTGCGGGACTTCTTGGCGTGGGTGGCGGCATTATTTTCGTTCCCGTGCTTACGTTTGTGTTCACTGCTTTGTTTCATACAAGCCCTGACACTGCCATCGTTCTTGCTACGTCCACGTCGCTTGCCTGCATGATTCCTACGGCTCTTTCGTCGTGCACGTCTCACTACAGAAAGGGCAATATCGATCTGTCGCTCATAAAACGTTGGACGCCGTGGCTGCTTCTCGGCGTCATATGCGGTACTTTGTTTTCCTCAAAATTCGGCGGACTATGGCTGAGCGCGCTGTTTGGCTTCGTCATCATTCTTTCGAGTCTCAATATGCTTTTTAGGGCAAAGGCTCCTCCGCTTCGCGATTCGCTGCCGGGCATGCCGGGACAAGCCTGCATACCGTGGTTTATTTCAATGTTTTCAGTGATGCTTGGCATCGGTGGCGGCACTTTGTCCGTGCCGATCCTGACGGCATGTAATTTTGAGCCTCGAAAGGCTACGGGAACGGCTGCCGTCATAGGACTTTATGTCGCGATTCCTGGTGCCATCGCCATGCTGCTTATAGGGCAGGCTCCGGCAGATCCAGCAGTGCCGCTTTGGACTTTCGGAAAAGTGTGCCTTTTTGCCGTTCTCTGCATGGTGCCGTTTTCCGTTGCGATGGCCCCTTTGGGCGCTGCGGTAAACAAAAAGATCCCTCCTGTCGCGCTCAAGCGCATGTTCGGAATTTTGCTGATTTTGACAGGTATCAAAATGCTGCTTACGGCTTGCGGCATCTGAATGGGACTTATCGCCCGAAATCTTATAATTAGCGTCAGGGAGGTGCGACATGCACGCAAAGTTTATGATTAAGTTGGCAGCGTTTGCCTCAATGCTCGTGTTATCAGCAGCGGTTCATGCCGAAGATGATGGCTGGGATCTGATGACCGTCGATGACAATTATGTGATGTTTTCTCATGACGGGACTGCAAGACTTGCCATGTCGCGCTATTACTATCAGGACGATCCCGCCGAGCAGATAAAACAAATGTCGGTCGATCAGAAATGTTCCGATCTGAAGTTTTCAGATGACTTCTCGCATTTTTATGCAGCGGGATGTTCTCGCGAAGACGGCTCAAAGGTCAATGTTTACGGGGCCTATGATGACAAGGCTACAGTTCTTGCCAATCTCGAACATTCGGGGCAGATTGCATTTACCCAAGTCTTTGCGGAATCCACAAACGGCTCCATAAGCGAGAGCGTGGACAAAAAGGCAAGAGAGTTTCTTGACGAAAACTATCTTACGAATCCTCCAAAAGGCTGGATATTCGGCAGAAGCACTGAGGCCGAGGATGTCGTTTCCTATGTTAACAACGACCTAAAAACTGATATTTTCGTGCAGATAGGATACTTTCCTACAAATCGCCGTGATGATCTTGAAGCCTTGGCCAAAATCATGATGTGTTCGGAAGTAGAAGACTCAGGCGCGTCGGCAGCGTTTAAAGGATGCAAGACGCTGAGAGATTTTATCGTCGTTGATGCAAAGAAACCTTACTATATCCTGTTTTCGGTTAACGAAGGTGTCGTCAAGAATAAAGAAGTCGCGGACAACATCAGAGCACTGACGGACTTGTGCAGCAAACAGATTGAGCAGGATACGGCAGAAGCCAAGTAAAGGAAGAAAGACATGAAAAAAGCACTGGCGTCATCTTTGTTGTTTTGGGGAGCGGCATCGGCGTTTGCGGGTCTTCCAGACGGAGTTATTCTTGGCGTTACTTCTGGTGATAAGGTGCCGCAGTCGCCA
>JAZQPH010000144.1:0-1997 GCA_045628385.1 Succinivibrionaceae bacterium
CAACAAAGAAATCAAGACGGCTCTTGCCTCGATGGTAAAAAAACAGCCGTGGTTCAATTCGATGCCGATAATAGAGCGTTCGGAGAAGCTGTTTGACGCGATAACTTCCCTCGACGCAGAAAAAACGGCAGAAATAATCACCAAAATCCATAATTCTTCAAGCGTTTCGCTTCTTGGCTACAACCGCGAAGAAACGATGGTGTTCTGCCTTGTGTCGGGGCTCATGTGGCGCACGGAGCGCGAATACGAATGTTTCCGCGAGCTGCAGTCGGGCAAAGGAAGCGCCGATTTGGTTTATGTCCCGAAAAGGAACGAAAACCTTCCGATACTGCTCATAGAATTTAAATATGGCAGGAGCGCGGAAGAAGCCATGGAGCAGATAAAAGAAAAAGAATATTTCGCGAGATACCGTGACGGAGATTATCCGAACGACGTGATTCTTGTCGGCATCAACTATGACAGGAAAACCAAGACGCACGGGTGTCTCATCGAAAAGCTTGAATAGGAAATCCATTCTGACGAACCGCATGTCAGACCCAGTCAATGACAAAATAAGCCAGTAAGCGATTCTCGGCATAAATAGCGTCAGTTCATAAACAACAAATGATCCGCGCGGTTTTTGGCATGTGCGGATAAACCGCGCTTCCGCTGGCGCCTAGCTTAATTTTATAAATTATGCCGCATGCTAGAATGAGAAGGCATATGAGTTCATGAGGTTGATCTATGGGCAATATTCTGAATCCCGGCGGAAATAACAGTTTTACAAAATTGCTTAATGCAAAAAAGACCCGCGTGTTTGTCGACAAAACAGATTTCATAGAAAAAACCAACGAAGTCATTGATACAGACGCTAATTTCATCGCCGTGACCCGCCCGCGAAGATTCGGCAAGACCGTGACCGCTCAGATGCTGCTGGCATACTATTCGAAAGCATATGCAGGACAGCAAATTTTTGACGGACTGAAAATATCAAAAAAGGATTGCTTTGCGGAACATCTGAACAGACATGACGTCATCTACATCGACATGAACTCAATCGACGGTCGCTACAAAAGCTATCTGAACAAGTCCAAAAGGGTTCAATGCGTCGAAACATTGGTCGATTTTCTTGAATATTCGATAATCAAGGAATTAAGGGAACAAAAAAAATTTGCCGAATGTTTTGCAAATAACGATATTGAAAACACCGGGCTTCAGGAGGCTTTGTCCGCGCTTAACAACGACCTTGGCGCCAAGTTCATTTTTATTATGGACGAATGGGAGCTGATATACCGAGAATACCGCAATGATGAACAATTGCAGAAATCGTTTATAGATTTGCTGAGAAATCTGTTCAAAACAGCCGACGGGCAGGCTTGCTTTTCGTTTGCCTATCTCACGGGAATTCTGCCAATCAAAAAATACAATTCGCAGTCGGCGCTGAACGTTTTCAAAGAATACAACATGCTGAGGCCTGCGCCGTACGAAAAATATTTCGGCTTCACGGAAGAAGAAGTCGCCGAGATAGTAAAAAGCCCGATATGCGAGCTGACGCATCAAGAACTAAAGGAATGGTACGAAGGCTACAAGCTGGGCGGCGTAGACATCTACAACCCCAATTCTGTTGCGTCCGCGGTGAGCGACGGAGTATGCCAAAGCTACTGGAGCGGCACCTCGTCAAACGAAGAGGTCATACGCCTCATCGACATGAATTTTGACGGCATCAAGGACGACATTCTTCATTTAATCGAAGGCAGGACCGTGGCGTTCGACTGCGGCACTTTCCAGAACGACATGGTGTCTATTGAAAACAAAGACGACGCGCTCTCGCTTCTGGTCTGCCTAGGATATCTGGGCTGCGCCGACGACGGCGGCTCCGACCGTCTTGCCTACGTTCCCAACAAAGAAATCAAGACGGCTCTTGCCTCGATGGTAAAAAAACAGCCGTGGTTCAATTCGATGCCGATAATAGAGCGTTCGGAGAAGCTGTTTGACGCGATAACTTCCCTCGACGCAGA
>JAZQPH010000145.1:0-1809 GCA_045628385.1 Succinivibrionaceae bacterium
GCATTCGCATCAAGACAAAATTATTCGCGAGTTCGTTGCAAACAAACTCTACAAGAGCGTAATTTTTTCGAAGAAAAACGATGACGAGGGCTATGATAAGTCATACGTAATATTCGGAAATTTCAGAAAATTTGAAAACAAAGAAACTCCGATGGAAACCGTCTTTAATGAGTATTTTTCCATAGTTCCTTGCTACAAATCGCCGTACGAAGTAAAGTTTGATGCCGATTACGAACGTTATGAATTTTCTTGCAGCGAACCTTCGCAGTCGCAAAGCGGCGAAACCAAAGACTCAATCAGCTACTATATCCTCTACAAGGATCTTGGTTTTAGGGGACATATCGTAATCGCCTACAAGGCAGGGTACAACGATATCCGAAGCTTAGGGTTTGATCCGTTTTCTGGAAGAGAAAGAAAACCTCTGTTCGGAGGAGACGATCCGCCTGATCCGCATAGTCCTCTAAAAAATTATGAAGCTCCTGTTGATGCGGAGAATAAAAACAACGTTAAGGGAATGCCATAAATTATTAATTGCATCTTAGCCTTGCGCATCGCGACAATGGCAAATGAAAAAGGCAGCGGATACGCTGCCTTTCTTATTTCTTCATGCGCTATGCATTAGTGAACGCGCATTCCTGGCTGTGCTCCCGAGTCCGGCGAAAGGAGGAAAATATCCTTTCCGCCGGGACCAGCGGCGCAAACCATGCCTTCGCTCATCCCGAATTTCATTTTGCGAGGGGCGAGGTTAGCTACCATTATGGTCAGCCTGCCGACGAGATCTTCCGGGTTATACGCAGACTTGATGCCGGCAAAAACATGGCGCCGTTCGAGTCCGATGTCGAGTTCGAGCGAAAGGAGTTTGGCGGCGCCCTCGACGTGCTCTGCTTTGACAATTCTGGCAACGCGAAGATCTACCTTGCAGAAGTCATCGATGGTGATTTGAGGGGCAATCTGCGAATCGTCGTCGAGTTCTTCTTTCGGAGCTTTTTTGCTCTGCGTTTTTGCAGGCTGTGGCGCAGCCGCTGCCAAGTCCTGTTTTGAATCGGCGATGACTGCTTCGACCTGTTTCATTTCGATGCGTCTGAAGAGCGGTTTGAACGGATTTACGCTGCATCCGACCATCGGCGATACGGCGTCTTCCCACAAAAGCTCGCGTCCGAGGAATTCTTCGGATGCCTTGGCAAGTTCGGGCACGACAGGCTTCAAGAAAGTAATAAGCGCTTTATACATGTTGAGCGCATTAGTGCACACTTCGTGGAGCGCATCTTTCTTTTCCGGATCTTTTGCCAGAACCCACGGAGCGGTGTCGTCGACATATTTGTTGGCTTTGTCAGCAAGAGCCATGATTTCACGGATTGCGCGGTTATATTCTCTGTTTTCAAAGCATGATTCGATGGCAGGTACCGCATTTCTGAAATCTGCGAATATAGCGTCTTCGGTAAGTTTGTCGGCCAATTTGCCGCCGAAAATCTTCGTGATGAAACCTGCGGTGCGGGATGCAAGATTGACAAGCTTATTGACGATGTCGGCATTGACCCTCGCGACAAAATCCTCAAGGTTGAGATCGAGGTCGTCGATGCGGTCATTGAGTTTTGCGGCATAGTAATAGCGCAGCGTTTCTGGGCTAAAGTGCTTGAGGAAAGTCGATGCCTTGATGAACGTGCCTTTTGATTTGCTCATCTTGGCGCCGTTTACCGTGACATAACCGTGAACGAACAGTTTTGTCGGCTTTCTGTAACCGGCGCCCGACAGCATGGCAGGCCAGAACAAAGAATGGAAGTACAGAATGTCCTTGCCGATGAAGTGGTA
>JAZQPH010000146.1:0-2259 GCA_045628385.1 Succinivibrionaceae bacterium
CGCAAATTCATGCGAACATGCGGTACCCCCCATTATACCATCCCGGCTCGTCCAGCCGCGATCAAGGCCATATAATCGTTGATAATCATTTTTGCAGCCAGCGTCGGACGGTAATATTTTGAACATCGTTTGAACATCGGCGCGCTTCCGACACGGTATTTGAGTCACATCATCAGACATGCCAGGACGATCAAAATATCGTCGCACAAAACGAGTGGCTCAGATAAAGTATCTGATGTTCGACATGCTCATGCTCCAAAGTGCTTTAAATTCTGTTGCCTGCTGGATTTGCTCATAAAGAAATTGAAAAGTTTCTGTGACGCCTGCGATTACGCAATATAGGATCTCAGAGGAGCGTGATGAAAACCGCCCGTTTTATGGGCGGTTCGTTATCGACAGTCTCGATTTTTGCCTATTCCGCTTTACATGCCGAAAGCCTCATGCCCAATCGCAATTTCGAGGCATCAACCGCGTTGCGGAAGTTCACAAAGAATACCTTGGATCTGCAAACAAACAGCGGCACTTGCTCACCAAATTACGCCTTCCGAAGTCCCATCAGCTGCAGGAATGCATAAAGACTGATTGGAGAATTTCGGAAAATCGATCGATTAAAGCGAATTGACGTCCTTGATGAAGACTTCGGAAGCATCGTTGATTTTCTGCAATATTTCAGCATTCCTCTTTCTGGCTTTGGCAAGCTCTGACTCCTCATATTGCGTAAATCTTCGGAATGAAATGATGTGTCTTGTATTGATCACTCTCGCATGGATTTCATTAACTTGGAATTCGGCTTTGACATTGTCGGTCTTCAAAGCTTCCTGGCAATCCTTTGAACTGGATATCTGCTCGGAATATGACTGACCAGGTACTATCAGCGACGTAAAAGGATATCTGATCTTCGTTTTCTCGTATAACGGAACTTTTTTACCCTCTTGAACGAAATATACGTTAAAAAGAGCCTGCTCATACTCGTAATTTTTGGAATTATTGGTGAAAGTGAAAGTTATGACGGAAGGATCGGCAGGATCCTGCGTCAATGATATTTGCAATTCTCCTAACTTGGCTGAAATGAAATCTCCAATATATTCATAATTATATTTTTGAATGTATCCGAGTTGGTCTATATTTTTAGCAATATCAGATGCATCTGCTTCTACTTTGGAATATTTTTTAGCAATGGCATCTGCCTTTTCTAGTGACTTGGTCGCTTCATTAAGATATGCAACATCCGCATCTCTTTCTTTTTTGACTTGGGCGGCTATTGCAACCATGTCTTCTATAGACTTGTCGCCAAATGCATTATCTAAGATTGCAGAATACATCGTGAACGGATCTTTTCTAAATACCTTGCGCTTCGAAGAAGAAACTGACTTCAGTTCATTTATATTTTTGGCAATATGGATTAATTCACGGAGTTCTTCATCATTGAAATTGTAATTTTTCTCTTTGACGATTTTAAGAACGGCATCCTTCGTTTCAGAATCGATCGATGCATAAACGGAAGCGACTGATAATGCCAATGTCAAAACTGACAGAATTATTTTCTTACTCATTGTCATTTGCTCCCGTTGCAATCACTTTTTTGGCATTTTCCATATTATTATTGATTTCCTTGAGCGTAGCCTGTTTCTTGACAGTTTGTATCTCACCCAAAGCCTTAAACAATTCAGATGAGTTGTTGATGTCCGTTCTAATCCGGTTTTCGAAATATTCCTCAAACTCAGGCAAATCCGCGACTTTCATATCCCAGTAATCACTATAAACAGATACGCCGAACTCTTGTTTATTATCGGTATAGAACGTAATTCCCGAAACATGGCAGTTATTTCCGTTCTTAAGGTATCTGGAATAAGCGTTCTTGACAGGTAGCGTTACCTTTTCACCTTTGTTGATGCCGCCAGGTATTCTTCCAGATTCCGAATAAGAACGCGTGAATCTGTCATCTATGATCGCTACTCTGAATTGAGAAATCGGCCAGTCATTGTTGTTGGAAATTTCTACAAGCACGGAATTATTGCTGTCATCAGGGTTTACGAGACACTGAAATGAAATGCCTTTGAACAATTCATCTCCTTTCTGTTCGTTTTCATTCACATATCGCCTTTTGGGCTCGTTAAACAAATTTTGAATATCAAAAGGTCTGAAAAAGCGGTTGTTAACATCCATATTCAGGATTATTCCGTCTTTAAGCATCAGTTCGTATTTCTCAATGACTTTATTGATTTTATTTTCCTGCTCGATCTTATAGTCATTCTTTAC
>JAZQPH010000147.1:0-9589 GCA_045628385.1 Succinivibrionaceae bacterium
CTCTGAATCAAATTTGAAATTGAAATGCCTATTTTGCGATCAAACAATCTGACGAACTACAATAATTGGGCCTTATTCAATTTTAAGATGGTGCGTACCTCTTCAATTCTTTAGTGTCTTTTATTGGTGTAGGATGTGTCCATCGCTCACTTCCGCCAACCCTTAACACTAATCACCTTCACTACCTTTTCAACCTTTTTCTTCCCATCCGCTACCCTCGGATGCGTGTTTTTTAGGGGAAATATGGTAGTTAGGCTGGGTTTCATTGGTGTTTGTATAGCTTTTTTTCGAATTTTCAGGGTGTGGGTCCTAATGCTCTGGGTTGGCAGAAGAAAAATCCGACGTTTAACGTCAGTAATTTATCATATCCCCTTACCAAGAACATTCCTACCGTCCTTCCAGTATTCTCTGGAGGGATTTCTTCTACTATTTCATTGAAACTACCAACTTAGTAAATATTTCCTCATTCTCTATAAAAGAATATGGAGCATATTCACCATATGCTGATGGTCGGCTAATAGTAACCAGCTGAATTCCTTTTAACCCTACTTCATAGTTTAACTTCTTTTTTAACTCAGCTAAATGCTTTCCATGTGTAGTTTTTAAGGCATAACAGCCATGTTTTTCTTTGTCTTTAGCGATTAGATAACACATTTTCAAGCACCTCCTTAAAATCATCAGCATTGCGAATCTTTCCGTTTTCGTAATACTCTCTCATCTTTTTACTAACTTCATTAGGATAATCTTTCTTGTACAAATAGTCATGAAGCCAGTTGTTTAGTTGTCTATCATACAGTGTATTAAACTGAATCTCTATTGGATAATGTTTACTGTCCCTCTGATAATATACGTGCACGCCACGATAGCCGTCATCAATTGCTTTGCTTTTAGACATATCTGCTACACGGAACAATTCACTATCTAAAGCAAGGACATCCTCATAACTATCACAAAAAGCTCTAAATCCAAGAATATCATTAAAAACCTTTCGCATTTGATGATCTGGATAGTATCTATCATACTTTCCCAAAATCGAATCTACACTCTTTATACGGTAATCCAATGCAATCCCATCAAATACACTTTGCTCGTCAAGCCAAGCTGTCATATTTTCTAATTCTTCAATAAGCAGCTTTTTATCAAAGTAATGAAGATTTCTTTTTAATGATATACCTAGCTTTGATTCATAAGAGAGTGCATTTAGGATTCCAATAGACAATCCATTCAATAACAATATTTCCTCGTTATTCAAGTCATTCAATCCTCTCATAAATCTTAGTGATAGTATTTACTCACCGCTATCCTTCCAGTGTTTACTGGAGAGTATTTTTTTTACAGCCTTTTATAGAAGCTGTAATCAACAAACCATATCTGATTTGCTCATTACAGATCCTATCCCTTAACTCATCTTCTGGATAAGTTTTTTTATTTTCTTGCGGAAAATTCACCGATTTTGCCCGCATAGAAATATGAGGGAGCAACCGGAAATTTTATCACTTTTGCTCCTGTAGATAAGTGAGAGGAAAATTTTCACTCAAACCAGGTAACTAAAACAACCCATTTTTCTTGCTTATTGAAGAATATTCTTTAGTAGATTGTGATCATGGGGTAATTTTGATCAAAAGTTAAGGAGGATGGTGAAAGTTTTGGGCTAGTTTACAGGAACAACTGATTGGACAGGACAACTGCATTTGGGCTGCGGGGCGGTTAACTTTCCGCCGCGCAGGAATGTTGTTTTTACTCTGCATTCTCCTGAGTTTTGTCGTCGTTGCCTTCAGAGCGAAAACTTGCTGTTCCGTCGGGAGCCGCTTTGAGCAATTTTGAGTAATTGTTGGCTATGGTGCAGAATACCTGCGCTTCGACGACGGTGTCGTATAAGGCGCCGTGCGCTTTGGCGGTGTCATATTCGATGCCGAGAATTTCGCAAGCTTTGGCAAGGACGGTGTGGCCGCAGAAAATTCCTGCCAGAGTGGCGGTGTCCATCGTCGAAAACGGATGGAACGGATCCCTTTTTTCAAGTTTGCAGCGCTTCATGGCCGCATGCACGAACGAACTGTCGAAATTTGCATTGTGCCCGACGAGTATGGCGCGCTTGCATTTCGCTTCTTTGATTTTCTTTTTTACCGCGGTGCAGATTTCCCGCATAACGGTGTCTTCGCTTACGGCCTGTCTTTCTGGATCATGAGGGTTGATTCCGATGAACCTGCAGCAATCTTCGTTGATTTCGCAACCTTCGAACGGAGCGATTTCAAAAGACAGAGGTTCGTCTGAAGGTTTGAGCATGCCGTCTGCGTCCATTTCGACGAAACATACTCCTATTTGGAGAATAGGGTTCTTGTCGGCATAAAATCCAGCCGTCTCCACGTCAATCACGACTGGTAGGAAGCCTCTGAATCTTTCTTTTAAATCGCATGTCGTGAGGGCTTGGGGAATCATCGCTGCTCCTTGATATGTCGCGCGGCACCTGCCGCATCCGCAAGATTTTAGCAAACTTCAAATTTTCCCGGGCACGCATCGGGTTCATTTACTGAACGCACCATGTTTTGAGCGGCTCTGAATTTTACGTCGCCCGCTCTTCGAAAACGCCTTGCCCGCAACAAATCCGCCCGCGTCTGCGTGATAAAATTTTTGCGATGTCAGTTTTTGCTTCAAAAGGGCACGATTATTGCTAGGAGCAGGCAGATATTCGATGCGCGCCCTAGGGACGGAGCGCTGAGCTGACGGTTTGCCGCAAGGGGAGATTGATTATGGGCTTTATGAAATATGCAGCCGGTATTGCGCCGCTTTTTGCCTGCGCGGTTTCTTTTGCCGAGCCGACCGTCGAATTCATGGCGCCCATTACCGCTTCGCAATGGACAATCGGCGAAAACACGCCGCTTCGCTGCGAACTTTCTCATCCGATTCCTGGGTTCGGTTCCTTTGTTGTCGAATCAGTTGCCGGCAAAACCGACAATATCGTCATCAAACTTAAGCAGAACCGCAGGCCTTTTGAAGAAAGAACCGTCGACGTTCGCGCGGTTTCGCCTGTATACAGGCCGGGCGTGTCAGACAAGATGCTTCCCGAAATGAAACGCTACAGGCATTTCGGCGGCGAAATTGCCGATAAGGATGCTTGGATGACTTTAGGCTGGCTGGATACCGGGAAAAACATCGCCTTCCTTTGGAATGACGAGCATTTTGCGAATCGCAACGTTCGCGTCACGGCAAGCGCCATCAATTTTAAAAAGCCGTTTCAGGAGTTCCTCGCCTGCAAATCTGGATTGCTTGATTTTGGCTTTGACGACGTAAAATTTACGGTTGTCACGTTTAAGCCAGGCACCGACGAATTGACTGCTTTTTCAAAAGAACAGCTCGACAGGTTGCTGACATACATGAGTTACGATAAGTCCGTAAGCGAACTCGTCATCGATTCTTACACAGACAGTTTCGGCCCCGTTGCGGAAACACAGGCAAAATCGGCCAAAATGGCCGAGATAGTCGGCGAATACCTTACGCAGACCGGACTCAAAAGCGAAAATATCGTCAAAAACAGTTACGGCGAAAAGGAGCACGCGGCATCAAATCATACGGCAGAGGGCAGAAATCTGAACCGCCGCGTGATCATTTCGGTCAAGCAGCCTGAGCACGTAAAAACAAAATATAAATTCGATCCGCCGAAAGTAGATCCGAAAGGCGCAAAAATCAACGATCTGAGCGCCAATTCGGAACCCGATTTGGTGATGGCAGGCAAAAACGGCCCTTCTGTTGAGAAAAAAGATGACAAGAACCGCATAGACACGGATAAGATGAATGCAATTTCTGCCCGCGACACTCAGGCTCCGAGTCTGGACGCGGAAGAAAATAAAAAATAATCCGTAATTCCGCAGGAAAACTCCGCGAAAATGCGGAGTTTTTTGATGCCCGGAGCCGTCAGCCTAGCGCATTGCCGCCAAGTTGCATCATGAAAGCGGACGCCAAAACTGCAAAATAATAAGGAATCAGTCATGCAGCAACGCTCGCAAACAGCCGATAAGTTTTCGGCGGGGATCATCGAAGGGTACTACGGAACCCCTTGGTCGGAAAAAGAAAGGGCTGCTTATCCAAGTTTTCTCAAAGAATGCGGATATTCTTTTTTTGTTTATTGTCCCAAAAACGATCCGTGTCTCAGGCGGGCCTGGAAAAATCGCTGGGAACCCGAATATGCCTCATTTATAAAAAGAACAGCCGAATCTTTTAGAAAAGAAGGCATTAAATTTGGCGTTGGGTTCACTCCGGATGGCGATGCGTCTGAAGTATCGTTCGAGCGTAAAAAAATTTCTGAAACCGTGAGGATGATTTGCGACGCCGCCGAGCCCGATTTGATGGCACTTCTTTTTGACGATCTGAAGAACAACGACGGCGAACGCCTTGCCGAATGCCAGCTGTCGATTACGGACTCAGTCAAAACTGCGCTTGCCGAATCTTCGAGGCTCATCGTGTGCCCAAGCTATTACAGCACAGATCCCGTGCTTGAACTCGTGTTCGGCGAAAGACCTGAAAATTATTGGTCGTCACTTGCGTCGGGGCTCGCGCCTGACGTAGATCTTTTCTGGACCGGCAAATGGGTCTGCTCGCAGGAGTATTCGCGCGATCATCTGAAATGGTTCGGCGACACGTTCGGGCGCAAGCCGTTCATTTGGGACAATTACCCCGTAAACGACGGCAGAAAACTAGCTGATTTTTTGTTTTTTAAACCTTTTTCCGGACGAAACTGGCTTCCTGAGATGGCTGCGGGAACAGCCGTAAACCCGATGCGAGAACCTTATCTTGGCATGCTCACTCTCGCGACTTTGCAAAGGGATTTTTCCTGGGATTCTGTGGAATTTATGAGCGAAGAGCACATCGAACTGGTCTCCAAGATTGCGGGCGTGAAATTTGCCAATCTTTTTGCAAGAGACGCAAGGCGTTTTGCTGCTGAAGGATTGTCGTCCATTAATGAAGCTGAAAGAATGCTTCTTGCACGGGAATACAGAAACGCTGGCGGCAATTTTGCCGAAGATGCCGCGCGTTATCTTGAAGGAGAATTCATGTTCGATCCTGCTTGCCTTACGGGCTGACGAGCGCCGATCAAAGCGCAAAATGAATAAATGACGATGCAAATTATTGACGCAAATTCGAAAAAAGGGTGTTTTCGGATTCAAAATTTATTGCGTTTTTGAAAAGGGCAAGCAATAATCGCATCATGCCCTTTGGGCGGGATTTATTGGTTATATAACTGGAGGCAAATCAAATGATGATTGCTGGCATTATCCTTCTGGGTCTTCTTGGCTTGGTTGTGGTCGTCGGCTTATGGTTCATGAGCGCATACAACTCGCTCGTAACTTTCCGCGAAAACACCAAACGCGCTTTCTCCGACATCGACATTCAGCTTCGTCAGCGTTTCGACATGATCCCGCAGCTCGTTGAATGCGCAAAGGGTTACATGAAGCACGAAAAGGATTCTTTCAAAGAAATCGTCGAAGCACGCAATGAAGCTCTTTCCGCTCTTAATGCCATTAAGCAGGGCGGCGGAGATATTTCTCAGGCTCAGATGGACAACCTGCAGACTAAGACTGCCGCTCTTGACAAGGCATTCGCTGGTTTCAAGGTTACCGTCGAAAACTATCCGGAACTCAAGGCTGTCGATACTGTCAAGGAACTTCAGGAATCGATTCAGAGCGTCGAAAACAAGATTAACTTCGCACGCACGCACTACAATCAGAGCGTGAACGATTACACCGTCAAGTCTTCTCAGTTCCCAACCTGCATCGTCGCAATGGTTATGTCGGCTAAATTCCCTGCATTCCCATACTACACCGACAATCAGAAGGAAGAAATTCAGGAACGTCCTACCATTTCTTTCTAAGAGCTGTTTGCTTGTATTCGTTAGGCCTCGCCACTGGCGGGGCTTTTTGATTTTCGGAGAAATTTTTTCGTGAAAAGTGTCGTCAACATCGTAATCTACTCGATAATTTTGGCAATGTCCGTCTATTTTGGCATATTCAAAGATGCAAAAACTTTTGATGACGTTGCCAACGAATCCGAGGCCGCGCTTTTTTCCGCCGAGGCGCGCAATGAGAATATGGACGGCGACAGCAGCCTGCGGCAAGAGAAAAGACTTGACCACAGACAGAATGCTTCAGGAACCCTGCATTTAAAGTTCAGCTCCCGCGAAAAAGCCGAAGAACTCTTTGAATACCACAAGCAGGAATTTTCGGGCAAATTTGATTCGGCCGACGCCTATGTCAAAGGCGCTAACGAAGCCGTCATGAACGCGGATGTCGCTAAAGTCGATATTGATCGCGGCGATATGGTCTTTCTTGACAAGGATACCTGTCACTTTGCGGTTGTTTCCAAGCAATATGACTTCAGGACGTTTATCAAGCCGCGCGACTGCATTGGCTATTTTGATCATCAGCGCGGAGAACAGGTAGAGCCTAACAAACTGCGAAACGGTTTCCCTAAATGGGCATTTGCCGAAAAATACGCAGGCGCCGGACAATCGTCCCATGCATCAAACGGTTCTCATCGCGGAGCGGACAATTCTTCAAATAATCCTTTAAACATCCCTAATTATGAATTTACGTCCGAAGCGTCCGCAAAGAGCCATTTTACAAAACACGGCCGCGAATTCGGCGGTGCATACAGCAACTGGCAGGAGTACGTGCGCGGAGCCAATTCTGCCATAGCGCGCAGCACAAGGAATAAAACACGTTCAGGCGGAGACAAACTGTATCTTGTCGACGAGTCCTGCGAATTTGTGGTGCTGGCTTCGTTCGGAAAAATAAGAACTTATTTTCGTCCAAACGACTGTATCAGATATTTTGAGAGGCAATAGCCGCAAATCAGTGCGCGCGACGCGTGCGTTTTCTACGGAGCAAAATAAAAACGCGGCAGTGGCCGCGTTTGATTTTTGTTGCGAAAGTGTTTGTCAGTTGCAGATGACCTTGACCATAGATGCCGCTTTCTTTGCTGCGTTTACGGCTTCATCTGTAGAATCTGCTCTCGCAACCACGACTCCCAGGCGGCGGTGTCCGTTGATATCAGGCTTTCCGAACAAGCGAATTTGGCAGTCAGGGTGGGTTGAAAGAGCTTCGGCCACTCCGTCGAACGCGATGTCTTTAGAAACTCCGTCACCCAGAATTACCGCCGATGCGCACGGACCGTAATTTACGATTTTGCCGATCGGTAGGCCGAGAATCGCTCTAGCGTGCAGCGCGAATTCGGAAAGATTTTGCGAAATCAGCGTTACGAGGCCGGTGTCGTGAGGACGAGGAGAAACTTCCGAGAAAACGACTTCATCGCCGCAGATGAACAGTTCTACGCCGAATATGCCCCAGCCGCCCAATGCTTTGACGACCTTTTCAGCCATTTCTCTTGCTTTGGCTTTGACTGATTCCGGCATTGCTCTTGGCTGCCATGATTCTCGGTAATCGCCGTCTTCCTGTCTGTGCCCGATAGGTTCGCAGAAGTGGATTCCGTCGGCGGCGCTTACAGTGAGCTGCGTGATTTCATAGTCAAACTTGACAAAACCTTCGACGATGACCTTGTTTTTGTGTCCGCGGCCCTCGTCGTGGGCTTTTGCCCATGCAGCGTCAATCATGGATTCGTCCTTGATGACGGACTGTCCTTTGCCCGAAGAACTCATTACGGGCTTGATGACGCAAGGCACGCCGATTTTTTTGACTGCGGCTTTGAATTCTTCTTCGGTTTCGGCAAATGCGTAAGAAGATGTTTTGAGTCCGAGTGTTTGGGCGGCGAGAGTGCGGATGCGCTCGCGATCCATGGTCACGAGGGTCGCGTTCGAGCACGGAACGATGCGCATGCCTTCTTTTTCAAGTTTGACGAGCACGTCGGTCGCGATGGCTTCAATTTCCGGAATTACGAAATCCGGCTTCAGTTCGCGAAGCAGGCTTTCAAGTTCGTCATGGTTTAGCATGTCGATGACGCGGGATGAGTGCGCGACGTGCATCGCAGGCGCATTTGGATAGCGATCGACTGCCGTGACCTCTACTCCGAGTCTCTGAAGTTCGATGGCAACTTCCTTTCCGAGTTCTCCTGAACCGAGAAGAACGGCTTTTGTGGCGTGTTTGCAATATGGAGTGCCCAGCATCTTTTTCTCCCGTATTTGCCGAGCCGTTTTTATGACGGCCGATTAATAATATAGTTGTAGGGCGATTATACCAAATGCCGGTAAAACCCCGATTGCGGTGATTATGCGGAAAATGCGTTTCGTTCGCCTGTGGGCTTTTTGCATGATCTTTAAGTCGCCGAGACGGAAAAAAGCCTATAAATCAAAAATTTTACACAATAAAACAGCCGACAAAGTATAATGCGGCTTGATTGTGCCTGCTCGTGAAGTATTTCGCATATTGCGGGCCGGATAGAAATATAAAGATCGGCAGGTTTAGCCGAGAATAATTGACCGCGGCAAATACGGCTCAGCGGACAAATTTCCAAAACCATTTGCTTTATAGCGAGTATTGCGACAATGACCACAGAAGAAATTACTGCAGCAGCGGAGAACGCGGCAGCAGCCGAATCTCAGGCCGAAACCCTGTCTTCGAATGAGGACAAGCAGAATGAGGGCGCCGCATCGAAGTCGGCCAAGAGCCGCGAAGTGATTGCGCGACTTGCTCAAATGTTTCCGAATTGCTTTTTTACGGACAGAACAAAAATACGTCCGCTAAAAATCGGCATTCTCGATGATCTTGTCGCGGCTTTGGCTGGCGATGAGAATGCTCTTTCCAAGACCCAGCTTCGTCATGCCGTAAAAATGTACACGAGTTCGTGGCAGTACCTGGGTGTCTGCAAAGCCGGTTCTGTGCGCGTAGCCCTCGACGGTTCCGACGCCGGCGTCATTGAAGAAGATCATATCCAGTATGCGCATGACAGACTGGTTGCAAGCAAAAATAAATTCTACGAAACTCACCCGGAAGCCAAAAAGGCTCTCGAGGAGAAAAGAGCTGCGCGACAGAAACAGCAGCAGGACGCCGGAAAGGACCGCGCAAACAAAAATCCGCGCCGTCAGAGTTTCAATCAGCAGAATCGCAAGCCATTTGCCGATAAAAAGAATTCCCGTCCGTCTGCTCCTAAAGAAAAGCAGCCTCAGGTTGAGCAGTTTGATCAGAGCAAACTTCAGCAAGCCGATCTTTCCGTTCTTAGCGTGGCTCAGAGAGTAGTTGTTTCTGTTGGTTCAAGACAAGTTTTGGCCACGATTGAAAAGATTGAAAGATCCGATGTTTTTGTAAAACTCGAATCAGGTCTTGCATTGAAGGTTCGCGGCAGCGACGTTTTCGTAGAAAAATAAGGCACACCGTCGGATGAAATTCGGACTTAAGACAACGCTTGCGATATCTGTTGCAGCAGCGCTAGCGGGCAGCGCAAATGCCGGCGAAATTAAGCAGCCAACAGAAGATAATCTGCCGAGCTTGACTATTGCGCAGAGACACAATATTTCATGCCACAGAGTTCTTAGGAATCTCGGGCAGAATCATTATCGTCAGGATATCGTTCTCGACGGCGAGTTTGCGGAAAATGTTTATGACGAATATTTCAGATCACTCGATCCGTTTAGAACGCTGTTCCTAAA
>JAZQPH010000148.1:0-1654 GCA_045628385.1 Succinivibrionaceae bacterium
CCGTGTTCATGAGAAACCTCAAGCTCATGGCGATCGAAACCCATGTTGCCGATGCCCGCAGCTGCTGTCTCAATCCGTCAACTTCGACCCACAGACAGCTGAGCGACGAACAGCTCAAGGCTGCGGGAATTCCTGCGGGGCTTGTGCGTCTGTCTTTCGGCATCGAAGATACCCAGGACCTTATCGAAGATGTGGCTCAGGCTCTCGACGCTGTAAGCAAGATGTAATCGTCATCTGACATAAAATATTTCGGCCGGCATATGTTTTCATGTGTCGGCTTTTTTGTGCGGGATTATCGTCATGACCGGATATTGTTTCTGGCAATACGCGCAAATCATCAAGTTTTGGGGGGAGCGCGGAGAGCGCATGCGTAAAAAACTCCCGAAAAATTTTTCGGGAGTCGGTTGGTATTGCACTTAAGGTATCAGATTAGCGCTCAGTCGCCGAGAATCTGATATGCGGCCGCCTGAATGGTGCCTGCAAGCCCGAGGATGGGGTATTCGACCTTGGCGTCCTGCATTGCTTTTTTCTGAGCATCGCTCTTGCAAGCGATGGGAAACACGCCATGCATGAACGGCATGAATGCCGTGACGAAGCCGTCTATGTTCTCTTGCTTCATCGAAGGTCGGATTCTTGCAAGATAGCGGCGCAGATTTCGGATTACGCAGCCGTAGATCTTATTAAACTCGTCAAGACATTCCGGCGAGCATTTGGCTTCCACTTCGCTGAGATTCATGGAGATCAGCTTCAGCATCATTTTGCGCGTGCCGAGTGTAACGGCAAGTGCATCTGCAAGATCGACCTTGGATAATTCAGGTTCCTCGCTGCCGCCAAGCGTCATATACAACTCAAAATCCCATTCGAGAAGCTGTCGTCCCAGCATGAACAGGATGATGTCTTCAATGGTGCTGAAGTAGTTGTAAACGGAAGGTCTGCTCATCGAAGTCAGTTCGGCGATCGCTTTGATGTTCACGCCGTTCAATCCGCTTCTTTCGTAGAGCGCGGCGCATGCGTCGGCGATTTCATGTCTTCTTGCGGCGATGACCTTTGGGTCTTCGATGTTTTTTTTGCCTGATTTGGCATGAGCCTGGGCCGCGCGACTTTCGTCTCGGGCGGTTGGCTGATTAACGGCATGGTTCATTTCCTTTGCCATTTTTCTATCCTCTTATACAATTGGATACGCTTCGGACGGGATGTAAGTTGCAGCTTGGTTCCCGCCGATCCCAGGCGCCCGTCTTAGGAACAAAAACTTTGTTCCGATTCAGGGCGCCGTTTCGTTGGCTTATGCATCGCTAAAAAGTTCGTTCTGCTAAAACCAACAAAGCTATCATATCAACAATTGACATTGTGTCAATAGAATAAGGCAAAACTGTGATCAAGAATTTGCCGCGACTTGCATAGAAGCAGCGAGAAAGTTTTTCAGAGAAATCAACTGGATGTTCCGAATTTGCGACTATTTGATGCAATCGCGCTTGGGGAGCATGCGATAGCTTCAATCCGAAAGCTGATTTAGATGAGGCAATCGTCATGGTATGGCGTTTGCCCGCAATTTGAAAAACTATCTTTCTTCTTATGTAGCGAGACAAGACAAATGCCGCTGTCTGCGGCATATTGAGATTTAAATCGTTTCAGGACAGGGGAAGTCGGAGGCCAA
>JAZQPH010000149.1:0-7192 GCA_045628385.1 Succinivibrionaceae bacterium
CTACGGCGTGAGCATGATATTTTCGGCATTCGTGCAGTCGATGGAGATGGTATTTTCGCTGTTCTCCATCATTGCGGCTGTCGCTTGCTCATCGCTTATCGGCGTAGTCTTTGGCTATCTTCCCGCCAAAAACGCTGCAAAACTTGATCCTATCGTGGCGCTGGCGCGCGAGTGAGGTTATTTATGGCGAACTGTAATTATTTTGCGCGCAGGAACTCGGCAGCGTTTAATTTATGCCGTTTGGCATTTTCTGCCGCTATGGCTGCGTCGCTGTGTTCGTGTTCGCTGCTTCGCAGCGACTATGAGCGCACGCAAGCCGTCGTCATGGATGCCCAATGGGAGAAAAATGCGGCGTTTGTTTCGTCTATGAGAAATCCCGATGGCGCTTGGTGGCTTGATTTCGGAGATCCTGTCCTCACTTCGCTTATAGAGCGTGGGCTTACCAAATCCAATACGATATACGAAGCGCTTCTGACGCTCAAAAAGTATGAACTGTCGTCTTCTCTTGCCGATCTGAACAAAATTCCGACTCCTAATGCTTCCCTGAGTACGGGTAAGTCTTGGAACCACAATGGTTCGAAATCGTCGTCAGCAAGCGCAAGTTTCGGAATTTCATATGAGCTTGATTTGTTCGGAAAGTTGGCAGCCGAGCGAGATGTTGCCGATATGGCGTATATGGCGGGAAAAGAAGATTTTCTTGCCGTAAAGCTTGCGCTGTCTCGGCAGATTGCCGAAAAGTATTGGCAGATTGCCTACGCAAACATGTCGCTTGAAACCGATAAAAAAAATTGCGCTGATTACGACACGATTCTTAAAAAGGCGCAGCTGCGTTTTGATTTGGGCGACATATCGGCCTATGACCTGAACCGCACTAAAGAAAACCGCGTCTCGGCGCAGAATTCTGTCATTAATGACGAAAATTCCAAACTTAAGGCCAAGCACGAGCTTATGCTGCTGCTTTCCGAGGATAAAGAAGAAAACATCCCCGGCAACATGGATTCGTATACGCTCGAAGGAAAAAAAGTCCCTCAGATTGAACCTGGCATTCCGGCCGACATTCTGGAAAATCGGCCTGATCTCAAATCTGCCGAATATCAGGTGAAGAGCAAACTTGCAAGTTATGACGTAAGGCGTCTTGCGTTTTTGCCCGGGCTGACGCTAACGGGATCCGCAAGAACAGGCTCTTCATCGCTGTTTCAATTTTTCGACGATCCCGTCCTTTCGCTCGCGGGTGCTCTTACAGCACCGTTCTTTAATTACTCGACGCTCAGCATCAACCGTGATTCTTCGAAAGCCGATTATGAAAAGTCAGTCTATGAGTTCGAAGACAAAATAAGGGCAGCATTGTTTGAAGTTGCAGAAATTCTGAAAAGATCGGAACGAGGCGAAGAGCAGATAAAACTTATGCGGCAGAGGTTGGAAATTGCCAAGCAAGACGATCGAAATTATGATCTCCGCTACGATGCAGGAAGCATTTCGTATCACGATTATCTTGAAAACAAACAGCGAATCCGGACTTACCAGCTTGCCTATTACAAGCAGCTTCAGACAAATCTGTCAGACGCAGCTTTGCTTTACGAAGCTTTGGGCGGAACGCAGAATAAACAGGGGAAGGATCATTCTGCTGAGAAAATTGCCGACAAATGATCGCCAAAGGTCTTGCTTTTGTTCATCGCATGCGAAAATCTAGAACGCATGGGCAAAATTTGCCGAAAAGTTAATAGAAAATATATAGGAAGCTTATCTCGGATGCGCTTCCTATTTTTGTTTGGGCGTGCGCTGTACAAATTCGCATGAAGGGTGGCTGATGATTCTTGAACGCATTTCGGCGCGGGGATTCCTGGGCCTTAAAAATCTGACCGTGGGCTTTGACCAGTCCACCGTGCTCATCGGCGAGAACGGATGGGGCAAGTCTTCCGTTTATCGTTTGCTGACCCGCGTGCTAGGCGGCGACAAGATTCCGTGTCGCTTCACCGCCGAAGATTTTCGCAATGATCCGCAGGATGATTTAAAAGCCATCGACGTGGTGCTTTCTTTTCGCGAAAGAAAATTCGGCCAGGCGAAGCATTCGGCAGTGTTGTCCCAGTTCTCTCCATATTGGGTGAAGGGAAATGACGATCTTTTTCATATCTATTACCACATAAGAGCCAGATTTATAGACGGAGTCGTCCGGACCTCGCACTTTTTTACCGACATGTCCGGAAAAAAACTCAAAACAAAACTTCGCGACGTGCGCAAGCTCGTGATGCTGAATCCAGCTTACATGCTGCGAGACACGCGCATGGACAAAAAGACAAGGGTGCGTTTTCAGAATTCTTGGGAGAAAAAAATATCCGACCTTGCCATGAGCCTCAGCGATCCGCAGTCGGGAAGCAGAACGAACCTGCCAAAGGAGCAGGTCGTGGAAGGTCTTGAAGCGCTCAACTATATTATTTCGTCGTATTTGCCGGAATTTCATGATTCAAGACTGTACAAAAGGCGGTCGGCAAGAGAAATCGCTTCCAATCCGATATCTCTTCACGGCATGGGCTCGCTGCAGACCATGCTCTCGCACAATTCTAGCGACACGATGAAATTCATCATGATTATTCTGCAGCACGAAATCATGGCAGCGCGCGGAAACCGCATTCCTCCGAGAGTATGCTTTCCGATTGTGCTCTTGGAAGACATCGAAAGCCGCCTTCATCCGTCTTACCTCATGATGTTCATGTCCATCCTCAATCAGATGCCGTTTCAGAGAATAATTTCCACAAATTCTGGCGATTTGCTTACATGTCAGCCTCTTTCGGCAATAAGAAGGATGGTGCGCGCAAAAGACGGCAGCGTTCTCGTGCATCAAGCATCCGACGCTCTCTTCTCTAATGACGATTTGCGCCGTCTTGCATTTCACGTGCGCATCGGCAATCCGATGGCCATGTTTGCCCGAACTTGGCTTCTCGTCGAGGGCGAAACCGAAATATGGCTTATCAACCAGCTTGCGGAAATAGTAGGAATCAATCTTCTGTCCGAAGGCATACGCACGATAGCGTTTGCCCAGTGCGGCGCAGCTCCGTTAATTAGATTTGCCAAACAAATGGGCATCAACTGGCATCTTCTTGCTGACGGCGATCAGGCGGGCGTCAAATACTGCCGCCTGGCCAACAATTTTTTGGCCAAAGGGCAGGACGCGGCAGATCACGTGACAAAACTGCCGTCTGCCGACATCGAACATTACCTTTACGAACACGGCTTCGAGAACGTCTACAGGCATGAGTCGGGCTATGGGTTCACGCAGGCCGTGAGCGAAGGAAAAATCATCGAAAGAGCGGTGCATAGGCGAAGCAAGCCTGGACTTGCGATAAATATCGTCGAACAGGCCGACAGAAACGGCCCAGACAGCGTTCCAGATCTGTTCAAAGGCATGTTTTTGAGGCTTACGGCTCTTTCCAGGGAGTCTGATGTTTAGCAATTAGGCGATTTTGCGGGCTGTTTCGCAGAGCCTTGGCAATGAGTTTATAGACAGCGTTGCGGTCACAAACTATAATAGACACATTTTTGTGGGTGCTTAAGGCACGCTTAGAATTTATCAAGGAATAGTTAATCATGCAGGTAACAGTAACTTCTCCATCAGAGCTCGAGCGCGTATTAACGGTAACAGTGCCGGCAGACGAACTCAAGAAAGAATACGAATCTCACATCAGACAGCTCAGCAAGACCCGCCGCATCGACGGTTTCCGTCCAGGCAAGGCTCCTGCAAGTGTGATTCAGAAGTATTTCGGCGCTACTGCTATGGGCAAAGCCGTTGACTCCATGATTCAGATTAATTATTTCAAGGCCGTTCAGGATCAGAAACTTAATCCGACTACTCTTCCGCAGGTTGATATCAAAACCGCAGAACTCGGAAAGGATTTCGTATTCGAAGCAAATGTCGAGGTTTATCCTGAAATCACTCCTGTTTCTTTCGAGAACATCGAAGTTGAGCGCATCAAGACCGAACTCAAAGATTCCGATGTTGAAGAAATGATTCAGAACGTTCGCCGCCAGCAGGGTAAGTGGAAGACCGTAGAGTCTGACGCTCAGAACGGCAAGCGCGTTGTGTTGAATTTTGTCGGCAAGATGGACGGTACCGAATTTGAAGGCGGAAAGGCTGACAATTTCTCTCTGGTTCTCGGTGAAGGCCGCATGATCCCCGGTTTTGAAGACGGCATCATTGGCAAAAAGACAGGCGACAAGTTTGATGAAAACGTCAAGTTCCCTGAGGACTACCATGCTGAAAACCTCAAGGGCAAGGATGCCGTATTCTCTATCGAAATCGTTCGCGTGGAAGAACTCGAACTTCCTGAAGTCGATGATGCATTCATCTCCGGTCTCGGCGTTAAGGACGTATCTCTTGACGGTCTCAAGGCTGAACTTCGCAAGAACATGCAGCGTGAACTTTCTCAGATGGTTACCCAGAGCAATCAGGCCGCTGTGTTTGATGCTCTCGTTAAGGCCAACAATTTCACGATTCCTCAGAGACTCGTTGCAGAGCACGCTAACAAGCTCATGAATGATGCTCAGGAACAGTTTAAGAACCGTTACGGCAACAAGGCTCAGGCTCCTGAATACAATGTCGATATGTTTAAGCCTCGCGCAACCGAAAGCATCCGTCTTGGCATGCTCATCGGCAAGCTCGTTTCGGACAACAAGATCGAAGCTGATGACGCGAAGGTTGATTCTCTCATCGCAGATATGGCTTCCGCATACGAAGATAACGAAGAAGTTATCAAGTTCTACAAGAGCAACAAGCAGTTCATGTCCAATATCCGCGAACGCGCCGTTGAACAGCAGCTCGTAGACCTTGTGTACTCCAAGGCTAAAGTCACTGACAACGAGAAGTCCTTTGCTGACCTCGTTAAGCTGTACCGTTAATCGGAAAAGCAAGAATTTTATGTGACACGGAGTGAAATTGCGCGCAGCCCGTAAGGACAGCCGCAATTTCTTTTTCTTTTCGGCAGAGAAATTCTCTGCTTTGCAAAACAGAGGTAAAGCGGTGGACATGATTACCGATACTCTTATTCCTACAGTCATCGAGCAGACTTCCAGAGGCGAACGCGCGTTTGATATTTACTCGCGCATGCTCAAGGAAAGAGTTATTTTCCTTACAGGCGAAGTCGAAGAACATATGGCTGGTCTGATCGTGGCTCAGCTTCTTTTCTTGGAATCCGAGAGTTCCACTAAGGATATTTACCTCTACATCAATTCTCCGGGCGGCGTCGTTACGGCAGGAATGGCGATATACGATACCATGCAGTTCATCAAGCCGGACGTGCAGACCATTTGCATGGGTCAGGCTTGCTCCATGGGATCTTTCCTTTTGGCAGGCGGCGCCCCTGGCAAACGTTTTGCGCTTCCTAGCGCTTCTATCATGATTCACCAGCCTTTGGGCGGATTCCGCGGACAGGCTTCCGACATCATGATTCACGCAAATGAAATTCAAAAGACCAAGCAGATGCTGAATTCTTTGCTTGCTAAGCATACGGGCAAGCCTATCGAACAGGTTCAGAAGGACACTGACAGAGACAACTTTATGACCGCTCAGGAAGCAAAAGAATATGGTCTGATCGACGCGGTTATCGAAAAGAGAGTTTAATTAGGGAAATTCATGGCACCTAGAAAAAAAAGCGGCTCGGGCGAAATTAAGCAATGCAGTTTTTGCGGCATTACATCTGATACGCCTGATGCGTCACCGATGATTTCCGGCATAGACAAGGGTTCGCTCATCTGCGCCGACTGCGTAGAGCGCAGTTACGAGCTTCTTTGCGAAAACGGAATTATTCAGGCAAAGACAAATGCCGAGGCGGCAGTCGAAGAGGATACCGCAGAAGTTCGCAAATTAAGCGACAGGCTCCCTACTCCGAAAGAACTTAAAGAGCATCTTGACGAATATGTCGTGGGTCAGGAATCGGCTAAAAAAGTTCTGTCGGTTGCAGTCTATAACCATTACAAGCGTCTTGCTTCCGTCACAAACGACGACGTTGAAATAAGCAAGTCCAACGTGCTTTTGATTGGTCCTACCGGTTCCGGAAAAACGCTTCTTGCTCAGACGCTTGCGCATTTTTTGGATGTCCCTTTTGCCATATCCGATGCGACGACGCTTACTGAAGCGGGGTATGTCGGCGATGACGTCGAAAACGTCATTCAGAGATTGCTGCAAAATTGCGAATTTGATCCGCTGAAAGCTCAGCGCGGTATCGTTTACATCGACGAAATCGACAAAATCGCCAGAAAAAGCGAGAACAAATCAATTACTCGCGACGTATCGGGTGAAGGCGTGCAGCAGGCTCTGCTGAAACTTATCGAAGGCACGGTGGCAAACGTTCCTCCGATGGGCGGTCGCAAAAATCCTATGCAGCAGGCAATTCAGGTCGATACATCGAGAATCCTGTTTATCGTTGGCGGTGCTTTCCAGGGATTGGAAAAGATCGTCGAACAGAGAACAGCCAAGAATGCCGGCATCGGCTTCAATGCGGATATTATCGATCCTGCCAATTCTGAGAGCCTTACTCAGCTGTTTGCAAAGGTCGAGCCTGACGATCTCGTAAAATACGGTCTGATTCCAGAATTTATCGGACGCGTGCCAGTTGTTGTCTCTTTGGAAGAACTTGATCGCGAGGCGATGCTCAGAATTCTCAAAGAACCGAAGAACGCGCTTATCAAGCAGTTCAAGGCTCTGTTTGCTCTTGACGGAGTCGAACTTGAATTTACCGATGGCGCATTGAACGAAATTGCCGATTTGGCGGTTTCCAAAAAAACTGGCGCGCGCGGTCTTCGTTCGATTGTTGAAGGTCTGCTCCTGGACACAATGTATGAAATACCGTCGCTTAAGGGACAGGTGTCGAAGGTCATTGTCGACGAGGATGTGGTTAAAAACGGCACTAAGCCGAAATTTGCAAATAATACTGAAGATAGCCATCAGGCTACTGCATAAACATCGCGATAAAAAAGCCTGCGTCATTTAACGGCCGGCGTTTTTTTATTAAAATCGCGTTTTGGATTGAATGCCAATAAGGAACTTAACATGTTCATGGACAAAATGCGCCACGGGGCGCAGACGAAAGCGGCAAAGGTCGTGTTCGTTGTCATCATGCTGTCGTTTGCTCTTGCGGGCATAGGCGGTTATGCGATGAGAAAACCTAATACCGACCCAGCTGAAGTTAACGGCGTAACAGTA
>JAZQPH010000150.1:0-4621 GCA_045628385.1 Succinivibrionaceae bacterium
TAAGTTCTTCAGGGCTGTACATCTGAAGCGTGCGCGACCCGACTGTGCGCGGCTTGATGTTCGGATTTGCAGGGTTGAACACGAAACCGGCCTCATAGACGAATCCGTTCTGATACAGAATTTTCTTCTTAACGACCGGCAGATCGAATGCTTTGCCTACTTTGTCCTTGAGTTCGATGCTCGGAGCGTCCTTGCCGCCGCCCACATGGCTTTTAGCGATGCGATAGGCCAGGTGACGCGGGCTGATCGGGAATTCGCCGCCGTTTACCACTTCCTTGACGCAATCCGAAACATAGCATTTGTCGTTAAAATCGCCTTCGATATATTTTTCAAAACCGTAGTATGCGGATATATCGATGTCTTCAAGGCGCACTTCGGCCTGAACGTTCTTCTCGTAAGCATTCGAGGAAGATGCCGCGGCAGCGTCTTCCTGCATTCTTTCGGAAGTTTTGTCGCTTGCCTGCTGAGCCAGAGCCGCCATCGCAAGGGCTCCAGGATTAAATCCCGCAGCATTGAGTCCCGCGGTGGTTTCGGCTCCCATGGCTTCCGCCGCGCCGCCAGCTCCGCCCATAACGGCTCCCATGCCAAAATCGATGCCAGCAATGCCGCCAAGAGCTGCCAATGCAGCCATGCCGCCCATTCCGCCCATGTTGCCAAAAGGAGTCATCGGCTGCGCCGCAGGCTGTTCGGCAGTCTGTGCAGGCTGAGAAGCGCCTGCCGCAAACGTCTTGCTAAGCGGCTTTACTTCCTTTTCAGGCTCGCCCGCAGCCGCCGAGCGCACCGCTTCCAGAAGTTCCTGCTTGGCGCGGTTAGGATTTTTTATCCAATCCGTCGACCAGACTTTCCAAATGCGCCAGCCGTTCGATTTAAGAACGGAGTTCATGGTGCGTTCGCGCTCTCTTGCCGTTCTGGCTTTTTTGTACATGCCGCCGTCGCAGCGCACGCCGAGAATGAACGAGCCCTGATCCTTTGGATCGACAACGGCTATATCGACGCGAAGTCCGGAACATCCGACCATTCGTTTGACCGCATAGCCGTTGTTTTCAAGGAATTTTGCGACGGTGTCTTCAAACGAAGATTCGAGATTCGCGGCGCCCGCCTTAAGTTTGCTTTCAAGCGACGCGATGCCGCGCTGGGCAAACTCGACATATTTTTTAAGAAGCTTAGGACCTTCGCTCGACATTCTTCTTTCGTCAAAGTCTTCGCATTTCACCGAGCTCACGAGCTTGATATTGCGCTTTGCGCGGGTGACCGCAACATTCAGGCGTCGTTCGCCGCCTTCTTTGGACAAAGGTCCGAAAAGATGCGCAAATTTGCCTGCTTTGTCCTTGCCGTAGCCGATGCTGAAAACGATGGTGTCGCGTTCATCGCCCTGCACGCTTTCGATTGATTTAATGAAGAACGGCTCGCCCGACGGACCTCCGTCTTCTCCGAAATATTTGAGCAAATCGGGTTTCTCATCGAGAATCTTATCAAGCGCCGTCTTTATGCAGTCTGCCTGCTTTTCCGAGAAAGCGATGACGCCGACGGACTGTTCCGGATGTCTTTCATATGCGCCGATGACTTCTTCAGCCACGCGCTTGGCTTCTGGCTTGTTCTCGCGGTTTTCGTACAGACCGTCTTCAACGAAGACAAACTCTACGCCCCGGTCCTTTGCATCCTGAATTGACGACGGGAAGGTCACAAGATCGCTGCCGTAAATATGGACGTTGGAGAATGCGATGAGATGTTCGTGCTTTGAACGGTAATGCCACTTTAAGACATGCTGAGGCATTGAACCCGCTCGATCCAAGATCGACTCGTATGCGTCATCGTCAGACTCATTCTCGTCGTATTCGTCGGAGCCTGTTTCGGCTTTGAAGAAATTAGTCGGAGGCAGCTGTCTGCTGTCGCCCGTTATAAGAATCTGCTTGCCGCGGTAAATCGCGCCGATGGCATCTTCCACTCTTATCTGCGAGGCTTCGTCGAACACCACGAGATCGAACTCTTTGAACGCGTCCGCTTCAAGGAACACCGACACGCTGAGCGGCGACATCATAAAGCAAGGCTTGAGACGCTTGAGAAGATTCGGAATCTTGCCCATGAGCGTTCTTATAGGCATTTGCTTGCGTTTCTTGCCGCATTCCTTGAGCAGAAGTTTGATTTCGTTGTCGCGCATTTTCTCGCCTTCGCTCGGGAGCATGCTTGTAAGCTTCTGTCTTACGCGGGCGCGGTCGACCATAATTTTTTCTTCGTCCGCGTGGCAGAAATCGGCAACGACCGAATCCAGCTCGATACGGGAAAAGTTTTTGATCTGAGGCAAACGAGGCATCGCATAATCGGCATATGCTGCGGCAAATGCTTTCTTGAAAGCAAGCGGCATAATTTCGGTTTTCATGTTCTGCCTGGACGCATCATCAATAAACTGACCGAGACCGCACTTGCGCGCTTCAGCAAGTTCTGCCGAAAGCCTTGCCTGGACGGCGGACAGATCATCAAGATCCGCGAGGCACTTGTTCGCAAATGAGCGAAGAGCTTTAGGTCCCATCGAGGCGATGGCCGCCGCGCGCTGTTCCGAAAAACATCCGGCAAAGAAAGAAATTATGCCGCCGAGTTTCGAAGATGCTTCGGAGCACTCTTTTTTAAGCAAAGAGATCTTTTCAAGGCCGCCCGCTGCGGCTCCTGCGATCGCATCGGCAAAACCTGGCGCGGTTTTGCTTGAAGATTCGCTGAAAGCCGCAAGAACGGATGCCGCTTCGGCATACGCCCTAAGGGCCGCAGGATCAGTTGTTTCGCCGCGGTAAAGCGCGCCGAGATTCTTTTTGAGCAGCGATTCGGTCTCTTCGGACACTACAGCGCCGTTTAACGAATCGATAAGCGACTGCGCTTCGCGGATGTCCATGAAGAGAGCCCTGCATGACTCGACTTTCGCAAGATCGGTATCGGCGCCTTTATAAAGATCGGCAAGATTTGCCGCAAGCGATGCAGGCGACTTATTGATTTCTTCTGCAAGCAGGCTGACAGTCCTCAACAAAGAAAGATCCTGCAGAATTTCTTCGTCGCTCATATCTTTCTTGGCAAGAAGATACTGCGTCACGGCCTTGCGATCTTTTCCTATCTGCAGGAAGCTCATCATGCGGCCCATAGTGTCCGCATAATCATTTTTGAACTTGAAGTACAGACCGTTCACGTCGATGGAATAAATTTCTCTCTCGTACTTTGCATCGATCTTGGCTTTGGTTTCGTTTCTTTGGCGGATTTTCCCAAGAAGCTCGGAAAGCTCGGGATCGCCTATCGGATCACCTGTTTCTCCGTGATGCTGGCTTGCCCAAAGTTTAAAAGCTGAACTTGAATCGATAACCTTCAAAAGAGCGGAAGATAAAGGTTCGAGACTGCATCCTGGCTTAAACGCATCCTTGGAAGGAATGCTGCATGGTGCGGAGATTCCGCATACCTTTATGCCCGAAGTAATGCCCTCAGCAAGAACCGCAAGCTTGTCAAGGCATCCCCTGCCCGCTTCCAAAGACTTTGCAAAGGAAAGACATCCGTCCGACAGCTGCTTGACCTGGCTTTCCGAGCCGTTTGCCGCAAGGCTCAAATCGCAAGGCAGACATCCTGGATTATTTTCCAGCTTGGAGATGACCGCAATTGCCTCATCGACGGTATTTTTTGAAGGGTCGCCTTCAATTGCGTTCAGTTCGGCAAATTCGGCCGCCGCGCCTGCATCAAAATCCGCATTCTTGAGCGCTGCTTCGAGTTTTTTGCGAGCCTCTATGCCGGGAGCGTCAAGACTTGTGCCGAACCAGGCTTTATTGTCAGCTTCCTCGGCCAAAGTACGGCAGGTTCCGTCCTGATTTCTTAAAAGTACCGTAATGCCCTCAAGCACGGAAAGACGCGATTTATACCACTCTTCGTCAACCGACTCTACATGGCTAAGGCCGATGTCGGCATCTGGGACTTCGGCAAAATCAAGACTAGCCATGTCGCCGAAAAGGCTGAACAGGCTGCGGTTGATTTTCGGCAGAGGATCGTGAACGTTGGCAACATAGCCGTTAAGCATGTCGCGTTCGGACTGAAGCCTGATCATAAGATTGCCGGCTTCGTTCGTGTAATTGGTCAGACCCATCTCGAGAACGTTTTTGAGATCATCGCAGAAATCTTTTTTGTTCTGCTTGAAATCATGAAGGCGAAGGCAAAAATCTCCGAGCCCGATCTTTTTAAGACGGTTGTATACGACATCAAGAGCCGCAATCTTTTCGGACACGAAAAGAATTTTTTTTCCTTGGTACAGAGCGTTGGCAATGACGTTAGCGATGGTCTGCGATTTGCCGGTTCCAGGAGGACCCTGCAGAACGAAACTCTTGCCCGCGTTCACAAGTTCGATGGCATCAAGCTGAGAAGAGTCGGCGTCCACGACATTGATCGAGCCTGACGTTGACACCGAGTCATGGCAAATTTTTTTGTTTTCTCCGATGACGAATCTCGGATCGTCGACGGGCTCGCCGCATACCGCAAGAACATTAGGATTTTTGGCGATGAGCTCTTTGTTGTTCTCAAGATCGTTGCACATGTTGATCTTGAGATAATGAAGAAGCGTAAGATGCACGCAAGGTTCAATCGCGCAGTTAAGGGAAGTTCCTTC
>JAZQPH010000151.1:0-1960 GCA_045628385.1 Succinivibrionaceae bacterium
CTGATCATTAACCAAAAATCCCTGCGCCATCAAGAGCAGATCGGGGCGCCATTTGCCGTCGGCAGGACGCATGACTTTTTTAGCCAACAGCCCTACGCTGATTGCGGACATGTTCTCGTCGGCTATCACGTC
Source organism: Succinivibrionaceae bacterium (assembly GCA_045628385.1). Classification (GTDB taxonomy): domain Bacteria; phylum Pseudomonadota; class Gammaproteobacteria; order Enterobacterales; family Succinivibrionaceae; genus JAZQPH01. The sequence goes on from JAZQPH010000151.1 coordinate 133, forward strand.
GACTTCAAGACGCGGATTATGTTTTTTTAGGTCGTCGCATGCAACGCGAAGTTTATCCTCCACCCTTCCGATGAGAATCACCCGTTCCAATGATGCGATATGACTTATTATCGAAAGCGCCATTTTAGAAGTTCCGCCCAATACCGCGACGCAGACAAAATTATTATCGGCCAAGACTCATCCCCATTTTTTTCCTGCGTTCGGCGACAGGCTTCAGAGCCTTTTTAAATGCCCCGAGCCTGCTCATAAGAAATTTTTCCGCTGCAAGAAGCGACTTTTCGCTGCCATCTTGATACATGGCTTCTTCTAGCTTTGCCGTAATCGAGCGAAGAAGAGCGCACGCCTCATGCTTGCCCAGTTTGGCTTCGGTTTTGGCAAGAAGAGCTGCAGGGGTGTCTGACACATCGCGTTTTATGCCGATTTGCTCAAGCGCTCTGGCGTACTCGGCATAAACTCTTACATACCCAGGCCGCCGATCTCGAGAAGCTATCTTTTTTGAAATTCCGAGAACGGCAAGGATTATAAGCCCGCAAAGCGCGATAACGCCGAGTCCCGCGACAAGCGAATTCTCGCGAACGAACCCCGCCAGAGTCCCCGAATCCCCGCCAAAACTGTAGTTGAGGACAAAACGGGACCAGGCAAACGATATTTGTTCTGAAATGCCTTCAAGCCACTTGCCAAAACCGCCATTGGGAGCAGACAGAACGGCATATCCGCCTGTTTTTGCCGCAATTACATCGTCAAACGGCGCAAAAATGCGGTCAGGCTCGACGAGCGAAACGGGATCGAGTCTTGTCCACTTGCCGTCTATATGCGCCTTGACCCAGGAATGCGCATCGGAATTGCGGAAAAGCACGTGCCTTTCTTCGCCCTCACCCGTCTCTTCGCCCGCAAGAAATCCGCCCGCGACCATGGCTCTTATCCCCGCCGCGCGAAGCAAAAATGCAAGCGCCGCAGAGTAATGATTGCAGTAGCCGTTGCGATCGAAAAATAAAAATTCGTCCACCCTGTCAAAGGAAGCGGGATTGCGCGCGACGGGATCCAAAGTGTAGCGAAAGCCGTTCTTGAAAAGATTCATGGCTTTTTGGGCAATTTCGGTCTGATTTCTTGATTCGCCCGCGAGCTTTTGCGCAAGCTCTTTGGTCTTTGGATTGTGGCGTTTCGGCCCCGTGAAAAGAAGCGCGCGCGAGCGTTCTCCTTCAAGTTCCGCCGAAGGGAGCCTGCGCGAATCGATAAAATCCTGATACTGATCCAGCCTTTTGAACTCATAAAAGCGCGGATTGGTTATCGGCATGCGGTCAAGCCAGGTGCCGAGAGGCGAATATACGGCAAGAGTGCTGTCCGAGCCCGAATGCTCGATTGCAGGGATCCATCTTCGCTGCGATGGCTCCATGAACACGCGGTAGATAAGTCCCGCCCCATAGTCCATGCCGCGCCTGTAAGGGTTCATATCGCTTCCGAGCGGGGGAATCCTCGCTTCAAACGAAACTATGCCGCCGCCCAGCGTAAAGCTGCCCGTCTTGTAGTCATAGGCAGGATAATACATCGAAGTAAAATAGCGCTCGCCAGGAATATCGCCTTCAAACGAGACCCTGAAAGCGACGGAACGATCCTGAGCCAGGCTTTTGATGCTCTCAAATCCGACATTCTCGCCGAGCCCCGTCGCCGCGCGATCCGCGCCAGGCATCTGCCAGAACGGATTAAAACGCGGAAGCGCCGCGAACAAAAGCAAAGCAACGGGCGCCGCGCAGGCGACAGCCTTGAAAGAAGCGATTAACTGCCGGGAAATCTTTTCGGGAGACGCAAGCGACATGGCAACAGCGGCGTC
>JAZQPH010000152.1:0-9507 GCA_045628385.1 Succinivibrionaceae bacterium
GAGGTTGTTCGGAGAGAGCAGCATGAAGCGGCACTCTGCCTGTGCCTCCACGGAAAGCGGAAGATGCACTGCCATCTGGTCGCCGTCGAAGTCGGCGTTGAATGCAGTACAAGAAAGCGGGTGAAGTTTGATTGCTCTGCCTTCTACGAGTATCGGCTCAAATGCCTGAATGGAAAGTCTGTGCAATGTAGGCGCACGGTTGAGCATTACAGGATGTTCGCGGATAACTTCTTCAAGAATATCCCATACCTGCGGCTCTTCGCGCTCAACCATCTTCTTTGCAGCTTTGATGGTAGTCGCATAACCCTTGGTCTCAAGCCTTCCGAGGATAAACGGCTTGAAAAGTTCCAATGCCATCTTCTTTGGCAGACCGCACTGGTGCAAACGCAAGAAAGGTCCAACGGTAATAACGGAACGGCCGGAATAGTCTACGCGCTTACCGAGAAGGTTCTGACGGAAACGGCCCTGCTTGCCTTTAATCATATCGGCAAGAGACTTAAGAGCGCGCTTGTTGGCGCCGGTAATGGCGCGGCCGCGTCTGCCGTTATCAAGAAGCGCATCGACAGCTTCCTGAAGCATACGCTTTTCGTTGCGTACGATGATATCAGGTGCGCCAAGGTCAAGAAGACGACGGAGACGGTTGTTTCTGTTGATTACGCGGCGATACAAATCGTTGAGATCTGAGGTCGCGAATCTGCCGCCGTCAAGCGGAACCAGCGGACGAAGATCAGGCGGAAGCACAGGGAGATGAGTCATCACCATCCATTCAGGCTTGTTGCCTGATTTCAGGAATGCTTCCATCAATTTCAGTCGCTTGGAGAACTTCTTGCGATTGTTTTCGGACGAAGTATTGGCGATAGCTTCCTTAACTTTGTGGATATTATCTTCCAAATCAAAGTCTTTGAGCATTTTCAGGATTGCTTCAGCACCCATCATTGCCGTAAAGTCGGTATCGTATTTAGCAATTGCGTCGCGATACTCTTCTTCATTCAGAAGCTGTCCGACCTTAAGATCCTTGTCCTCAAGACCTTCGTCTACAACAACATAGGACTCAAAATAAAGCACGCGTTCAATTTCGCTAAGCTTCATGTCGAGCAAATTGCCGATACGCGAAGGCAAGGATTTTAGGAACCAAATATGCGCAACCGGGGAAGCCAATTCAATGTGGCCCATGCGCTCGCGGCGAACCTTGGTCTGGGTGACTTCGACGCCGCACTTCTCGCAGATAACTCCGCGATGCTTTAAACGCTTGTACTTTCCGCAAAGACATTCGAAATCTTTGATTGGTCCGAAGATCTTGGCGCAGAACAGACCGTCGCGTTCAGGCTTATAGGTACGATAGTTAATAGTCTCTGGCTTTTTAACTTCGCCGTGAGACCAGGACACGATCTTTTCAGGAGACGCAAGGGTAATCTTGATCTGATCGAAATCATCGATCTTAGCTTGGCTCTTCCTGAAGTTTTTGACTAAGTTTTTCTCAAGCACTGTATTTACCTCAACAGGTTGATGCAACCGCCCCGCATCGTGGGACGGCGCTTGTGATTCTCGATTAACCCTTATTTCAGTTCAATTTCAATACCCAAGGACTTGATTTCCTTGAGAAGAACGTTGAACGACTCAGGAATGCCAGCTTCCATATAGTGGTTGCCTTCTACGATGTTTCGATACATCTTTGTACGACCGTTAACATCGTCGGATTTAACCGTCAGGATTTCCTGCAGCGTGTACGCAGCACCGTATGCTTCGAGCGCCCACACTTCCATTTCACCGAAACGCTGACCGCCGAGCTGAGCTTTACCGCCAAGAGGCTGCTGCGTAACAAGGCTGTAAGAGCCGGTGGAACGAGCATGCATCTTGTCATCAACCAAGTGGTTGAGTTTGAGCATGTACATGACGCCGACGGTGACTTTGCGTTCAAACGGCAAACCCGTACGACCGTCGTACAGCGTGATCTGTCCTGACTCAGGAAGATCGGCAAGCTTCAGAAGTTCCTTAATGGACTTTTCTTCTGCGCCGTCGAATACCGGTGTAGCAACAGGCAAGCCCTTACGGAGATTTTCAACAAGTACATTTACTTCCTTGTCGGACATCGCTCCGATGTCTACTTTCTGACGGCAACCGCCAAGATCGTAAACTTTTTGCAGGAACTCGCGCTGTTCTGCCAGAGCTCGCTGCTCACGAACCATGGCATCAATCTTTTCACCGATTCCGCGGGCAGCCATGCCGAGATGGACTTCCAAAACCTGACCGATGTTCATACGAGAAGGAACGCCGAGAGGATTCAGCACCATATCGACCGGACGTCCGGTTTCGTCATAAGGCATGTCTTCGATTGGACAAATCTTCGAGATAACACCCTTGTTACCGTGACGACCAGCGAGCTTGTCGCCTGGCTGAATTCTGCGCTTAACGGCAAGATAAACCTTAACGATCTTAAGGAATGCCGGCGGCATCTCATCGCCCTGCGTGATCTTATTCTTCTTGGCCTGATATTTTTCTTCGAAGTCCTTTTCGATCTTCTCAAGTTCTTTGCCCAGGCTTTCAAGATCTGCCTGACGAGACTCGTCCTTCAGATTCTGGAGCAGAAGAGCTTCATTCTTAAGCGCATCAACTTCAGCCTTCTTCATTCCTGAAGCTTCGAGCAATCTGCGCACACGGCTATAAATAGCGTCTTCGAGAATTTCCTTTTCTTCATCCAGATCTTTCTTAACCTTGAGAAGCTGTTCTTCTTCGATCTGGCGGGCGCGCTCGTCCTTTTCAACGCCATCGCGCGTAAAGACCTGAACGTCCACGACAGTACCGTATGTGGAACCAGGCACGCGAAGGGAAGTATCTTTAACTTCGGAAGCTTTCTCGCCGAAGATAGCACGCAGAAGTTTTTCTTCTGGGCTGAGCAAAGATTCGCCCTTAGGAGTTACCTTACCGACGAGGATGTCTCCGCCCTTAACTTCAGCGCCGACATAAACGATACCGGCATTATCAAGCTTAGAAAGAGCCGACTCGCTGACATTAGGAATATCTGCAGTGATTTCTTCCACGCCGAGTTTGGTCTCGCGGGCAATACAGGTATGTTCCTGAATGTGAATAGTTGTCAGTCTGTCGTCCTGAGCCACCTTCTCGGAAACGAGAATGGAGTCTTCGTAGTTGTAACCGTTCCAAGGCATGAAGGCGATTCGCATGTTCTGACCGAGAGCAAGTTCGCCCAAATCGGTGGACGGACCGTCGGCAAGAACGTCGCCAGCCTTGATTTCTTCGCCGACATCAACGCAAGGAATCTGGTTGATGCAGGTATTCTGGTTTGAACGCTTGTACTTGGTCAGGCGATAAATATCGATGCCCGCTTCGCCAGCAAACAACTCGTCTTCGTTGACGCGCACCACAATACGGGAAGCGTCAAGCTGCGTGATAACACCGCCGCGCTTAGCAACGATGGTTACGCCTGAGTCAACGGCCACTGCGCGTTCCATGCCAGTACCTACCAACGGCTTTTCAGAGCGCATGGTTGGAACAGCCTGTCTTTGCATGTTGGAACCCATGAGCGCACGGTTTGCGTCATCGTGTTCCAAGAACGGAATAAGCGCCGCTGCTACAGATACGACCTGCTGCGGGGAAATATCCATGTAATCGATTTGGTCTGCCGACATATAGCAGGATTCGCCATTTTGACGGCAAGCAATCAAATCGCCTTCGAGCTTGTGGGTTTCTTCGTTGACAGTCACGTTTGCCTGAGCGATGACGTGACCGCCTTCGTCGATTGCGGACAGGTAATCGACTTCTTCGGTAACGACGCCGTCTACAACTCGGCGATACGGAGTCTCGAGGAAACCGTAGTTGTTGCAACGCGCAAAAATAGAGAGCGAGTTGATAAGACCGATGTTCGGACCTTCTGGGGTCTCAATTGGGCAGAGACGGCCGTAATGGGTCGGATGAACGTCTCGAACTTCAAAGCCTGCACGCTCGCGAGTCAAACCGCCTGGACCAAGAGCCGAAATGCGGCGCTTATGGGTAATTTCAGAAAGCGGATTGTTCTGGTCCATAAACTGAGACAGCTGGCTGGATCCGAAGAATTCTTTCAGCGTTGCGGAAATCGGCTTTGGATTGATGAGTTCGGAGAAATCCTGGGTCGAATCAAAACCGCCGATGTTGAAACGTTCCTTAACGGCGCGGCGGACTCTGTCCAAACCGACTCTGAACTGATTTTCTGCCATTTCGCCGACGCTGCGAATGCGGCGGTTGCCCAAATGGTCGATATCGTCGACATGATCCTTGCCGTTTCTGATTTTTATAAACTGACGCATTACAGCGACGATGTCTTCGCGGTTGAGAACACCATCGGTGCCGAGATTCGGATTAGGATCAAGACGGCTATTGAACTTCATACGACCGACTGAAGAAAGATCGTACTTGTCTTCCTTAAAGAAAATGTCGTTGAACAACTTTTCAGAAGATTCGAGCGTAGGAGGTTCGCCAGGACGCATCATTCGGTTAATTTCAAAGAGCGCATCCTGATAAGTGGTAGCTGCATCAGCGCGAAGAGTATTTGAAATGTGAGCGCCGTTGTCGACATCATTGGTCTTAATGACTTCGATGCTATCAAAGCCTGCATCGCGCAAGGCTGCGATATTTTCGTCGTTCAGAAGATCGTTGGCCTTGACGACAATCTCTCCAGTATATGGGCTGACGTAATCTTTCACGACAGCCTTGCCAAGGACGCTGCCAGCAGGAACTTCGATGCGATCGCCCTGATTGTTTTCTTCGAGAGCCTTAAGAAGTTTCTTGCCGATGCGATCGTTGATAGGCTTGCCTCTCTTAACGATAACTTCGCCGCCGACAACAACGTCATAGTCAAAAATCACGCCGCGAAGGTTTTCAAGGGAAACGTGGGTATAAACCTTGTCCCCTTCAAATTCGACCATGACGGTGTCATAGAAGAGACGCAGAATCTCTTCATCGCTGTACTGAAGCGCGTGCAAAAGCACGGTTGCGAGCATCTTTCTGCGGCGATCGATACGAACGTAAACCAAATCTTTTACGTCAAATTCAAAGTCAAGCCATGAGCCGCGCATAGGAATAATGCGAGCGCTGTAAAGCTTCTTGCCTGCATGGGTTTTGCCGTCATCGCAGTCAAAGAAAACGCCAGGAGATCTGTGCAGCTGAGAAACGATAACGCGTTCGGTACCGTTAAAAATGAAGGTGCCGTTATCTGTCATGCGCGGGATATCGCCCATGTAGACTTCCTTGACCTTAACGATAACTTTGCCAGTATCCTTTTCTTTGTCAGCGGACTTTTCAGGCATGGTTAAGCTAAGAGTCACCTTGAGAGCTGAAGAATAAGTCTTCTCGCGAATCTGACACTCTTCAACGGTAAATACAGGTTCCTCAAGTCTATGAGTCACATACTCGAGCTTGATTTGCCCATTGGAACTCACAATAGGAAAAATGCTATTGAAAGCTGAAACTAAGCCGTTCTCGCCTCGGGCATTGTCATCCGTTCCGAGGAACTGTTTGAACGAGTCCACTTGTATAGAAAGGAGATACGGCGTCTCCATCAAGTGCTCACGTTTGCCGAAATCCTTACGAATACGTTTCTTTTCCGTAAAAGAGTAAACCATGGGGCTCCCTCATGTGACCATATTTAAATGATTATCAGCGGCAGCAGAATATCTGACCGCCTGCTAGACATTGATTACCGCACTGACTAGTCAGAACAGTTATCAATGCCTGGCACAAAAAGGCTGACAGACGTCAGTCCGCCAGCCATTTCTGCCTTATTAGGCAGATTATGCAGTAATTTTGAAGAAATTACTTGAGTTCAACAACAGCACCAGCTTCTTCGAGAGACTTCTTAAGAGCTTCTGCATCAGCCTTTGGCATGTCTTCTTTGATGGTTGCTGGAACGCCTTCAACGAGGTCCTTAGCTTCCTTGAGACCAAGACCAGTTGCGCCGCGAACAGCCTTGATAACGGCGATCTTGTTAGCGCCGTGATCCTTAAGAACAACGGTGAATTCAGTCTTTTCTTCTGCAGGAGCAGCAGCGGCTGGGCCAGCTACAACAGCAGCAGCAGCGGAAACGCCGAACTTTTCTTCCATTGCTTTAACGAGCTCGCTAACTTCCATAACGGACATCTGTGCGATTGCGTCGATGATTTCTTCTTTGGTCAGAGCCATTTTTAAAATTCCTGTCAAATAAAGTGTATAGGTTATTTGGATACTGCCTACGCTGCAATATTAAGCTGCAGGCTGATCCTTTGCGTCTGCAACTGCAGCCAGTGTGCGAACAAGCTTGCCTGCGGATGCTTCTTTCATAGTCTGCATCAGCATTGCAAGAGCTTCTTCCATAGTTGGCAGAGTTGCAAGGCGGTCGAGCTGCTCAGCAGGGATAAATTCCCCTTCAAATGCACAACCCTTTACGACGAACGTGCTGTTCTTCTTCGCAAACTCTTTGAAGAGACGAGCAGCAGCGCCCGGATGCTCATTAGAGAAAGCGATGATGGTAGGACCAGTGAAAACGTCCTTCATGCATTCAAATTCGGTGCCTTCAACAATTCTTCTGAGAAGAGTGTTGCGGACAACGCGCATGTAAACGCCTGCTTCACGGCATTCCTTACGTAAAGCGTCCATCTTAGTAGCGGCGATTCCGCAAGAATCTGCAGCTACAACGGACAGTGCACCCTTGGCAGCCTCAATAACCTCAGCAACAATGTTCTTTTTGCCTTCGAGATCAAGAGCCATTGGTTTTACTCCATTTAATCCGGTAAACCGGAACTTTATTCCCTTTCGGGTCCTTCGGTAACTGAATCCAGAAGAAAGAATTCTTTCTGCTGGGGTTCGCACCGTCTACGCTGGATTTTTAAGATCTAATCCCCAGCGGTCTTGGACGGGAGACTGAACTCCCAACCAATGGGGAGCCGGCATGCCGCCTCCCCAGATTTTCGCAATTAAGCGCCAGTCTTTTCAGACACGGTAGAGAGGTCGACAGCAAGACCGATACCCATGGTAGAAGAAACAGATACCTTCTTGAGGTATGTTCCCTTCGCATTGGCAGGCTTCTGCTTGCGTACGGCACCTACAACAGCTTCAAGGTTTTCCTTGAGCTTAACGGTGTCAAAATCAACCTTACCGATAGTGGCGTGAACAATACCGCCCTTATCGTTGCGGTAACGTACCTGACCAGCCTTTGCATTCTTAACAGCAGTAGCTACGTCTGGAGTTACGGTACCAACCTTTGGATTTGGCATGAGTCCGCGAGGGCCGAGGATCTGACCGAGCTGACCGACAACGCGCATCGCATCAGGAGAAGCGATAACAACGTCGAATTCGCTGAAACCTTTCTTGATTTCGTCAGCAAGTTCCTGCATACCAACAACGTCTGCGCCGGCTGCCTTTGCAGCGTCAGCGTTTGCGCCCTGGGTAAATACAGCAACGCGTACTACATTACCAGTGCCGTGTGGCAGAACAACCGCGCCACGAACATTCTGGTCGGACTTGCGTACGTCAATACCGAGGTTGATTGCAACATCAACGCTTTCTTTGAACTTTGCTGTAGCAGACTTCTTGATGAGATCAAGAGCTTCGGTCACGTCGTATACCTTGGTGCGATCTACTGATTCGTAGAGTGCGCGCATGCGCTTAGTGATCTTTGCCATTTTATTAACCCTCTACCTCTAAGCCCATGGAGCGAGCGGAACCCGCGATGGTGCGCGCGTTTGCTTCTGCATCAGCGCCAGTCATATCGGCTGCCTTGATGTTAGCAATTTCAATGAGCTGAGCGTGGGTAACCTTGCCTACCTTGGTAGTAAGGGCGTTCTTGGAACCAGACGTGATGTTGGCAGCCTTCTTGAGAAGATAGGTTGCTGGTGGAGTCTTGGTTTCGAAGGTGAAAGAACGATCGCTGTAAACCGTAATAACTACTGGAACTGGAGCTCCCTTCTCGAGCTTATCTGTCTTGGCATTGAATGCCTTGCAGAATTCCATGATGTTAACGCCGTGCTGACCGAGTGCTGGGCCAACTGGAGGCGAAGGATTGGCCATACCGGCCTTGACCTGAAGCTTGATATAAGCTTGGACTTTCTTAGCCATTTTCTGAATTTTCCTAAGTAAAGGGTACAAACGCCTCGGAAACACGATGTTTCGTCTAAGGCTCCCCACAGAATAATTAAGGATTACTTCCTCCCTTTCGGGAGAAGGTGATGTATTGTAATTCGAAATGGTTACCACTGCAACATTTTTGAGCGTTTGATCGCGATCAAATTATTTTTTATGAATCAAAGCGGCGATCAAAAGATTTTTCAGAAAGATTCTTGTCCGCAATCTTTGATAATTTGCCCAAGAACGGCGGCCGAAAGAAAAAAGGCGGTCTCTGACCGCCCTTAAATAAGAACAAAAAATTACGGTTTTTCGATTTGAGAGAAATCGAGATCAACCGGAGTCTGTCTGCCAAAGATGGTAACCGCAACGGTAACGACGGCCTTTTCGTAGTCGACGCTTTCGATAGTGCCGTTATACTCTTTGAACGGACCATCGCAAACACGTATCTGATCGCCGACCGTGTAAACAGTCTTAGGCTTCGGCTTATTCTCGCCGCTCTCAAGCTGCGCAAGAATCTTTGAAGCTTCGGCTTCACTCAGTGGCGATGGCTTATCCTTAGAAGGTCCCAAAAATCCCTGCACATGGCTGGTATCTTTAACCAAATGCCATGTTTCGTCGTCCATAATCATATGAACCAATACGTAACCAGGGAAAATTTTGCGCTGCGTGACTCGGACGCGGTTGTCCTTTCTTTCAGAAACCTGTTCGGTAGGAACAATAATCTGAAGCTGTCCGTTTTCGTCGCGACCAAATCTGTCAGAGCAAGTGCAATCTTCGCGGCTAATCTGCTCTACCAGAGTCTTCTGAACGCGATTTTCATATCCAGAAGAAGTCTGCACCACAAACCACTGGAGTTTTTTCTCGTTGTCTGCCATTGCCGTCTCCTTTAAGCGCTGGTGATAAGGCTGACCAATGAGCCGATGATCACGTCAAAAGCCCAAATGATAAATGCCACTATCGCCACAACGGCACCTACGCCTACTGTGGACTTTACGGTTTCTTCGCGGGTAGGCCAAGTGACCTTTCGCATCTCGTTTTTCGAAGCTTTGGCGAATTTTATGAGAGAGCGACCGCTGTTGGTAAGGAGAGCGCAGACGAATGCAATTGCAATCGCACCGATTACAGCCGGAAGTCTTACTTCAGTCGGCTGGATCGAATCCGGTTGCTGGAAATAGTAGTTCATCCATACAGCTGCTGCCGCTGCAACGGCTGCAATAATCCACAAGGCAACGCTTAGTGATCCTCTGTCATCAGACTTAGACTTCTGAACTTTGGCCTGAGGCTGCTTTTGATCCTGTGGCTGGACCTGATTCTTATCGTTTGCCATTTCTAATCGTCTTCAAGTAAATCAAGTGGCAGGGGCGGTAGGGGTCGAACCTACAACCGTCGGTTTTGGAGACCGCTGTTCTGCCATTGGAA
>JAZQPH010000153.1:0-9673 GCA_045628385.1 Succinivibrionaceae bacterium
CTGATCGGAATCTGCCTTATATCCTTTTTTGCCATCATGTCGACAGCACCTTTTTGAGAGGCCAACGCATCAAAAACGTATTCCACAATCGTCGCTTTTCCGATGGCCACGGTTTTTCCCTTCAAATCCTCATCTTTTTCGATGCCAGACGACGGTCCCACCGCCAAACCAAAATATCTTGCAGACTTCTTTGATCTGGAAGTCGTGGCTACTATGGCCTGAGGCGCGCCGGTCTCGTTTTGCATAAGCACGTTGATGATGTCGCCGAAATGGCCGTCGAGCGAACCTGCGCGCATCGCAGCTCCGAGTTCAAGAGCGCTGGTAAACGGAACAATTTCAACGTCAAGGCCGTATTCTGAAAAGAGACCTTCATCCCTGGCTGCATACAAAACCACGGAATCGGCTGCAGGAAGCGTTCCGATTCTGAGTTTCGTCGTTCCTTGTTCGTCCGCATGCGTCAAAGAAGGGAGCAAAACCGAGAATGCGGCAATCGCGTACGCAGCAAATGCACCAATAAAGGGAATTTTCACTGTTTTCGTCCTTAGTCAAAACTTTCAATGGCGGATTTTATCCGTCCGAACAGACGTGATTTTATAACATGCGGATATTTAGGTTATCATTTGGGGTCCAATATCTTAACCGGAGTACTTATATGAAATATTCGGCGGCTGCGTTCCTCGCGGCAACTATCTTGGCTGGAGCGGTTCATGCGGAGACACCCAAACTTATGCCGGGACCTGCCGTCATCAGCGCAATCACTCCTGCAGGAGGCTTGTTCCCCGAAGGAACTTTTGCGGCTTTCATTAATTATTCGCACGCTGACAAAGACACGTGGTACAGATCCGGAAGTTCATACTCCGCGCCTTACCCATTCGGCAGCGGAACGCAGGAAAACAATCAGGACGTTGCCGTGCTCAAATTGCGTTACGGACTCGGCAACGGCTGGGACATCCGCACCGCTACTCCGTTCGTCCACAATGATTTCGACAACGGCTCGACTTTGTCGCCAGCCCCCAAAAAAACCGGCATCGCGGATACCATGCTCGTGCTAAGACGCCAATGGATGAACGAAAACGAAGGTTATCCGTTCAATTTAGGCGCCGGCATCGGCATTCAAATTCCGACAGGCAGCACCGACATCGACAGAGTCGGAACAGGAGCTTGGGGAATATGGGCAGAAGCAGGCATAACGAAGACTTTCGGCGAAGGCAGACACATATTTGACGCAGATATCGGCTACCTGTACCGCTTTCACGGCGGCAGTTCCAAATATGGCACAAGCGGCAAGCAAAGCGATCTGCTGAGAACCAACGCCCGTTACGCATTTGCCATAAACAGCTGGATAGATATAGGCGTCGAAGCCCAGTATGAGAAAATATTCAGTTCAAAAACATCAGGACACAGCAATCACAACTCAAGCGACGTAGTCATGGCCGGACCTGCAATAAACCTAAAAATTCCGACTTGGAAGACCGTCATCGGCTTTACGGCGCAATTTCCATTATATGCAGATTTCGAAGCAAGATGGGCAAAAGATCCGTCCTATCCGACGGCCGCATCCTTGGGAGAAAAGATAAGGCTTGAAATAAAACTTACCAAACGTTTCTGATGTTTCGAACGTTCGCCAAACATCAAAATCGTCCTGCGCCGCATCGCAAGACCTTATTGCCAAATCGGCTCGCATCGGTCATTGCTGCGGCGCAGCGTCCGTCAAACTAGAGCAATTGACCGTCAATTCACCTAAATAAACATCATAGATGATCTGAAAATTGCCAGTTATGAGATATGGATTTGCAGACGTATAAAAAGAAAAAACGACTCGAGGTCGCCTTTGAATCGCAAGGAAAAGGTGGCGGAGTGAGAGGGATTCGAACCCTCGATACGACTTTTGGTCGTATACTCCCTTAGCAGGGGAGCGCCTTCGGCCTCTCGGCCATCACTCCGTGCGATATGTGGCTATATGATACCCGAGAAGACCAGCAAGTCAAGTATCAAAATCAAACTCGACCGCTGATCGGTCAAAAATAAGCAAATTAGGCCAAAATTCCTTACTCTTTAAAATCCGACGAATCAGAAATCTCAAGATTATTCTCTTCCGACTCTTCGCTTATTCGCAAAAAAATTTCCTCGCGATGCACGCTGACGTCATTTGGAGCCTCGATTCCAAGCCTTACCTGGTTTCCTTTAAAACCAAGTACCGTAACCTTAATATCTTCGCCGATCATCAGCGTTTCGCCGGGGCGTCTAGTCAAAATTAGCATGATGACCTCCACTGTCTGATCTCTATCTTAGCATAGAGATGTTTTGGCTTAATGCCGATCGGCAAGATAATCAAACAAAAAACCGCAATCACGAATGATTGCGGTTTTCGCCAAATGAAAGACTCAAAGCTTTAGATGCGTTCTTCCAGCCATGATGATGCATTTTGCAATGCAACAGGCAGGCTGTCAGGGTTAGTGCCGCCGGCCTGAGCCAATTCAGGACGACCGCCGCCCTTGCCTCCTACGTAGGATGCTACCGCATTGACAAGTTCGCCAGCTTTAACCTTGGACACGAGATCTTTCGTAACTCCGGCGACCAGACTGACTTTGTCATCTGCGACTTTGGCGCCGAGAACCACAATGCCCGATACAAGAGATGCCTTGAGATCTTCAGCCATCGACTTAAGAGCATTAGCGTCTGCTCCGTCGACCGAAGCCACAATCACATTAATGCCGTTTATGCTCACAACATCCGACAGCAGTTCTTTTGCCTTTCCCGCAGCCAATTTTTCTTTAAGTTCGGAGATCTCTTTTGACATCTGACGCTCATTGGCTATCAGCTGCTCAACCTTGGAAAGGCAAGTGCCCGCGCCCTTGATCAACTTAGAAATCGCAGACAGTTCGGCAAATCCTTGCTGAACGGATGCAACGGCAGCAGCGCCAGTCAACGCTTCGATGCGTCGTACGCCTGCTGCGATGCCGGCTTCGGATTCAATTCTGAAAAAGCCGATGTCGCCTGTGCGGGAAACATGCGTGCCGCCGCAGAGTTCCTTGGAGAACTCGCCCATCGACACTACGCGAACCTGCGAGTCGTATTTGTCTTCGAACAAAGCCATTGCGCAGCTGTTCTTGGCATCTTCGAGGTTCATCACTTCGGTAACTACTTCAAGATTTTCTCTGATCTTGGCGTTAACGATGCTTTCAACCTGGACAATCTGCTCTTTGGTCATTCCTTCAAAATGGGAGAAGTCAAAGCGCAGGCGTTCATCATCGACATACGAACCCTTCTGCGCCACATGCGTTCCGAGCACTTCTCGGAGCGCTGCCTGAAGCAGGTGCGTTGCCGAGTGATTGGAACATACGGATGCTCTGCGGGATGGAGTCACTTCGGTCTTAGCTTTGCTGCCGACCTTAAGAGAACCGCATTCCACATAGCCAAGGTGCGCAATCGCATTTCCGAGAATTATCGCGTCATTGACGACAAACTCGCAGCCGTCCGCTGTTGTAATACGGCCTTGATCGCCAGTCTGACCGCCTTTTTCGCCGTAGAACGAAGTTTTGTCAAGAATTACGACGGCATCCTTTCCTGCGCCGATTTCATCGACGCTGTCTTTGCCGTTAGCAAAGATTTCAAGAACAGTGCCTTCGGACAAAGTCTGTCCGTAACCTGCAAACTCGGTGGCATGGGAAGTCGAAAGCATGGAGTTGTAGTCAACCTTGAACGTTGAATTTTCCTTAGCTCTGGCCTTCTGCTGCGCCATGCACTCATCAAATCCCGCTTCATCGATCGAATATCCGCGATCGCGAACCACGTCTGCAGTGAGATCCGCAGGAAAACCGTAAGTATCGTAGAGTTTGAACACGACATCGCCGGGAATGACTTTTGCATCGCCCAAACCTTCAAGTGCGCTATCAAGAAGCGCCAGGCCGCGATCAAGAGTTTTGGCAAACTGCTCTTCTTCAACTCTCAGAACCTTCTCGATAACAGGCTGCTGCTGTCTAAGTTCAGGGTAAGCATCGCCCATCAGTTCGGCTAGTTTTGCCACAAACTTATAGAAGAATACTTCCTTGACTCCGAGAAGTCTTCCGTGACGAACGGCGCGGCGGATTATGCGGCGCAGCACATATCCCCTGCCCTCGTTTGACGGCATGACGCCGTCTGCCACGAGGAACGAACACGATCTGATGTGATCGGCGATAACGCGCAGTGACTTTTCGGTCTTGTCGGCGATGCCGAGAGTGTCGGCAATGCAGTCAATGAGATCACGAAACAGATCGATGTCGTAATTGTTGTGAACGCCCTGGAGAACCGCAGCAATGCGCTCAAGTCCCATACCGGTATCTACGGACGGCTTTGGCAATTTTTCCATGGTGCCGTCGGCAAGACGGTTAAACTGCATGAACACGAGGTTCCAAATTTCGATGAAGCGATCGCCGTCTTCTTCAGGAGATCCCGGAGGACCGCCCCAAATATCTGCGCCGTGATCGTAGAAAATTTCGGTGCATGGGCCGCAAGGACCTGTGTCGCCCATCTGCCAGAAGTTGTCGGATGCATATCTTGCACCCTTGTTGTCTCCGATTCTGACAATTCTGTCAGCAGGAATTCCGACAGTCTTGTTCCAAATATCGTAAGCTTCGTCGTCTTCGGCATACACGGTGACCATCAGGCGGTCAGCCGGCAATTTGATAACTTCGGTCAAGAACTTCCATGCAAACGGAATTACTTCTTTTTTGAAGTAATCGCCAAAACTGAAGTTTCCGAGCATTTCAAAGAATGTATGGTGGCGGGCGGTATAACCTACGTTGTCGAGGTCATTGTGCTTGCCGCCTGCACGAACGCATTTCTGAGCGGTGGTTGCGCGGGTATATGCGCGCTTTTCGTTGCCGAGAAACACATCTTTGAATTGGTTCATGCCGGCGTTGGTGAAGAGCAGCGTAGGATCGTTCTGAGGCACCAGAGAACTGGACGCCACGATCTTATGCCCTTCCCCCTGGAAATATTCAAGGAACGCAGTCCTTATTTCCGAGGTAGTCATTGTCATAGCAATTGTGCCGTTCGGAGAACGGCCCTCCGTAATAACTCTTGCAAGAGAGAAAACTGATCGGCGTATTTTACCCTTTTTGCGTGCCTTAATTGGCAAAAGGTTGCGCCAAAGACCTTCATTTTTAATTATTCTGAGTCTTCGGCTTCGCCTGCGAGCGTCTCAACGGCCGAAGATGCCGTGCCAGAATTAAAGCCGCGAGACAAAAGCGCGCGCATCGCTTTGCACTTTGTTTTGTAGTCGTTCAGATCGCCTCGAGAAAATTTTGACCTTAGAACGCTGATTGCCGATTCCAAAAAATCAATCTCTAGCTCGGCCATCGCCTCATCGGCGACATCTTTGCTTATGCCCTTTGCCGAAAGTTCAAAGCGAATTTTTTCTGGCCCGTTGCCGTGCGCTGCTTTCGCTTTTGCAAAAGATGAAGCAAAACGCTCATCGGAAACATATCCCTTGTCAACGCAATAGGCCAAGACATATTCAACAAGTTCTGCGTCATCAAATTTGGCGATCAGTTTTTCTCTAACGTCCTTTACCGAATATTCGCGGCGCGCCACGAGATATGTCACATAACCTACCGCTTTTTTAAGGATTTCAGCATTCATGTTTTGGAAACCGTTCATAGTTTTTCTGTTGACAGATGGCTCGCGCCATCTAAATCTTAACCCAATACCTTCAAAACTATTAAAAAAGGGCGCCAAAGCGCCCTCTCTGATGCTCTGATGTTGATGCTACGGCAGCATGTCATCTTCGCCGTTTGATTCGTCATAACCGTTTCTCGCATCAGGAGCGGCAACTGAATCCGGTGCGTTGACATCGCTTTCATAGCCTTCCCGATGCATCAATTTATCTTTGATCATTTTTTCGAGTTCTTCGGCTACCTCAGGATGTTCTTTGAAGAACACGACAGCGTTGCTCTTGCCCTGACCGATCTTTTCGCCCTGATACGAATACCAAGCTCCAGATTTCTTAATGAAATCGCATTTAACGCCGAGATCGACAATTTCATCGAGTTTCGAAATGCCTTCGTTGTACAGAATCACAAATTCGGACTGTTTGAACGGAGCCGCCATTTTGTTCTTGACGACCTTCACCTTGGTCTCTGAACCGATGACTTCGTCGCCCTGCTTCAACGCTCCGGTACGGCGGATGTCCAAACGGACCGACGAATAGAATTTGAGAGCCTGCCCGCCGGTTGTTGTTTCTGGATTTCCGAACATGATGCCGATCTTCATGCGGATCTGGTTAATAAATATGACAAGGCAGTTTGCCTGCTGAATGTTGCCCGTTAATTTGCGAAGAGCCTGCGACATCAAGCGCGCCTGAAGACCCACATGCGATTCGCCCATGTCGCCTTCGATTTCTGCTTTCGGGGTCAAGGCCGCAACAGAGTCAACCACGATCACATCCACTGCGCCGGATCTTACGAGGCTGTCGCATATTTCCAGAGCCTGTTCGCCGGTATCTGGCTGCGATACGACAAGATCTTCAACCTGCACGCCAATCTTGGCCGCATACGAAGGATCAAGAGCATGTTCTGCGTCTATGAACGCGCAAGTTTTGCCAAGTTTCTGCGCTTCGGAAATTACTTCGAGTGTCAGCGTTGTTTTGCCTGAGGATTCAGGACCATAAATTTCGACTATTCTTCCACACGGCAAACCGCCAATTCCCAAGGCAATATCAAGAGAAATAGAACCCGTAGGAATTACCTCGACATCGCTCATTGGCGCATCGCCAAGACGCATAATCGCACCTTTTCCGAAACTCTTTTCGATCTGATCCATTGCCAGCTTGAGAGCTTTTGTTCTGTCATCATTCTTTGCGGATGCTTTTTTTGCGACTTTCTCGTCCATCGTCTTCGTCCTCTTAGGCTAAACAGCCCTGTTTCATGCTTATGTTTGTATCATACATCATTATGTATAGGCATGCAAATTCAAATGACACATTATTTGTCACAAAACATCAAAAAATTAATATTTATGTCAACATTATTCAATATTCGTCATTTTCAAGAAAGTTTTATACATAAATTACTGTTCAGATCGCTAATACATGCCAGTTTAATCAGCCACGCAACACATACACCAACAAATATATGCTCCACCAAATTCATTAGAATAACCAAACGGCGACATTCAAGGACATATTTGATGCAATGCCGCAACCGCTAGCCACACCAAAGCTTCTTTGATTGTCTGTTTTCTTACAGCGTCTCTGTTACCTTGAAAAACTCTAACTTTTGCTTGAGTCGGCGTGTCTCTTCCTGCAATTGCAAACCATACCGTACCGACAGGTTTGTCTTCTGATCCGCCGTCAGGGCCTGCAATTCCCGAAACAGCAATGGCAAAATCCGCATGTGCTAATCTCAATGCGCCTTCGGCCATTTCCGCCACCGTTTCCCGGCTCACGGCCCCGTATTTTTTCACAGTCTCTGCTCTGACTCCTACCATTTCAGACTTAGCCTCATTAGAATAGGTGACCGCGCCCCTTGAGAACCAAGACGAACAGCCAGGTACGGAAGTGATGCAATAAGAAATGCCGCCTCCAGTGCATGACTCGGCCGTCGTAACAGACAGATTGGCTTTTTTAAGCGTTTCGCCCAAATTTTCGGCAAGGCGAAAAAGTTCGGATTCAGAAATTTCATTAATATCGGCTAATAACATGAGCACTCCAGAGACAAATCAAGAAATACAGCGCCTGATTGACAGCGCGCCGACCCCAATGCTCCGTCAATATTACAGGATCAAAGCCGATTATCCAGACATGATACTTTTCTATCGCATGGGGGATTTCTACGAAACCTTCTTTGAAGATGCGAAGAAAACCGCTCGCCTTCTAGACATCACTCTCACAAGACGCGGAAAAACCAACGGCAATGAGGATATTCCTATGGCAGGAGTTCCGTTTCACTCCTGCGACGGATACCTTGCAAGATTGCTCTCTTTGGGCGAATCGATAGCAATTTGCGAACAGATAGGCGAACCGGGACTGACCAAAGGACCTATGGAAAGAAAAGTTGTCCGCGTGCTCACCCCTGGAACTGTCACCGACGAATCTTTGCTTAAAGACGGACAGGACAACCTAATAGCAGCCGTTTCCGTCTCCAAGCAGAAGGACCGCTCAAGGTATGGCATAGCCGTCATCGACATGTCCTCAGGCGATTTTTACCTGTATGAAGGGGACGGAGAAGAATTCCTTGAAACCGAAATGGCCAAAATATCGCCGGCAGAAACAATCCTCGACGAGCGAATCCGCCCGGACAAAAACTCCTACCTCGGCACGCTTTCTGGTCTTCGACGCCACCCCGAATGGGAATTTGATACCGAAACGGCAACAAAAACGCTCTGCCGCAAATTCTCGGTAGCATCCCTGGCAGGATTTGGCATCGAACATGCCAAAACCGCCATCGGAGCCGCTGGTTGCTTATATTCTTATGTTGCAGGAACGCAAAAAAACGACGTTCCCCACATAAGATCCATTCGTCTCCGCAATCCCAATCAGTATCTTGCGATGGACGGAGCTACCGTCAGAAATCTCGAAATTGCCCGAAATCTTTCAGGCGGGCGCGATCACACGCTGTGCGATGCGCTGGACAGAACGTCTACCGCGATGGGGAGCAGAACGCTGTGGCGAAATCTGCTCAATCCGCCCCGCAACAGAACGCTCATAGAGAAACGACTTGATTCAGTAGAGGCCATAATAACATCCGATCTGACATCGGCCCTCGCCGAAAGCCTCAAGGAAGTAGGCGATCTCGAACGTTCCCTTGCCAGATTGGCTCTTCGTACCATACGACCGCGCGATTTTTGCAGAATTCGTGAAGCGCTCTGCGCGCTGCCAAGCCTTTTAGCTGCGCTCGAATCTTCAGGAAGCGGCAATCTTGCCAGCATCGCGCGTGCCATCCCGTCTTTTGCCGAAGAAGCGGATATTCTGAAAAGGGCAGTGGCAGACATGCCGTCGCTCATGATAAGAGACGGCGGAGTAATCCGCGACGGATACGACAGCCGCCTTGACGAATTCAGAATGCTGAGTTCGGGGCATGAATCGCTGCTTGCCGAAATTGAGTCACGAGAACGCAATCTTACAGGCATTCCCACACTTAAAATCGGCTACAACAGCGTGCAAGGATTTTTTATAGACGTAAGCCGCGGCAAATCAGATTTGGTTCCAGCGCACTATATAAGAAAACAAACTCTCAAAAACAGCGAACGCTACATCACCGCCGAGCTTAAAGAACTCGAAGACAAAAAACTGTCTGCCGAGGCCAATGCTTTGGCTCTTGAAAAAGAAATCTACGAGCAGCTCATCGATCGTCTGCTTTCCAGACTGACCGATTTGCAAAATACGGCATCGACGCTGTCTGAACTTGATATGCTGACATCGTTTGCGGCGGTATCTTCGGAGCGGAACTATTGCCGACCGGTTTTTGCAAACGAACTAGGCATATGCATTAGAGAAGGCAGGCATCCCGTCATCGAACAATCAAGCGGAGAGCCGTTCATCCCGAACGGCACCTCGTTTGGAAACGGCATAACCATGCTGTTGGTGACGGGACCGAACATGGGCGGAAAATCCACATATATGCGCCAGACCGCTCTCATTGTCCTGATGGCCCACGCTGGATGCTTCGTCCCTGCAGCCGAGGCGTCAATC
>JAZQPH010000154.1:0-10405 GCA_045628385.1 Succinivibrionaceae bacterium
CGGGGAAAAGTTTGCCGATTTGGCAATCACGGTCCGCAAAGGAACGGACGAGGAGTGCGTCTACGTGCTGGAACTCAAATATCTGTCGAAAGCCAAATATTCGGAAGCAAAATT
Source organism: Succinivibrionaceae bacterium (assembly GCA_045628385.1). GTDB lineage: Bacteria > Pseudomonadota > Gammaproteobacteria > Enterobacterales > Succinivibrionaceae > JAZQPH01. The sequence continues at coordinate 115 of JAZQPH010000154.1, forward strand.
GCAGAGTCTCGTGGAAGAAGCCTCATCACAGGTTCTCAGATACAAATCGTCCGTTGATTTTAAAAACAAGCGGGTCAAAGCTTATGTCATGGTATTTTCCGGTCCTCGCTGCACGTACTGTGAGATTCAGAATTAGCGACTTGCAAAAATAATGAGTTTTAAAATTCGGTAATGAGACTGCGGCAGATTATAGACAACAGCATTAACAAGAAAGTTTGCGGTTTGAGATGAGTTCATCTGCCGAACGATTTTGAGTTTGAAATATCCCATAAGGAACTGATTATGAATTTGAGGAAATATGCCTTATCCGGGCTGATGGCCTTTTTTTTGCCCTGTGCTTTTGCAGAGGATCTTGGACCTAATCTTTGGTGGGAAGCTCAGACTGAGATTAAATTGTATGAGGATGCAGACGAAGGCGCCAAAGTAGTCGATACGCTACCTAAGGGAACGGTGTTTCATGTATCTCCTGATTCGGCTCGCTTTTTGAAAGACGGATGGTTTTCCGTTTACGAGACGGCACCGAGCGCAGCTGCGGCAGCTGCGGGAGAGCAGCTGTACATTCACTTGCTGTACAAACTTCCCGAAGGAACGGCATATGTCAAAAATGAGAATTTGAGGCCAACGCTCTCTGCTGAGCCCAAAAGTGCGGAGTAATGCAGGCGATGAACCGCTGGATTGAAGCATCAAGACCGAGAACTTTGCCGATGTCATGCTCGGCAGTGGCTCTTGGTGCAGGTTTGGGCGCATTTGAATCATCTATGGTTCCCGTCTGGCTTCTTATAATCCAGTCGGCTCTCATTGTCGCCACGGCGGCTTTGCTGCAGATTCTTTCAAATTTTGCCAACGACCTTGGCGATATGATTTCGGGCGTTGATCGTGTCGAACGCGCGGGACGGGTCAGCGTCATAGGGCAGGGGAAAGTTTCGCTTTCGGAAATGAAAAAAGCAACGTTTGCCGTTTTGGCCGTAACTCTCATTGTAGGAAGTCTTGCTCTTTTGACCTGTTTTTGGGGCGAACCTGCAAAATTCGGCTGGTTTTGCGTACTGGGCGCGTGTTCGGCTATCGCCGCAGTTACCTATACGATGGGACCGTCATACAGTTACATAGGACTGGGAGATCTATTCGTATTCGTGTTTTTCGGTCTCGTTGCGGTAATGGGGGCAGAATTCATGCTTGCGGGGCATGTGTCGATATGGGGCGTCCTGTGGGGATGCATGGCCGGATTTTCCTCCACGATGACTCTTAACGTCAATAATCTGCGTGATTATGAAAGCGACCTTGCCGTAGGCAGAAAAAAATCCGTGCCCGTCAGGTTTGGCGTTAAGGCAGGAAAAATTTACCATGCGGCGATGTTTGCGTCTGCAGGTTTTATATATCTGTTTTCTGTTTTATTTCTCTACTCGCCGTTATGGCTGACTTTGGCCCTGGCTGCGGCGGTGCCTTTTGCCAAGGCCGCCTGCGAGGTTGTTTCTCCAAAGTCGTCTGGTTCTATGCTAGAACCGCTTATGAAGCCGACTTCTGTTGGCGCTGCCTTGCTTAATATGTCATTGCTGGCCGGTGTTTTGTTTGCCTAACGAAAAACAGCATGACTATTCAAAATCAACGGTCCGCACTCGCGGACCGTTTGTTATATGCTTACATTGGATTGACCATTCGTTGGTAAATCTCGCAGATTCTTTTGCACATCTGGATGTATTCATCGTGGTATGAAGAACTTCTTGGCCAGATGAAATGAAAATCTCTGTATACGGACAAATCTTTGAGCGGAATTTCTTTAAGCCTTCCTTGTCTAATGGCTTCTTCCGCGCACGGCGCATACATGAAACTGAAGCCGAGATCCTCGTCGATCATCTGCAAAATCGCCTGAACGCTTGCCACTTCGACCACTCGCTCAAAGTCAGTCGGTGCAATGCCTTTTGACCACAGGCATCTTTCGGTCATGTGTCTTGTGGAACTGCTCTGTTCTCTTATCAGCAGGCATTCTCTCGTCAGATCTTTAAGGTATACGGGTGCCTGCTTGAATTTGTGGCGGGTAGAGCATACGGCAACAAACGGTACGGTCGCATACAGCATCGCGTCAAAAATGTCCGTATCGAAACCGCTTTCGGTCATGGCAATGTTCAGTTTGCCGTTCAGCAGCTTTTTGGTCAGTTTTTCGGTGCTGGCTACTTCCATGCTCACATCGAAAGATTCTGGCTCCAAAAGATAGCGTGCGAGAGGGCGTGGAATGACAGACTGTCCTATTGTGTGGGTAACGCCCAATTTGATCTCGCATTTGCAATTTCCGAAGCATCGCAGTTCATCTTTTGTATGCTTTAGATCGTTGCGGATTGAATTCATTCTTTTGAGAAGCAGCCTGCCTGCGCTCGTAAGGCAGCATAGTCCGTTCTCGTTGAGACTGAAGAGTTTCTGCGAATAGTGTTCTTCTAAATCGCGCACGTGGCGCATGATTTTGTCTTGACTGATGCCGAGTGATGATGCCGCATCGGCAATGCCCGAGCCTTCGGCAAGCGTCATGAATGTTTTGATTTTGCTGTCTAGTAGCATTTATTGATCTGTTGTGTCTGCGTTATGCCGGTTCTGCTGCATGAATATTGGCAATCTGCTGCGTTCCAGCTGTGTTTAATAGTATGCATCGGGGCCAAAACGGCCGCGCCTACGATATATATCGGTAAATTTGACGCTGTGAAGTTATTTTGCTCACATTTTTGTCACGCAATAGGCTTAGGCGGCCGATATGGGGGGATTTTGATTAAGTTTGAATCGCGCATGAAAACATAGACGTCAATTGAGCGCCGGCTATGTAATTTGACTAATGCGGCAATTTTGTGGATTTGGTAAAATTAGCGCAGAATGCCATAACTTTTATAAAGGGGATGTATGCGTGTCTTGAAATTCGGCGGCACATCGCTTGCCGATGCCGAACGTTTCCACGGTGTTGCAAAAATTGCGCTGGATACTGCAAAAGAGGAACAGGCTGCGTTGGTTCTGTCAGCGCCTGCAAAGGTTACCAATCTGCTTATTGAACTTGTTTCCGTAACAACGGCGGGTAATAGCCCTGCTGCAACGATCCGCAGCCTTGCCGAAATTTTTCGCGGCATCATCGATGGTCTCAAGCAACGCGTTCCTTCGCTCGATAAAGATGTACTCGATTCATTTCTTCGCGAGCAATTTGAATCCGTTGATCACTTGATCAGAGGCATCAAGCTTCTCAAGCAATGCCCTGACAATATTCAAGCAGTTATTTTGAGCCGCGGCGAGGCGTTTTCCATCCGCATTATGGAAGAACTTCTCAAAGCGTGCGGAAAAAAGACGGAAGTTATTCAGGCAACCCAGTGTCTGGTAGCAGACGGCGATTATTTGGAATCTGCAGTCGATATCGATGAATCGGCAAAACGTATTGCCGATCTGGGGCTTTCTTCAGATTCGATTGTGCTCATGCCGGGCTTCTGCGGCTGCAATCGTTCAGGAGAAATCGTTCTCATGGGACGCAACGGTTCAGATTATTCGGCTGCATGCCTTGCCGCTTGCGTTAAAGCTTCGTGCTGCGAAATCTGGACTGACGTCGATGGCGTGTACAGTTGCGATCCGCGCGTGGTGCCTGACGCAGTTCTTCTTAAAACGGTTTCCTACAAGGAAGCGATGGAGCTTAGTTATTTCGGCGCTAAGGTTCTTCATCCTCGCACAATAGCTCCGATTGCCAGATTTAAGATCCCTTGCCTTATCAAAAACTCCTTGGCTCCTGAGCAGGAAGGAACTCTCATCGCCGAAAATGGCGACGACTCCATGCCGGTCAAGGGTATATCGGATCTCGGCGGCATCAGCTTGATAAATATTTCAGGTCCGGGCATGAAAGGCATGGTCGGCATGGCTGGAAAGATATTCAATTGCGTATCGCGCGCAGGTGTCAGCATCGCGCTGATAACTCAGTCGTCGTCCGAATATTCGATAAGCTTCTGCATTTACACAAAAGACAGCGATACTTGCATGGCAGCGCTCAATTCAGAGTTTGAACTTGAGATTAAGGGCGGCTTGCTGGAAGAAATCGATGTGCGTCCTGATATGGCGATTATTTCGGTCGTCGGCGACGGCATGAAGCGTTCGCGCGGCATTGCCGCTAAATTCTTTAAGGCTCTGGCGCAGACAAATATCAATGTTGCTGCTATTGCGCAGGGATCGTCAGAGCGTTCCATCTCGGCAGTCGTCAAGGCGGACAGAGTGAAAAACGCAATCAAAGCTTGCCATCAGAGTTTCTTTAATTCGGTTCAGTATGTTGATCTCATTCTTGTCGGACTCGGCGGAGTGGGCGGAGCTTTGCTTAACCAGATTAAACGCCAGCAAGAAATTCTTCTTGCTCAGGGCATCGGCCTTCGTGTGGTCGGTCTTGCAAATTCCCGCAAGATGCTGCTTGACTGCGACGGAATTAATCTTGAGGAAGATTGGAAATCCCGTCTGGAAGCTGCAGAAGGATCGTTTGATTTCAGTGTAGTCAATCAGAAGGTCAAGGAATCATTTTTGATCAATCCTGCGATCGTCGACTGTACCTCGGATCCTAAGATTGCATCGATGTATGCAGACTTCTTGTCGGAAGGTTTCCATGTGATTACGCCGAACAAGAAAGCCAACACTGATTCGATGGACTACTATCGCAAGCTGCGCCGTTCCGCATTGGCGACAAGGCGCAAGTTCCTTTACGAAACCAACGTTGGCGCAGGTTTGCCGGTTATCGAGAATCTTCAGAACCTTATCAAAGCCGGCGACAAACTGGTTGAATTCTCTGGAATTCTGTCAGGATCCTTGTCATTTATTTTCGGCAAATTAGACGAAGGAATGAGTTTCTCGGAAGCTACGCTTACGGCCAAGAACATGGGTTTCACGGAGCCAGATCCTCGCGACGATCTCAACGGAATGGATGTGGCGAGAAAACTTCTCATCCTGGCCCGCGAATCCGGTTTTAAGCTTGAACTCGGCGATGTTAATGTCGAAATGGCTTTGCCTCCTGAGTTCGACGCGTCGGGCGATGCCGCGACATTCATTGCCAACTTGCCGAAGGCTGACGAATGGTTCAGACAAAAGTCTGAAGAAGCCAAGAAAGAAGGCAAGGTTCTGCGCTATGTAGGTTCCATTAAAGACGGAAAGTGCAAAGTTGCGATTGCGTCCGTCGGACCTAACGATCCGCTGTTCAAGGTTAAGGACGGCGAGAATGCTTTGGCATTTATAACAAGCTACTATCAGCCGATTCCTCTTGTGCTGCGCGGTTACGGCGCGGGTACCGAAGTAACGGCTGCGGGCGTGTTTGCGGATATTCTTCGCACTGTGAACTGGAAGCAGGAGATTTAACATGGCTGTTTCGGCGTTTGCCCCGGCGTCTATCGGAAACGTCAGCGTCGGATTCGATATTTTGGGCGCAGCTTTGGCACCGATTGACGGAACAAAACTCGGGGATACGGTTGAAATATACGATTCCGACGAAGCATTTACTTTGGAAAATGCTGGCGCTTTTGCAGAAAAACTTCCGACCGATCCAAAGAAGAACATCGTCTACGATTGCTACGTCGATTTTAAGGCTGAATTGGATAAGCGCGGAATCGCGGTCAAGAACATGAGAATGGTCCTTAAGAAGGATCTGCCAATCGGAACTGGTCTTGGCTCCTCCGCTTGTTCTGTTGTCGCCGCTTGCCTTGCGCTTAACGCATTCCATGATTCGCCTCTTACTGAGGACGAATGCATGGGATTGATGGGTCGCGAAGAGGGCAGAATTTCGGGTTCTGTCCACTATGATAATGTCGCTCCTTGCTATTTGGGCGGCATCCAGCTCATTGTTGACGAAGGCGGTGTCATAAGCAGCCGCGTTCCTGAATTCAAGGATTGGTTCTGGGTATCCTGCTATCCTGGAATTTTTGTCTCAACTGCCGAGGCAAGAAAAATTCTTCCGACTTCTTACGATCGCCACACGAGCATTGATTTTGCCCGCCGCATGGGAGCATTCGTGCAGGCAAGCCATGTAGGCAATGCAAAGCTAGCCGCAATGATGCTTAAAGACGTAATCGCCGAACCTTACAGAAAATCACTTATTCCTGGATTTGACGCAGCTCGCGAGCATGTCATGGCAAACGGCGGCCTTGCAATGGGCATATCTGGATCAGGTCCGAGCATTTTTGCAGTTGCGCCTAATCTTGAGATCGCCAATGCGCTCAAATCGTGGCTTGAAGACAATTTTATTCAGAACTCCGATGGTTTCTGCAATGTGTGCCGCATTGATTCTGACGGCGCCACAGTAAGCAACATCTGATTGCAGTTACCGACAATAGATACAAAAAAGGTTAAAAAATGCAGCTTTACAACATCAAAGATCATTCCGAGACTGTAAATTTTGCTACGGCAGTCCGTCAGGGGCTCGGTCGCGGTCAGGGTCTTTTCTTCCCTGCCAGCATGCCGAAGCTTGAAAACGTCGATGCGCTTCTTGATAAGCCATTCGTTGAAAGGTCGGAAGCGGTCCTGAGAGCATTCCTCGGCGACGAACTCCCTAATCTTGGCGAACTGCTCAAGAAGGCGTTTGCTTTCCCTGCGCCGCTTGTAAAGGTTTCTGAAAATTCTTATGCGCTTGAACTGTTCCACGGACCTACCCTTGCATTTAAAGATTTCGGCGGCCGATTTATGGCTCAGGCGCTTTCTGCGGTGTCTCAGGGCCAGCACATCACCATTTTGACTGCAACTTCAGGCGATACTGGCGCGGCAGTTGCTCACGCTTTTTATGAGCTTCCAGGAATTGATGTCGTAATTCTTTATCCTAAGGGAAAGATCAGCCCGCTGCAGGAAAAACTTTTCTGCACTCTCGGCAAGAACATCAGAACCGTTGCGATTAACGGCACGTTCGATGATTGCCAGGCATTGGTGAAGAGAGCTTTCGACGATGAAGAAGTAAGAACCAAGATTGGTCTTAACTCGGCAAACTCAATCAACATCAGCCGTCTGCTCGCGCAGGTATGCTATTACTTCGAAGCTGTTGCCCAGCTTCCAAAGGAAAAGCGCTCCGAAGTCGTGTTCTCCGTTCCGTCAGGGAACTTCGGCGACGTGACTGCTGGTCTCTTCGCAAAAGCACTCGGACTTCCAGTTAAGCGTTTTGTAATCGCAACAAACGCCAACGACACAGTGCCTCGTTATCTTGCAACTGGCAAGTGGGAACCTCGCGATACCGTTGCGACATTGTCAAATGCCATGGACGTAAGCCGTCCAAACAACTGGCCGCGCGTTGAAGAACTTTTCAAGGTGATGGGCTGGGATCTTAAGGATCTTGCAAGCGGCATGCTTTCCGATGCTGATACCGAAGACGCTATGCGCCGCCTGAACAAAGAAGGCTATGTCGGCGAACCACACGGAACCATCGCTTGGGAACTTCTGCGCAAGGATCTCAAGGACGGCGAGACGGGCATTTTCCTCTGCACCGCGGCGCCGGCCAAGTTTAAAGAGAACGTCGATAGAATTTTGGGAACCGATATCGAGCTGCCGGAAGCTCTTGCAAGCCGCGCGAATCTGCCAGTGCTTTCCGATAATTTCGATCCTGATTGGAATACGTTGCGTTCTTATCTGCTAAAGTAAGAGCATGTGACAATCGAAAGTTCGCAGGAGAGCAGCTATGGCATTAGAATCTCTGTTTTCGAAAATTAAAAGCATGGTCGTTAAAGAGGATGAGTTTCCTGGATTGGCCGTAAAGGCTCCGATTTCTGGGGACGTCATTCCTCTTGAAGACGTGCCTGACGTGCTCTACTCCGAGTGCATCGTCGGTGAAGGCATTGCCATCAAGCCGTGTTCAAACCGCGTGCTTGCTCCGTTTGACGGCGTGGTGACCAAAATTTTCGAAACAAATCATTGCGTGGTTGTTACTTCTACGGGCGGCATAGATGTGCTGATTCATGTCGGCATTGATACGGTTGATTTGGCGGGTCTTGGTTTTACCAGGCTTGCGGAACAGGGACAGGAAGTCAAAGCTGGCGATCCGCTTATTGAGCTTGATATTCCCGTTCTCGAAAAACATGCCAAGTCGACAATTACGCCGGTGGTGGTCATTAACGGAGATGACTGCCATATGAAAAAAATTCATGCGCACATTTGCAAAGCTGTTGCCGGACAGAATTGCGTTATGCATGTTGAAACAGAGGAATCCTAATGGAAATCTCGCTTGCTTGCCTGCACTGCGGTTCGGGCGAGTTTGTCAAACCGCGTCCTGATTACATTTTCAAGGACGGCGAGGATGTCGTGTGCAGAACATGCGGCAAGAAGAGTTCATATACTGAAATGAAACGCATTGCCGTAGAGAATGCCGTTGCGGAATATGCCAAAGCCAACCTGGCAGCCATCAGACAGAATGCCAGAAAAGTAACCGACAAAGACGAAATTGAAAAATTCAACAGGATTAAGAAAGATGCGTTATAGATGCGATACAGAAGTATGTTGCGCTCGACAGATTGAATTTGATGTCGAAGAGGGCGACGTAGTAAGAAATATCGAATTTATGGGCGGCTGCAACGGCAATCTTCGGATGATATCCAAGTTGCTCGACGGCATGACGCTTGATCAGATTGTCGAGAAATGTCGCGGCAATATGTGCCGTAACAAAGGAACATCCTGCGCAGACCAGTTCGCCAAAGCATGCGAGGCAGTCAAGCAGCAGCGCGCAGAACAGTAAAGACTGTGAAAATTTTTTTTGAAGACGAGTGCGGGCATCGGAAGGCTGATTCTTTCGATGCCTTTGTTTTTCCGATAGCGACGACGCTGCGATTTGCCGACAGGAAACTGAACGGATATTTTGAGCGGTTTGGAAAAGCTGCGTTTGAAAATCTGCGCGGCGCGGCAAAGGCTCCTTTGGAGAGTTTTGTTCCGCTTCGCGTAAGCCAAAGCGTGCTGGTTCCCGTCGCGCACCATGATATATGCAAAGATTCGATCCCAGAAGCTTGCGAGTTTTGGCTGAATATTATGAAGATGCTTGTAAAGGCTGGTTTTCATTGCATAGAGATGCATCCTGTGCTTTGGCTCGCAGGCATGAAGATTGGCGAAGAACTTGAAGGCATGGCGCATGCGGCAGACGTTTTCTCATGCGATGACGAATATGAAGCTTATGTGCTAGTCCCGACTGCCGGAAAAATAATTTTGAATGCGGCAAACGTTGCGAAAATTATGAAGACTTCGTCTGCCGATGGCATCAATCTCGCGCAGGCAATTCTGCCAGAAATGGGGGCATCCGAAAAAAATCTCTATCTTCATGCGTTGGGATATTCTGAATTTCAGAATTAAGGAAAATTGATGGAAGCACGCAAATGTCATTTGGTCGCCGTTAAGGTTACGGCTGCGGTCATTGCTCCAGATTCATCAATAAATTTTTCCCATGCGCTTGAGTGTTTGTCAAATCAGACTCTTTCAGATCTCGAAATAATTATTGTCGACGATTGGGCGAGCGCGCGGACAAGGGCGGTGTGCCGCGGTCTTGCCCAAGTCGATCCTCGCGTAAAAATCATGAGGACAGAAGCAAAATCCCGGGCTGCTGCCAAAAATATCTGCATCAGCGCGGCTCGCGGAGAGTATGTCGCTTTTTTTGAACCAGAGGATGCTTTCGAAGAGACGATGCTCGCCGAATTAGTCCGTCATGCCGATTCCCAGTCTGCCGACATTGATTTCTGCCTCAGCGCGGTGATCGGAACGGATCCTGACGGAAAGAACATCGTAGCCAGGAATTTCGGCGGTCCGTCGGTTCGCTATTCAGAAGATAATTATGCGCTCAGCGGAGGTTTGTGCCGTACGGTGCATGAAGCCATGCATGTCGGTTCCTGGGGAAAACTTTTCAAAACGGCTTTTTTGCGAGACTCGGGCATTGTTTTTCCCGATAATTCATCATGCGCGGATATCGGATTTGTTACTCTAGCCTGGGCAAAAAGCCGCAAGGCATCGTTTCTTGAACGCGAACTCATGACTCATAGGGCTCCTGCTCAAAATAACGGATGGAAAGATGCATTCGGATGCATGTCAGCGTTCAGAGAATGCGCAAAGCTTGCATGCGGCGAAACAAGAGATGCGATATGCCGATCATTTGCTGATTCGTTTGCATTGCAGGCAATGGCTTTTCCGAGAAACGTCAGCGTCGAGCGTTTCAGAAATGACGCGCTCGCGGCATTGCCTGAAAGATTCAGGGAGCGTTTTGACAGAGTTTTATATCCCCTTACTCTCATCGTTGCCGCAAGAGACTGCGAACAATACGCAGGTGAGTTTTGGAACAGGCTGTTGCAGCAGACGCAGGACA
>JAZQPH010000155.1:0-9295 GCA_045628385.1 Succinivibrionaceae bacterium
TCTCGCAATTCCTTTTCAAAAATTGCTTTAGCTTCTTCAGGATGTTCAGCCTCCCATTGTCTTCTTTTTTTAGTTTCTTCCCTGCGTTTCCTAGTTTCTTCCTCTGCAATTTTTTCCCGAAGCCTTTCCTCAACGCCTTTAACGAAATCTTTGGTAAGTATGCAGTACTCATCGTCCAGGACTGAAATATTATTTTCATAGCGGTAAATCATTAAATTTGCCAAAACTTCGTCGCAAAAATCTCCGCCGTCGTACAAGTACATGTCTCTTGTCGAAGAAAACATCGTAACGATATCCCTTAATTCCTCCATATGCTTCATCAAAAACGAAACTTTTTCTTCATGAGTTTTGTCCTTGACCTGCTCAATGAGTGCGCAATATGCTTTTTCATATTCAAGCGCATTTCTGTCATCTTCGCCCGAATCATGGTATTCAATGATTTCATCGATAGAAGGAAAAATAGGACCTTCCATCCTATCCATATTTTCATACATCTGTTTTTGAGTAACCATCATACGCCACCCCTAAATACTCTTTTAAATTAGACAACATGCATTAGAAAACCAGCAACAATAATCACTTAAAAGATTTATAATATATTAATTCTTTCCAGTCTTCTGGCGTAAAATTCTTAAACAATTCTTCATCATTTTTTCTTGCCTGTTCAGCCCACTCCTCATTTTTTCGCAATTTTTGTTCAATTATTGCCTTAGCTACTTCAGGATGTTCAGCCTCCCATTGTCTTCTTTTTTTAGTTTCTTCCCTGCGTTTCCTAGTTTCTTCCTCTGCAATCTTTTCGCGAAGTCTTTCCTCTACGCCTTTAACGAAATCTTTGGTAAGTATGCAGTACTCATCATCAAGCACTGAAATATTATTTTCATAGCGGTAAATCATTAAATTTGCCAAAACTTCATCGCAAAAATCTCCGCCGTCGTACAAGTACATGTCTCTTGTCGAAGAAAACATCGTAACGATATCCCTTAATTCCTCCATGTGCTTCATCAAAAACGAAACCTTTTCTTCATGAGTTTTGTCCTTGACCTGCTCTATAAGTGCGCAATATGCTTTTTCATATTCAAGCGCATTTCTGTCGTCTTCGCCAGAATCATGGTATTCAATGATTTCATCGATAGAAGGAAAAATAGGACCTTCCATCCTATCCATATTTTCATACATCTGTTTTTGAGTAATCATCATACGCCACCCCTAAATACTCGTTTAAATTAGAACTAAATTACATTATATTTAATTGAAATATTAACCGCTCACCTTTCATAAAATCCATACTTTTCTGCGATAGACTTATGCTTCATCAAAGTAAGCCATATTTCTCTTGCTGCCATTGAGTCGTCAAGACTCGAATGAGGATGAAAAACAAAATCAGGATTGCAGTCTTTTACGGCATCGGTCAGTTTTTTCCAACGAAAACTCTGTCTAAAGGGATCATACTCGCCGTTATGCTCGGCATAAGCCTTCATGCAGCAATGAAGCGAATCAGCATGCCTCAAAGAACTGCCCAAAAAAGCAGAATCAAAATTCATGTTGTAGGCAACTACATGCCTTCCTTTGAAAATCTTGTTAAGAATGGGTTTCAACACCTTGAATCTGGGGGAATTTTTAACCATTTCTGAGGTTATTCCGTGAATTCTTTCCGCATCGGTCCAACTCTTCTTGTGTTCAGGCTTCACCAGAGAATGAAAAATGCACCTGCCAAAATGATCGACAACGCTCACAGACAAAATTTCGTCAGTTCTGCAATCAAGGCCTGTAGTTTCTGTATCAACAAAAATATATTCAGTTTCAGAACTCATATGCAATAAACCTGAGCCATCAATCCAAACTCAGGCTCCACAAAACATTTAAACAAGAAGCTCAGTCAGAAAACTCTTCAAAACGGCATCTTTTCCTGCGCTCAGCATCAGATCGTTAAAATCAGTTCCTTCGTCTCCGTCTGAAAACTGAGGTATCACCGCCTTGCACCCAATTGCCTCTGCTGCTTTTTTGCCTTCATCGACTCCGACATTTCTTTCACCCGCGCGGTCATTGTCGCACGCAATAATAAAATGTTTGTCCGAATACCTTTTTTTAAGACTCTGAGCAACAGGCAGTAGATTCCCGGCATCAATGGCAGCAACAACTTTAACGTTCTTGTGTTCGCTTAAGCTGTACTGAATGCTTGCCGCCGTGGCATAGCCTTCGCAAATAATGACCGTTGAATCTTCTGGTTCGATTTTGCCAAGCACGACATGAAAACTTCCATGTTTCTTTCCGCCTTTGACAAACCTTTTCTCTCCTTCAGGGGAAATAGTCTGTGCTGTCGTAAGCTGCTTTTTCACGTCATAAAGCGGAATCCATGTAACTGCCCCATCCTTGCTTTCTTCTGCAAAAGTAAACAAGCTTCCGGGAATTCTCTTAGTGACGAAATACGGAGAAGTAATTTCGTTCGTGTTGCAGAACTTCTTCAGCTGATATCTGATATTAGTGGCGACCTGTCTTTCTAGCTTCTGCCGTTCTTGTTCGGCAAGCGCTTGCTTGGCTTTATATTCTTCCTGGCGTCTTTTAATCTCTTCTGGCGACACCCTTTCATCAGCGCCGCGATTAAGATACAGATTCTTGAAAGAGTCCTTGGTACGGTTATTCATAAAGTATCCGTTAGGAACGCCATCAAGATGCATTACATAGAAACCGCTTTGCTCATTGCCCTTGTCGCCTTCAACTTTGACTCTGTGAGTCTGGCCGTCGCATTTTGGTTCATCCTGACGAAGCAAACATCCATGCGCAATCAAATCCTCAGCAAAACGCACCGAAGGATCTCTTGTTTCGATCCATTTGCTGAACGGAACTTCGCTCACGCCGTCTGGAATGTACCAGCTGCTTGCATTCTTATCCCACTTCGCTCCGAGTCTTTTGGCTTCATCTTTATCGGAGTATGGCACATAAATATACTTGGACATACCGCACCTCTTTACTCAAACTTCAGTCCAGAAAGAATCAGAGAATCAACAGGCACGAAAAAACATTTTCCTTCACAATTTGTGATTACCGCTTTGCCCTGCTCTGTTTCTACATTTACAACCTCATATTCTGCGTCGGAAGCATCAAACGTGCAGACACACAGAATCTTACTGACAGACTTTAACCCCCCGTATCTTTCATCAGAAAAATCGGACACAGCATACTGTTCGATAGTAGAAAACTCGCTCATTTCTAAATCAATGGATTCCGACAATTCTTCCAACTCATCGCTTTCGGCATCTGCGATATCGTCATCTAAATCATCGTTTTCAGATTCATCATCGTTTTTGAAGGAAGATTTATGGACTGCTGACACTGATCCATTAGATTCGTCACTCTCTGCATCTGCTTCAGCCTCTTGCGCATCAGAAGAAAAATCTGAGTCTCGAATTTCATTGTCGTCATTGCTTGTTGATTGTTCAGATTCGCCTTTTTCGATTTTTTCTTTAAACTCGCCGATTTCGCGACGGGAAATTTTTTCGGAACCGCCAAGAAACGCCAAGGTTTTTTCAGAATTCTGACGATAGCATTTGCATAATTCGGACAATGCGGTCACGTCATCTCCTAAAACGCCAGCCCTCCAAAAAGTTTCAAGTTCGGCGGGAAGATCTATGATGCAGCAGTACTGGCTGATCCATGCGCTAGATTTTCCAAGTTCAGATGCAATCTCCTTTTTGCTTTTTCCTCTTTTCAGCTCTTCGCGGATAAAATCAGCAATCTCGTTAGCCGTGAGATTGTTTCGCTGAATGTTTTCGATGACCTGATCGAGTTTGGTATAGTCGTTATCAATGACCGCTGGAATTTCAGTCAAACCAGCTTTAATGCTTGCCCTGTAGCGCCTGGCACCGTGATTGATGATATATCTTCCGTTTCCTGCATCTCTTACGGAAATTGGGGACTTAACGCCTCTTTCTTTAATAGTTTCGGCAAGTTCGTTAATGGATTCATCAGAAAATCCAGGATTGCTCGAAGTTCTAGGCTGATTTGGATCCTCATCAATCAAGCGAAGCTCGATTTTAGAAGATTCGCCGGCAGATCCCGAGTTCATCAAAGAACCCAGCTTGTTGAAGTCATCTAAATTAATGCTCATTGTTTATCCTCATTACAAAATCACGCGACCTTCTCTGTCAGAGCAAGCGCTAAAGTTACATAAAGCACCGTTCAAAAATATCTTTGATCGTCCCGAACGGCGAATTGTCCGACACCTTAAGCGAAGTCTTTTCATATCCCACCGTGACGGTAACATTCGATCTTTCAGAGTCATATTTCATCTCTACTCGCTCTGCAGTCACATCGGCCATGACCGCCGAAAATCTATTTAGAACATCCTGCATATCCAAATTTTTAAGCCTGCTCATTCGCATAAAAGCATCCTGCAAGCTCGAATTATTATTCTGGTCACTCATTATTTATTCTCCTTGCCGATAGCGCCGATAATCCAAGCTGCCAGTTCCGAAAATTCCTGTTTTGCTTTCCTGGAACTTGATTTCTTGCTGTCGCCCAGAAATGTCTTTTCGGACAAAGCATCGGCGATACTTGATCTCAAGCCTATGGAATGACTGATGACCAAATTCGGATAAGATTCGGTAATCAGAGCAAGCTGCTCTCTGTGCCGCTTGTTGCGGTTATCAACCATCGAAGGAAGGAGTCCCAAAACCTGAAGATTCGTATTGAACTTGCGAATGTTTGAAATAACGTTCTGCAGCTTGCCGACGCCCTGAAGGCTGTATGCCTCAAGTTCAATCGGACAGATTACGAAATCGGACACAAGCAAAGCGCTAGTCAAAGCTTTTCCCAATGACGGAGGCGTATCAAGCAAAACAATATCTACGCCCATATCGCCAACTTCGGACAAAAAAGCTGTCATTCGCTCAACAATCGATTTGATGTCGAAAGAATCGATATCTGCCAGAACAGGATCGGATTCGACAACCGAAATGCCAGAACTCAAAGACCTGCAGCATGACTCTCTCCATGATCTGACATCAAAACCTGCATTCAAAAGCACGTCTCCAGATTTGACGTTAAGCAAGTAGTTGCTCAGACTCCATGAAGCATTGCTCTGGGTATCAAGATCCATAACCAAAACTGACTTGTCATGTTCTCTGCTCAGATACCCAGCCAGATTGACTACTGTCGCTGTTTTTCCTACGCCGCCCTTTTGATTGCTCACTGAGATAATCTTCATCAACGCCTACTCCTACAAAAGATTTAACTAATAAATTTTTCTTGCTAATCTACGAACTGTTTATTTCAATGGTTCCAACCCGAATCTCTTCAGTTCCTGCTGCTGGTACTTCTGCTTTTTTGCTTCCACGTAATCAAAAAAATTCTTATCCCACTTTGAGCCAGAAAGACTTTTGCTCTGAGACAGAAGTCTTTTCCACAAAACCCCCAAAGGAACAGAAAACACTGATGACGGCGAAGCAAGACTGGTCTCAACAAAAACATACAAAGATTTGTTGCCGTGCATGAAATTGAGAATCTTCATGCAAGAATGAATGCCGCCCTGAATGCTTGAAAATCTTGCAAGCATTCTTTCCACATACCTTCTGAAATTAACGCCCACGAAACTTGCCATGCACAAACAATCTTCCGCAGTCCATGGAATAGAAAAAAATTTCGTGTACTCGATAATTTCTTTTCGCAGCTGTTCTTTCATGCGTGCCTTGAAATATGAAGCACTGAAATGTTTCCTGTTAGCTTCGCTTGATAAGTAATGGCGATAGCACTCGGCTAAAGTAAACTGACCAGACAGATAACGCCTGCAGCTCTCAGCAATGTATTTCTTTGTGAGAAACTTATGCTTGCTCTCTATGCGGCGAAGAACACCAGATTCCATCTGAAAACGTCTCGGCTGAAGCTTGGCAGCAAGTTCATGAGCTGAAAGATCCAAGTCAGAAACATCGAAGCCTATCTTCTTTGCATGACGGCAATGCCTGCCTATTGTTTTTTCAGATACATCAAGAATGTCTGCCGCATCTTTGTATGAACGCTGTTCTTTGAAAACCAGCGTAAGAATGGCTTTGACCAGTTGTGGATCGTACCTACCCTTGCATGTTTGCATGAAACATCTCCCTAACTAGGGAAATGCTGCAGGTACTAATTTGCAGAATTAACACCATAGTATTTCCTTCAAATTGAAAAAAAAAAGCCCGGAGCTTTTACTTATGGCGTTTTTTAGGGGGAAGAAGCTCCTCCTGTCCACGACCTCCAAATGCAGATAAAAACGCTATATTCTGTCTAAAAAAGGACAGGTTATAGTGGTGTTTAGATCACACACTTTGAGGCGTTTCTAGGATAGCTCCTTCACAACGACTATCAGAAAGATTTCTCTTTCCCCTCAGCACCTTCGTTGACAATCCTTATTTGTGATTGTTTTGCTTAGTAACAATTTTTCTCAAAACAGACGATATTTCAAGGTTGGGAACATAAGCTAAATAATCTGTATTTGAATAAGGTTTATTCACGCAAGCCAAATAACCAAGACAAACCAAAAGACAGAATGCGTCGTCCTTATTGCCGATGCTTACCATGTCATTTTGAAAGGTACTTGCGTCAAATGCGACTTTCTCTCCCGCCAGAATCTTCAGAAGATCTTCCTTAAAGCCATCCAAGTTCATGTCAATGAGATGGATCAGAGGGGCAAAAGCTGCGGTCTGAGTCCAATAAGTACGGCATTTTCCTGAATTTACTGCGCAAGCTACAGAATTTGGATTCAGAATGCTGACGTCATTTAATTTATACCCGTCATACCATTCCTTCATTTCTTTGAAGGTCGGTTTATTACCATGATCTTTGGCAATCTGTTCAGTCTCTTCTTCAGTAAAACCAAAAAATTTTTCGTACGGTTCAGGCTGCAGCATGTTAAATTCGCGAAAATTATTCAAAGCTGATTCTGAATTATATTTTTTGATTGGCAGGATGCCTGTCATGTATACCAAAGCAAAAGCTGACTGACAATCGGATTTAAACAGTCCACGAAGCAAATTGATGAATTTCTTCTGAAGTGGACCATTATCGCGATATTCTCTATAAATAAGATCCCATTCGTCCATAATGAAAACAAATTTTTCTTTGGTCTGTCTGTAGATTTCTGAAATAGCCAAAGCGACATTTATTTCATTTATTTCTGAATTATGATTTAAAACATTATCAAATTCTTTAACTGTACGCAGGTCTTTTACTATAGAGTATCTCAAATACTCAACTATATCCTGAACACGTTCTGTTTTATCAAAACAGTTGAAATTTTCAAAAATCATGTTCATGTCGATATAGATGACATTATATTTATTTATGTGCTCTATATACGACAAGTCTGATGCTACTTTAAATCTGTCAAATATTTCCTTACTGTCACATCCCTTGGAGTAATAAGCAGAAAGCATCTTAGCGGTAATGGTTTTACCGAAACGGCGGGGACGAGTAAAGCAAATAAACTTGTCATCAGTTTGAATGTTTATGTTTATATGAGCAATAAATTCTGTCTTATCAACGTAAAATTTAGGAGTTTTCAATAAAGACTTATTTTTAAAATCCAGATTACCAGGATTTAAAATATTACCCATTATTTGCTCCCATCTATTTGTATTATGTTCTCAATTCTAATATAGATTAGATATTCTATTATATCATAATTAAGATAATTAAAATTTATATATCTATCTCTTGTGATAAACTGTACCCATAAGTTTGGACACGAAGAAAATAAGGCATAAGGCTCAAAATCGCCGTGCAGCAGTCGATTTGAACGTCGTACACAAATTTGTGAAACAACGAAGATGTTTGAGCGCTTGGCTCATCAGTGCCAAAACCTTCTGCCGATGCCGTAATCTCAGGCATCAGATTTACGAAAAAATTGAAATGGCAGGCAAGACTACCTATTATGGGCAAGATAAGAGGGCAAATTCGGGGCGAATCATGAAACAAATATCTGTCGGAAGAGAGTCTTTTGCAAAATTCATCGAAAACGACAATTATTATGTCGACAAAACCCTGTTTATAAAAGAAATATTCAAAAACAATCAAGGCGATGTTCTGCTGATTACCCGTCCTCGCCGCTTCGGCAAAACCCTGTCCATGAGCACTTTTCATGAGTTTCTCCGCATAAATCCGAGCAATCCCGACAACCCTGAAGACATCTCTTATCAGGAGCGTTTGTTCAAAGACACAAAAATTTTCGAAGACAAAGAATTTTGCCATGAATACATGGGCAAATTCCCCGTGATATTCATTACTTTAAAAGATGTCGCCGGCGATACCTACGAACTGGCATTCAGGCAGATGGCAAGAGTCATCGTAACGCTGGTAAATGACAATTTTTCGTATCTGCTGACAAGCGAAATGCTAAGCGACAGCGACAAGAGGAATTTGCTGAAAATCAGCGATATGTTTTACTTCACCAAGGGCTGGTTCAGATTATCGGCCGACGATGAAAAATATGAAGACAGAAATGTCGACGGCCCTGACGACATTCTTGAATGCATGCAGAGTTCTTTGAACGTTCTGACGGCATGCCTTTTCAAGCATCACGGAGCAAATCCGATTCTCCTCATCGACGAATACGACGTGCCCATAAGCAAGGCCGCGCATTTCGGCTATTACGACAAAATGGTGAATCTCATGAGAGGCTTGCTGAGCCAGGCGCTGAAAACCAATAAGCATTTGGGCAGAGCCGTGCTGACTGGATGCCTCAAAGTCGCCAAAGAAAGCATCTTCACGGGGCTGAACAATCTGGACATAAGCTCGATATTGGATAAAGGCACGCCCGAATTATCCAAAGGAATCGGATTTACCAAGGAAGAAACGCAGCAGGTTCTTGAGTATTGCGGCTTGGAAAAATATTCCGATTTGGTTACCGAACACTATGACGGCTATTATTTCGGGCGAGAGCGTATGTACTGCCCGTGGGACGTCATGAATTTCTGCAAAAAAAATTACCGGAACGTGGGAATTTGCGAAGAAGACATAGCCGCGGACAATTACTGGATAAATTCAAGCGGAAACGACGTCATCGAAGAATACATGGGGTATATCGATTCCGACCATGTAGACATGATGCAGACGCTCATCGACGGCGGTTCGATAACGTCCGTCATAAGGCCGTCCCTCTGCTACGGCGATTTGAAAAATCACAATATCGAAGACTTCTGGACGCTTCTGCTTTATACGGGATATCTGACTTTCAACCCTCGATACGCGTCGACCAAAAAAAACGAATACGAATTGTACGTTCCCAATCTCGAGATAAGAGACTGTTTTGAAGAAAGAATTCAGC
>JAZQPH010000156.1:0-2014 GCA_045628385.1 Succinivibrionaceae bacterium
CACAGAACGACATGGCTACGATCCGACTTAACTCGAACTTCTTGCCGCCGAATGGGGCTGCAGGGACGCCGTTGACGTCGTCGATAAAATCGAACGCGTGGCGGCGGGAACGCAGCACGAAAAGAGCCTGCTCAAGATTAAGTCAAAGATTGCTTCGGTCTCGGCCGACAGCATTCTCGATGCCCAGAAAATTTCTGAGGGCAGGCTCAAGGAACTCACCGTTTATCACGGATGCCGAAAAATTATTGCAGACTGACATCAGGCAGCATTTGCTCGGGAGGTTCGTCAATGAAATTTTTAATCATAGGCGCGGTTGCCGCGGCAGCATCGTCTTTTGCCTTAGCGGGAAGCAATGCGCTGACGGTTTCGTGTTTTGCCCAGTTCAGGGCGCATCAGTACGATCTTGCTTATCCGTCCTGCGAAAAAGCCGATGCGGCCGATTCGGATCCTGGAATTGATTTTGCGCTTGGTTATATGCTCGCAAACGGCTACGGCGCCGAACGCGACGAACCAAAGGCCTTGGAATATTCCAAAACCGCCGCGGATGCCGGAGACTACGAGGCGGCATACAATCTCGGACTCATGTATCGTAACGGCAAAGGCGTGCGTCAGGACAAAAGAAAAGCGGCCGAATATTTTGCGCAGGCAGCCAAGTCGGGCCAGAGCGTGGCCGCTTTCAATCTTGCCGTCATGCTCTCAAACGGCGACGGCGTCGCAAAGGACGAAAACGGCGCGCTTTCCTGGTACAAGACCGCGGTTCGGGGCGGATATGCCGGGGCGTGCCTCAATATCGGAATTTTGTATGCGAACGGATTGGCCGGCGCCATGCCCGATCTTATCGAAGCAACGGCGTGGTTCAAAGCCGCTTCCATGATGTCAAAAGACAATAACGATTTGGCGAGGACTGCGCGGGAAAATTCCCAGAACGCCGCAAAATTTTTAAATGACAAGCAGATGGCAAAGTCCGAAGCAAGGGCCAAGGAAATTTTGGCCGGGAATTTTTAAGATCAGGCTGTCAGTCGCCCCTTGGCATGCAGGAAAACATGTTCAAAAGAAATCTCGATCTTGAAACATTCCTCAAAAAAAAGGAACGGGAACTTTCTGGAGGAGGAGCGCGCGGATTCAAGTTTTGGCTGGGAATTTTCTTTGCCGCGCTTCTTGCCGCAGATATTCTGTTCTCGTTTGCTTCGGCGGCAGGATACGGACCTGCCGCGGCGCTTAGAGGAATTTTGGCAGAATATGATTTTGAATTTGTCGTGCTGGGAGCCGCAAGAAACGGCGTGACGCGCGACGTTTCTTCGTTCTTGGGAACAGAACATTTCAACAGCGCCGAAAACTGGTACGAAATCGCCGCACAGGACGGTTCGGCATATGGCATGTACAGGCTCGGAAAACTGCTTTGCGAGCACTCTGCGGAAGTTTCCGGCGACCCCGCAAAAAATGCCGCCAACGGGCTGTTCTGGATTGAAAATGCCGCGCAGATTGGAAGCCTCGATGCGATGCTTGCGGCGGGAAAACTGCATTATGGCGGAAGGATCGGAGGAACCGACCTCAAAAAGGCCAAATTGTATTTTTCCATGGCCTGTCAGAATGGATCCGAAGAAGGATGCCGCATGGCATCTTCGCTTTGACGGGAGCCGCGTTCGGCCGAAGACGATTGCTTTTTAAAAGCAGCAGGAATACTCGAACCGTGCTAATCGAGGAGCAAGGCGACCGGATGCTGAATTTCAAAAGTTTTATTTTTAACAGATTGATATGCGAACGGCGCAGGATATGCTCCTGCTAAGGAAAAAGACATGGCATCTTTTTTCGGCGACATGATTGACGAAGCCGCCAGAAATTTTCGTCTGGCTACGGGAGATGAAATCCGTCTCGGCGTGACCGGGCTTTCGCGATGCGGGAAAACGGCGTTCATCGCTTCGCTGATTAATCTTGTTACGTCTTTTGGCACCGACAGGGCGACCAAGTATCTTGCGAATTTTCCCGAATATGAACAATCGGGCATCGTGTCGGG
>JAZQPH010000157.1:0-2341 GCA_045628385.1 Succinivibrionaceae bacterium
CTTTGCATAAACGGCTCCGCCGACCCATATGGACGCAACAAGCGCGGCCGAGAGACCGGCTGCCATCAAAATTCTGCCAGATGCCATATATCCGCCTATGCGCCGCCATGCGGGCGCTTTATTCCAAACGTACGCGCCGACCGGCGCATATAACGAATTAAATAATCAAATCATCCCAATAATCAAGATAATTGCAAAGCATGCATCCTCAAATTGGCACGCGCTTGCCAATTTGTTTTGGCAAAATGAGCGATTAGTGGATGTTTGAACATTATTTGCACAACCATTGATACCTTGCGGCGAAATATCAGCACTTCACCTTATGCATCGAAGATAATGCCATCGGGCGCAGAAATAACAAGTTTCACAGATATGCGCTTTAATGAAAGAAAACCTCAGGAGACACAATGAATCTTTTTATGAAATTGATCGCAGGCACTGCGGCCGTTGTCGCGTCTGCATCCGCACTGGCGCTGCCGCGCGGTTTTTACGTGCAAGAAACCAACGGCAACGATCACATAATCTTCCATAAGACAGCTGGCGGCAACGTCTCGGTCATGATGAACGTTATCGAATCAGATTTTTCAACTTACGAATATCAAACGCGCAACAATCAGTTCCAAAACCAGATCTGCACGAAAATGAAGAACCAGACTCCGATCGGCGGCCCTCGCTTTCATTGCTCAAATCCAATGAATCGCGAACCGTACACTCTTCATATCATCGACATCGGCGACGGGATGGTTGCCGACATCCGCATTTGGGGCGATGGCTACCCTGGATTCGGCATCACCTATGACGATGTCCAGGCGCTCATGAACTATTGGTCAAACGAATAGACGGTTCCAGACATCAATGTTAAAAAAGCGCCGTTCGGCGCTTTTTTCGCTCGAAAGATGTTGCCTCTGTTTCAAAAATAAATCCCCTGACGAAAAAAATCCCCGAACCTTGGCATCTCCGCCAAGCAAGAGCTTGCGAAAATGCCTTGTGACCGGGGAATATAACCTATACGCAGCTAAAACTTATGCTTTGGCGGCCCTTAGCTTGTTTAGGTACCAATCGACAGTAAGCACGATGCCCGTATCGAAATTTTCCTTGGCTTTCCATCCGAGTTCGGTTTCAAGCTTCGTCGCGTCGATTGCATAACGCTTGTCGTGACCTGCGCGATCCTGAACATAGGCAATCTGCTCTTTGTAAGAGCTACCGTCTGCTTTTGGCATGCGCTCGTCAAGAAGATCGCAGATTTTAGCCACGATGGTGTTGTTGTCTCTTTCGTTGCGTCCGCCGACATTATAAGTTTCGCCAGCGCGTCCCTTGCGGAACACGAGATCGATCGCCTCGCAGTGGTCGAGCACGTAAAGCCAGTCGCGGATGTTCGATCCGTTGCCGTAAACCGGGATTTTTGCTCCAGCAAGCGCTGCATCGATGACATGAGGAATAAGTTTTTCTCGATGCTGCTTAGGACCGTAATTGTTAGAGCAATTGGAGGTCGTGACGTTCATTCCGTAAGTATGTCTGTAAGCGCGAACGAGCATGTCGGATGCGGCTTTTGATGCCGAATATGGGCTGTTCGGAGCATACGGAGTTTCCTCGGTAAAAAGCCCTGTCGCGCCCAAAGTGCCATACACTTCGTCCGTGGAAACATGATGGAATCGGCAGTTTTCTTTGCCTTCTTTTACTTTGCCTGGGGCATCCATCCAATGTCTGCGGGCGGCTTCGAGAAGAGTCTGCGTGCCCTGCACGTTCGTGCGCACAAAGGCTCCTGGATTCTTTATCGAGTTGTCGACGTGGCTTTCCGCAGCAAAGTGAATTACGCCGGTTACCTGCTTGCTTTCGAACAAGTAGTCCACAAGACCTTCGTCGCAGATATCGCCTTTGACGAATTCATGATTCGGCATGTCCTCGCACTCGGCCAAATTTTTGCGATCGCCGGCATAGGTAAGCGCATCGAGAGTGATCACTTTCGTCTCGGGATATTTGCGGCAGAAGAACGGAACAAAGTTCGATCCGATGAATCCGGCTCCGCCGGTCACGATTACTGCTTCAGACATTTTGCAAGTGACTCCTTCCAGTGAGGTATTGTTATTCCAAGATCGCGCTCTATGTCAGAGCAGTCGAGAACCGAATACGCCGGGCGTTTCGTTTTGGTCGGCCATTCGGCGGTGGTTATCGGGCGCACGCGGCAGGCAAGGCCGGCAAGGCCGGAAAGAGCGATCGATTCAGCCTCCAGATCCGCCCAAGAGCAGCTTCCCGCATTCGTGAAATGATAAATTTTTGAGCCTTTGGCGGCAAAATCGGCATCTTCTGCCGACTTTTGGGCAAGCGCCACGAGAAGTCGGGT
>JAZQPH010000158.1:0-5689 GCA_045628385.1 Succinivibrionaceae bacterium
TTTGTCGTAGAGCTCCAAAGCTGCTTTGATTTGCTGGACTGTATATATCATGGTTCACCTCAAATTGGTGTCTAGGATTTTGTCCGCATCCACCTCCCTATTAAATCGATTTACTCGTTGCAAGTTGATTTTCCTTTGCGCTAAGCTCGGATCATATGTGTTCAATTTTGCCTGCGGCTCAAAGATTTCGCGTTATTTCCCCGCGATCGTCGGTTTGCTTTGTGACGCGGTCGTGTTTTTGCTTTTGCTTGCTGAAATGTGTGTTTGCCCCATATGCTAAAATCCTTTCGCTTTTATGATTTATTCGATCGATCATGGTGATACGGAGAGCCTGAAAAATATTTGGCACTCATCTTGCTTATTTCGTTGTAATTAAAAAATTTAACGGAGATGACGCCATGATTACCGGATTGCAGGGAGCAGAATCGATGCTGGAACAGCTTCGCGCTTTCAGAGCCGAGGCGGCCGGTCAGAATATTGACGCAAACAGAACTGTCGGCGATGTGCACTCCGACTTCGGAACAATGCTGCAGCAGGCTTTGTCGGGCGTAAACGATACAATGGTAGGCGCCGACAGCTTAAAGACAAGATTCGAACTTGGTGATGAGTCTGTAAGCCTTTCCGATGTCATGATTGCTTCACAGAAAGCATCAATGGCCTTCGAAGCAACGGTTCAGGTAAGAAATAAGTGCATGGAAGCATATAAAACTATCATGCAGATGCAGGTTTAACGGGATAAACGAACATGGCGGACAACGACAAGCATGAGCTAATCGTTCCCGAGGATGGCGACGAAAAAACAATGACGGAAGGTGATGCTGTTGCTCCCACCGGCCGAACGGACATGATGCGCCAGATTATCATTGTCATGGCTATAGCGCTGTGCATGGTAGTCGTTGTTTATCTGATAATTATCGCAAGAAAGCCAGAGATGCGTCCTTTGGGACAATATCCTTCGGCAGATCTCGTCAAAGTTTTGGACACTCTCGATGCAAATGAAGTCGAATACACGTTAGAAAACGGCAGAAATTCCGGAACCATCTACGTTCCCGCAGAAAATTACCAAGAAGTTCTGCTGTTGCTTAACCGCGAAGGTTCGATCGGTCTTGAGGGTTCAACAGGAAACGGCGACGAGTTGATTTTGCGCGATCCAGGTTTCGGTGTCAGCCAGCGTCTTGAAGCGGAACGCCTCAAGTTAAGCCGCGAGCAGCAGCTTGCAAAAATTATCGAAGGCAATACGAAAGTTGAAAAGGCCACGGTGTTGCTTGCGATTCCAAAGGACAATGTTTTTGCTCGCGACAAGAGAAAGCCTTCGGCTACGGTATTGGTATCCGTAAAGCGCGGAACCATGCTGTCGCAAGAAAACGTCGAGTCCATCGTCAACACGGTTGCGTCCGCCGTGCATGATCTCGAACCTTCAAGAGTTACCGTGACGGATCAAAACGGACGTCTTCTTAATTCAGGCTCTCAGGATCTTGCGTCAATGACGACAAGAAGAGAGTTCGAGATGCAGCAGAAGAAAGAGCTCGAATATAAGCAAAAGATCGACTCTATCCTGATTCCTGTTCTCGGAATCGGCAACTATACGGCAGAAGTCGACGTCACCATGGACTTCACCGCCGAAGAAAAAACAGCGCGAACTTATAACCCTGACGGTCAGACCGTAAGAAGCGAAGTAACAAGAGAAAACGTAAACGGCGGCGGCGCGGCCGGCGGCGTGCCTGGCTCTCTTTCCAATCAGCCTCCTGCTTCTTCGGATATTCCCGAAACTCTGCAGAATGAAAATGGCGGAGCTGGAACGGTCACGTCGGCTGCAGGCGGCAGCATGAGCCGCGAAGCTACCCGCAATTACGAAATCGATACCGTAATCAGCCACCGTCAGAAAACTTACGGCGGCGTTACCAGACTCTCGGTGTCGGTCGGTCTTGATTATGTCGGCGAAGGCGAGAACCGCCAGCCGCGTACGGAAGCCGAAATCGACAAAATCAGAAAACTTCTCGAAGGCGGACTGGGCATAGACGCGGTGCGTGGCGATACTTTGGAAGTCGTTAGCGTTGCATTTACCCATGCGCCTCCTGCCGAGGAACTGGAAAAACCTCCTGTATATGAACAGGATTGGTTCTGGCGTCTGTTAAAGATTGTCGCCGCTATGGTACTCGTGACCGTCATTGTTCTGACGCTTGTCAAGCCGATGGTCGAAAAATTGCTCAAGCGTGATGACAAGCAGGAAGTCGACGTGGTTGATCTCGATGACTCCCTTGCTATGGAAGGAGATGACGATCTGAGATTGCTGGCTGCGTCAGTTGAAGGCAATGATTCCGTCTACAACGTCAAAAACGGTCAGATTATCCTTCCTGATATCCACAAGGATGAGGACGTGCTTCGAGCCGTGAGGGCGCTTGTATCCAACGAACCGGATCTTGCAGCCAAGGTTGTTAAGGATTGGCTCGAAGCTGACAAAATCAAGTAAGAAATAAGGCGGTAGAAAATGGCCGGAACGGAACTGACGGACGAACACCTTCAGGTGCTCAGCGGCATGTCGGGTTATGAAAAAGCCGCCGTGCTGATGCTCAGCTTAAATGAAGAGGATGCGGCGCAGATATTCAGGCATCTTGATCCTAAAGAAGTGCAGAAACTCGGCATGACGATGGCGTCGATGTCGGATTTTTCGCATGAAAAGGTAAATGCCGTGCATCGCTGTTTCATCAACGATATCCAAAAACATTCAAGCATCGGTCTCGACGCATCCGGCTTCATCAAAGACGTTCTCGTTCAGGCTCTCGGCGAAGACAAAGCAAGCAATCTCGTCGAGCAGATTATTCTCGGTTCGGGCGCTCACGGTCTTGATTCGCTTAAATGGATGGACGCGCGCCAGGTCGCGACAATCATTCAGAACGAACATCCGCAGATTCAGACTCTCGTGCTGTCCTATCTGGAACCTGAACAGGCGGCAAACATTCTGAGCCAGTTTCCTGAACCCGTGCGGCTCGATCTTATTTTGCGCATCGCGGATCTCGAAGAAGTTCAGCCGGCCGCGCTGCAGGAACTCAACGAAATTATGGAAAAACAATTTGCGGGCTCCGCGGGCGCTCAGGCGGCGAAGATGGGCGGCATGAAGGCAGCGGCAAGCATCATGAACTATCTCGATACGAATATCGGCGGACCGCTCATGGATTCCATCCGAGAAACGGACGAAGATATATCCCAGCAGATTCAGGATCTCATGTTCGTGTTCGACAACCTCATCGACGTGGACGATCGAAGCATGCAGACGCTGTTGCGCAGCGTGCAGCCTGATTTGCTGAAAAAAGCTCTCAAAGGATGCGACGAAGTCCTGCAAGAAAAGTTTTTCAAGAATATGTCGAAACGCGCGGCAGAATCCATCAAGGAAGAAATGCAGGTTATGGGACCTACGCGCATCAGCGACGTGGAAGGCGCCCAAAAAGAAATTCTGTCTCTTGCAAGAAAGTTGGCAGACGATGGACAGATCCAGCTCGGTACGGGCGGCGGCGAAAGCTTCGTATAAAGAAGCGGCCTGACCTGAACGGGCATATAGCGAAAAATTATTGGGGACGGGGCGGAAGCCCGGTCCCGTTTGTCATTGGGATGAATGGGATAATCCCTTGATTTTCCACATACATGCGGAGCGGCGATGGTTGACGAATATTACGACGGACGGAAAACGAGCGAACGCGTTCAGGAGTCGATCGAAGCGTATAAAATCGCGCAAGCGAGGAAAGCCAAGAACGGCGGCCATCACAGCCGCATGGAATTAAACGAACTTTCCGATTACGTGCCCAATGAGGACGGTTCATCCAAGTCTGGTCGCGAACTTTCTGAACTTCGCGTAAAGGAAAGAGTTGCCGACGAAGAATGGCCCGAGCGCGAAGAATTTAAAAGCACCAACGCCTTCGGCATGCCGAAAAAGAAATCTCCTTCTCAGCTTTTGAAGCAGGAGTGGCCTCCTCGCATCAGCGAAGAGCGCCAGGCTGCCGCCATGGCAGACAGCGAACTCTACACGACTAATGCCTTCGGCATGCCCATGAGGCGATCGGACAAAACAAGCCAGGCGCATCACCGAGAAAAGAAAAAGGAACTCGGCGAGAATATGGACTCCCAGCAGCCTGAAGCCGAGGAAATTCAGACTGCGTCTGAGATCGAAGATCAGGAGGAGATGACTCCTGAACAGATCGCCGCGGCTCAGGCAGAATTGGAGCGTCTAAAGGGCACGAATGCTTTTGGCATGCCTAAAGACTGGTATGAAAAGAAAGAACTCGCGGCCAAGAGAGCGCGCGAAATGATTGAAGCCGAGGCCAGAGCTGCGATGCCGACGGCCGAGGAAATTCAGGCTATAAAGGATGCGGCCCGCGAAGAAGGCCTGCAGATGGGGTTCTCGGAAGGCAAAAAGGCCGGTTTTGAAAAAGGTTTTGCCGAGGGCAAGCAGGCAGGATTCGAAGAGGGCAAAAACGAAGGGCTGACGGCTGGCCGCGAGGAAGCGGCGCAAGAAGCCGCACCGCGCTTAGAAATGTTGGATCAGTCGCTGTCTAAATTGGCAAGTCCTGCCGAAGAACTCGACGAGGCTGTAGCAAAGCAGCTTGCAGAACTTGCGATGCGCCTTACGAGAAGATTGGTTCCAGAAGCCGCATGGAGAAGCGACAGGTTCATTCTTGATTCTTTGATTGAAGCAGTGTCGCTGCTGCCTTCTGCAATCGAAGGCGTTACGGTGAAACTAAGCCCTCGCGACAAATCGATTGTCGAAAGTCTGTTTCCTGCCGAAACTCTGGAAAACCGCAAATGGACGCTCGTTGCCGACGATTCGGTTGCCGATTGCGATCTTTGCGTCATGACCCGCGATTCATCCGTCTCGGAATCTCTTTCAAGAAGGCTCGATGAACTGATTACTGAATTTATCAGAGCAAATCTTGACGGCTGATATTGCAAATATTTACTGATGGCATAACTAATTATGAGAAACATGGCTGAGTTTCTGGGTTCTCTTGAAACGGAAGTGTCGGTGTCAAAACCGCCCGTTTCTGGAAAACTCACCCGCGTCGTCGGCCTCACGCTTGAGGCCGTCGGATGCCGTGCTGCCGTCGGATCCATGTGCCGCATCGAAACTGCTACCGGAACTTTGGACGCCGAAGTCGTGGGCTTTTCCGGCGACAAACTTTTTTTGATGCCGTCCGAAGATTTGGCGGGCGTCGTCCCGGGGGCCAGAGTCGTGCCGCTAGGATCGGTCAGCAAGGTCCCGCTCGGCATGCAGCTTTTGGGCAGAGTAATTGACGGCATCGGAACGCCGCTAGACGGCATGGGACCTATCATCACTTCGGGCGATGAGTTCATCCCGCATCGCCTCAATCCTTTGGCCCGCCGCCAGATATCCGAGCATCTTGATGTCGGCGTGAAAGCAATAAATGCCATCATTACCGTCGGCAAAGGTCAGCGCATGGGCCTGTTTGCGGGCTCGGGCGTCGGCAAATCGGTTCTTTTGGGCATGATGACGCGCGGCAGCGTCGCGGATGTCTGCGTCGTCGGGCTTATCGGCGAACGCGGACGAGAAGTCAAAGAGTTTATCGAGGACATTTTGGGTCCCGAAGGTCGCGCGAGATCTGTCGTCGTGGCAGACCCTGGCCGTGGGGCGCCGCCCATGCGCCTAAAAGGCTGGGGGGCAAGTCGGGGCGCAGCCATG
>JAZQPH010000159.1:0-2681 GCA_045628385.1 Succinivibrionaceae bacterium
ATTTGCCTCTTGGGCTTACTTCGCGATAATGAACCGCGAGCATGCATTCGGCGTACTTTGTCGCCATGCCGAAAAACGCGGCGACGAACATCCAAAACAGCGCTCCCGGTCCGCCGATGCTGACAGCGGTAGCGACGCCGACGATATTGCCGGTGCCGATGGTGGCGGCGAGAGCCGTGCAAAGAGCCGCGAAACTTGAAACGTCGCCTTTGCCCTGCTGCTTCGAAAAAGCAAGCTTGAGCGCTCTTGGGAGTTTATGGACCTGAATCGCTCTCAAAAGCAAGGTCAGGAAAATGCCGACTCCGAACAGGAGTATCAGCATCGGTATTCCCCAAATAACGTCGTCAATCGCGTTGAGACTATCCGACAGGTTAATTATAAACTCATGCATTTCTGATCCTGATTGGGTTGCTGTGGTGGCAAAAAAATCCCACCGTCAGGTGGGATTTGTCATAAAAGAACTGTTAATTCCCTATCATCGCATGCAGCGACTGAAGCGATCGAACAGTCTTCTTTTCGTCGATCTTCATGGCCTGGCAGGTGGCGAAGGCGGCGTTCATGGTCGTAGTGTACGCAACCTTGAACTGCAGCGCGCTGCGGCGGAGCTGCTTCGAATCTTCGATGGATCTGCGGCCTTCCGTAGTATTGATGATGAAGTCATACTTGCCGGACTTGATGAAGTCGAGAATGTTCGGACGTCCTTCGTAAACCTTGTTCACTTCGTTGCAAGGTATGCCGTTTTCGCGAAGTATCTTCGCGGAACCGTGGGTCGCGTCGATTTCAAAGCCGTTGGCGACGAGCTCCTGGCCAAGAGCCGGCAGACGGTTCTTGTCGGACTTTCTGACAGAAAGCAACACCTTGCCCTTGCGAGGCAGTTTGGTGCCGGCGCCGAGCTGGGACTTGCCGTAAGCTTCGGCAAAAGAATCGCCTACGCCCATGACTTCTCCGGTAGAACGCATTTCAGGTCCGAGAAGCGGATCGACGCCAGGGAACTTGTTGAACGGAAGAACTACTTCTTTGACGCTGTAGTAAGGAGGAATAACTTCCTTGGTGAATCCCTGCTGTTCGAGAGACTTGCCGACCATGATGCGGGCCGCAACCTTGGCAAGAGGCACGCCGGTTGCCTTGGAAACGAACGGAACGGTTCTTGCCGCGCGAGGATTTACTTCGATCATGAAGATGTCGTTGCCGCGGACTGCGAACTGGGTGTTCATGAGGCCGATGACGCAAAGTTCCTTGGCGAGACGGTAAACCTGATCGCGCAGGCGGTTCTGAATGTCCTGAGTCAGCGTGAACGGAGGAATCGAGCAGGAGGAGTCGCCCGAGTGGATGCCGCACTGCTCGATGTGTTCCATGATGCCGCCGATGATGGTTCTTTCGCCGTCGCATACCGCGTCGACGTCAACTTCGGTCGCGTGATCGAGGAAGTGGTCGAGAAGCACAGGGGACTCGTTGGATACCTGAACAGCTTCGTTGAAGTAGCGGCGCAGATCAGATTCGTCATAGACGATTTCCATAGCACGGCCGCCGAGAACGTAAGATGGACGGACGACGAGCGGGTAGCCAATCTTCTGTGCTTCGGCGACAGCCTGCTCCAACGTGGTGACGGTGGCATTTTCAGGCTGCAGCAGATTGAGTCTTTCTACGGCCTGCTGGAAACGCTTGCGGTCTTCGGCTCTGTCGATGGCATCCGGGCTCGTGCCGATGATTGGCACGCCAGCGGCTTCAAGAGCGCGAGAAAGCTTGAGCGGGGTCTGGCCGCCGAACTGGACGATAACGCCTTTCGGCTTTTCGACGCGGCATATTTCAAGAACGTCTTCCAGAGTGACAGGTTCAAAGTACAGTCTGTCGGAAGTATCGTAGTCGGTGGAAACCGTTTCAGGGTTGCAGTTGACCATGATGGTTTCGTAGCCGTCTTCCTTAAGAGCCAAAGCGGCATGAACGCAGCAGTAGTCAAATTCTATGCCCTGGCCGATTCTGTTCGGACCGCCGCCGAGAATCATGATTTTTTCGCGGTCGGAAGGCTCGGCTTCGTTTTCATCGTCGTAAGTCGAGTACATGTAAGCCGTGCCGGTAGCAAATTCGGCCGCGCAGGTGTCGACGCGCTTGTAAACTGGAAGAACGTTCCAGCGCTCGCGGCGGGTTCTCACTTCGTGTTCCGAAATGTCGAGAAGCTTGGCGATGCGCTTGTCGGAGAAGCCCTTCTGCTTGAGAAGACGCAGGAAATCTTCGTCAAGACCGCTCACGCCGCGTTTCTGCAGTTCGCCTTCCAAAGACACGAGTTCCTGAATCTGAATGAGGAACCATCTGTCAATCTTGGTGTGTCTGAAAACGTCTTCGAGACTGAAACCAGCGCGGAATGCATCAGCCACGTACCAGATGCGGTCGGCGCCTGCGTTCTGAAGTTCGTGGATAATCTTGTGCTCGGCGTCTTCTGCCTTGGCGTCGATTTCAGGGTCGAGACCGGACTTGCCGATTTCAAGACCGCGGAGCGCCTTCTGGAGCGACTCCTGGAACGAACGTCCGATGGCCATGACTTCGCCCACGGATTTCATCTGGGTAGTGAGTCTGTCGTCGGCTTCCTGGAACTTTTCAAAGTTGAAGCGCGGAACCTTGGTTACGACGTAGTCGATGGAAGGTTCGAAAGAAGCCGGAGTCAGGCCGCCCGTGATGTCGTTTTT
>JAZQPH010000160.1:0-2860 GCA_045628385.1 Succinivibrionaceae bacterium
TAAGCCAATCTCGGCGAGGCGCTTGCTCTTGCTGAGTCAAAATTTCAACCTGCTCGCCCGTCTGCAGCTGATAGGTGAACGGAACAATTTTGCCGTTTACTTTGGCTCCGATGCAGCGATGACCTATTTCGGTATGAACCTGGTAAGCCATATCAAGGGGAGTAGAGCCGACAGGCAGATCTACTACGTCTCCTTTCGGCGTGAACACATACACGCGATCCTCGAATACTTGAGTTCTGAATTCGTCTACGAGGTTGCCAGATTCGACCATATCTTCCTGCCAAGACAGCAAGTGTCTTAACCAGGCAATGCGCTCTTCATATGCGGAATCGGTCTTGCTTTGCTCTTTGTACTTCCAATGCGCCGCGACGCCCAATTCGGCATTTTGGTGCATTTTGGAAGTTCTTATTTGAATTTCCACAGGCTTTCCGCCCGAGCCGAGCACCACCGTGTGAATAGATTGATATCCGTTAGGTTTCGGGTTGGCGATGTAATCGTCAAACTCTTTCGGAATATGGTGCCATCTTGTATGAACTACGCCAAGGGCAGCATAGCAATCCGAGATCTCATTGGTAATGACCCGAACAGCTCTAACGTCATACAATTCTGAAAATTCAAGATGCTTTTTCTGCATTTTTCGCCAAATGCTGTATATGTGCTTCGGTCTTCCGTACACTTCGGCTTCTATTTCGGCATCTTTTAAAAGTTCTCTGAGTTCAGCGACAAATTCATTGATATATGACTCACGGGAGCTTCTTTTTTCATCAAGTTGCGTCGCTATCTGCTTGTATGTATCTGGATGTAAATAGCGGAAAGACAAATCTTCCAGTTCCCATTTGAGCTGTCCGATGCCAAGTCTGTTCGCAAGCGGCGCATATATCGAGGAAATTTCCTTAGCCGTGATCACTCGCGTTTCTTCATCGGAATTTTTGACTTCGCGAAGATATGCTATGCGCTCGGAGAGTTTTATTACCACGGATCTTATGTCTTCAACCATCGCAATCAGCATCCGCCTGACATTGTCGATCTGAATGTCAGTCACCTGTTGTCCCAATCCGCTGATGTTTCTGAGAAATCGGATCGCTTCCATGTCTATGGCGCCGCGGAGGATGGAATTAACGAGCTTCGGAAAGTCCTTTCCCGCCTGTTCAGCAGAAATCAGGCCTTCAGAATAGTGCGTATAAATGACGGCAGCTTGCAAAGTCGGCAAGTCCATATGGAGCGTTCTCAAAATGCCGATCATTTCGGCACCGCGCTTTTGGAGTTTCAATTCCGTATCGTTGTCGGCTACGGTCTTTGCGCAATATTCGCAAGTATTTTTCAGAGTTTCATAATCGCTTTCGGATAACCCTAAAGATTCAAGCCAGACTTCAAGGCTGAAATCCGCAACAGAATGAGTGTCTCTTATAGCTACCATTGCCCATACCTGCCTATATCTGTCCGTTCCCGCCTTTTCGCATAGTAGCGAAAAATCAAGGCTGAGAAAACCGCGGCGATATTAACAATCAAACGAGGACTGTTCAAATGCCAGCGGTCAATTTTACAGAGTCTGCCTCAAAAAAAAGCTTTTAGCTCTGTTTGAGCTCGCCAAGCCACCGCGGCGACTCTTGCTTGACCCTGCCGAGCAGGTCATCAATTTCAAAAAGTTCAGGCTCAACTGAGGCCAGCGTATTGCCTTTTCGCAAAGCCGATTCAACGGAGTTGCAAAGTTTTTGAAGCCCGGGCATGCCGCAGTAAGCCGCGCCGCCTGCCAGTTTGTGCACCAATTTGATCATTTTGTCAGGCGTGGACGATGCCAGATCTCCGATTGCCGACTGCACAGGTTCAGTGTCTGTCAAAAACATTTCCAGCATCTCGCGCGCAAGATCTTTTTTTCCTGCCGCATTTCGAAGTGCCAGTTCCGCATCGCGGATATTGGCCGACGCTCCTGAAAACAATTCGTCCATAATTCCCTGAGCATCGATTTCCGAAAAGGATGTAGCCGAAGCACTTGGTTCATGTACGACATTTTCGAGAGCATTCCTCAAATGTTCTTCGGCAATCGGCTTTGCTACATATCCGCTCATTCCAAGATCAAGCAATCTTGCTCTTTCTTCAGGCATTGCAAGCGCCGTCACCGCAACAATCGGGGTATCATGGTTGAGTCCGCTTGGATCTTTCTTGATCGTTTCCATGGCTTCGATGCCGTCAATGTTCGGCATCTGAATATCCATGAAAACAATGTCATACTTTCTGCCTCTGCATAGCTGAATCGCATCCGCGCCCCCTGTGCACGTTTCGACCTCTTTGGTCAAACCTCCCAAAAGCATGGCTATCAATTTGAGATTTACAGGATTGTCGTCAACAGCAAGGACCGACAGCGAGAATTGCTTTGTTTCTGACTCCATCTGATTCATTTGTGCATCTGATGTATCTTCCACAGCAATGCTCTGTCCCATCTGTGACGGAGATGACAACCGCATCTTTTTCTTCGGCTTTTGCAGGATTTCACCAGTGAGGGCAGAGACAAACGGCACCATGCACTTTGCCAGCATATCTGATTCCGACACCGGCTTAACCAGACTGCAAAATGCCCCTAGCACGTCCATATAATGCAAGCCGCTTTCGTCAAGGTGGCAAGACAAACTTGCAACGGGAACGCCTTCGGGAAGAGCCGCCGCCACGGAACCGACAAAATCCTGCGCTTCGCTTGCTGGTGCCGATACGAAAGCTATGTCGTAATTTTGCTTTGGCAGAGTGTCTACCGAATCAGCATCGGGAACGGCAAACACAGTCATGCCCCACCAAGTCGGATCGTAGCCATGTCGTTCTGTGTGCCAAGGAGTTGAACTGGTGTATTGTCTTCCTAAGACCGCTTGGC
>JAZQPH010000161.1:0-3179 GCA_045628385.1 Succinivibrionaceae bacterium
CGGTCAAGCCACGAACGTATGCCGCCAGGGATGTTCGTCTCGCCGATGCCGTTGAAGCGCGGATGTTCTGCCTTATAAAACAAGTCAAAGAACAGTTCTCCCTTGCTCTCATGCGACAGCGCATGAACGAGCGTCGTTATCATCATGCAGATAAGTTCCCGGCTCTGTCCCAATCTGTCGATAATGCTTCGGGTCGCTTCGTCGATCATGGCTGGTTGCCATACAATGTGGTATTCCTTTTCCTCCCTGGCCTTGGCGCGTCCGCGTCCTTTGATTGTCACAAGGTCATAGTAAATCTGCGGTACTATGCAGCCATGAGCAATCAGCTGAAGCGAACAGATGAGCACGCTGCGTAGGGCCGCGATGGAATCATCATAGTCCCGGAGGAAGTCCGTATTGATGTCAAGAAGCCGCTGAAGAAGAGGAAGCCGAATATCGTCTGCCGAAACGACATCGCGTTTGTTCAAAGCTTCGCTGTCCGAACCTTCAAACAGTTTCTGTTTTTCCTGCAACACCTTGGTTGCCGCGCTGCTTATGTATAACAGTTCCTTTTGGTACGCTTGTTGAAACTCGCCATTATGACAAAATGCAGGCGATGACGGCAGGAGGTTTGACAGCGGCAATGCAAGATCGGAAAGCAGCGTGTAGTCGGGCATCTGTTCGGGCACGTTCCTAAGCTGCATTTCTGCCGCCGATGCATACACCGCGCTCGCATTCTCAACCTCCATCATCTCCGTGGAGTCGGAAGCCGTGATGCCGTGCTTTTCAAGTTCTGCCATGAGATCGACGCCATGCAGCGAGAATACAAGGAACGGATTGTTGTCAATCTCCATGCTCGTTTTGTAGATGACGGCGGCGAGATGCTTGCAAGGCACTGCCCAGTCAGGACACGAACAATGCATCTCCAAGTCTTTCCATTGCTTGGGGAATAATGACATGCCGGCCTCTTCAGCCATCTTTGCGAGCGATTCGTCCAACTGACGGTTGAATAGTTTGCTCAGCACGACCGGCTGTTCCTGAATCAGTCTGATGAGTCTGTCGATATCTTTTTGCGAAAACTCGGGCAGTTTGATGATCTCGCTATAGGGAGTGCGGCGGCTTCCCTTCACTTTTGCGCTAATGACGTTGCCCGCGAAGTTTATCTCTTGCACCATGCCTTTGCGGGCGTATGAAGCGCCGCGAGGCAATCGGTTGCTGTAATCGATGTTTTTTAGCGCGCAGAGCCATTGCGCGCCCCACCATGTCTTTCCGTAAGTTGTAGCCATGCTTCAGGTTCTTATTTATCTTTGTAGATTAAACGCAGTCGATTCTACAACCGAAAATCAGTTCAATACGCATCTGTGCGCATAAATTAACCGTTATTGCCAAATCGCGGACAATCTGAATGCCTGCAGCTTCGTGCATGGCTGCGGGCAAAATCCTCTTTCATGATCAGTAAATATAGTCCCGATACGGCTTTTGACCGATATTCTCTTCATAAAAAGGTGTCCGCCCCGGAGGGCATCCTAAATTCAAATTTGGCCAAAATTTAAAGCCGGTATCGGATATTTAAAGCATGGTCATGAAAAAAGCGATTTTTGGAGTGCGATCATGTGGCTTAGATATATTTGCATCACGGCTCATCAAATCGAAGTTTTTCTCATGCGCGGTCTTGAATCAAGCGTGAAAAAAATTTGCGTTGCGCGCCATGGCATTCTGTTTGGTGTTGCGAAGGTACTTCTCGGGCTTTGAGAATCCTCCGCAGGGCATCGCGTGCCCTTTTATATTCGTTTCAAACTAGGATTTCTGATTGCTTTTGCTTGATTTATCGCTTTGCGGCCTGAATGTTTTCGGATATTTCGTTCGGACCGTGAATGAAATGCCCGATGACGGCGACAGCGAGTCCGGCTCCGAGACCGATGAACAGAGGCGGAACTGTTTCGGCTTCAAGAACGTATGCGGCTGAGGCAGCTGCGGCCGACGCCGTCATGCAAGGACTCGCCCATTTTTTCGGCAGAAATTTCGGCGCAAACAATGCAAGGCACACAGGCACCGAGATGGTGCCGCGAAGCGTCATCGCCCAAAAATTCCATTCAAGAATTTTGGCGTCGAGATGCGAAAGCACGAATGCAATCACCGCAGCCGAAATGAGCAGGATGGAGAGGCGGTTGGCAAGAAGACGGCTTCTGTCGGTCGCAAGATTTACCGCCGCGCCGATGACGTCTCTTGAGAATGTAGTGGCCATGCCGAAGACGAGTCCCGCTACCGAACTTATCAAGGTTATGAGCAATGCGCCCAAAGTGATCCCTGCAAGAATGGGAGGCATATGTTCGGTTATAAAAGCGGGCAATGCGCTCAGCGGGTCAAGATTGGGATTTTCGGCGCGCATCGCAAGCGCGGCCATGACGCACGGAATGCCTGTCGGAAGGCAGATAAGCGCGCCGCTGATGCATCCTTTTGCTGCAGTTTTGGCGTCAGTTGCGGAACAGACAACCTGCACGTAAGTCTGGGTGCAGATAATGCCGAGCGCCATGGATGCGAGATTTTCCGCAGTGACTTTGAATCCGCGTGCCCAGATGTCGAACCAAGGTCCTGTGCCGAGAACAGCGGCAAAATCGGCATGCGCGTTCATCGATTGCCATGATAGCCAGGCGATATAGGCGAACATCGGCAGGAGCACGGAGGATTTGATCCAGCCAAGAACGCTCGTTCCCCGCATTCCTCCGAAGATGACGTAGATTATTGTTACCGCGCACATCGCGGCTCCGGCGGCCGGAATCGGCAGCCCCAGCACTGCAGACAGCAGAAAAATAGACGGAAGAGCGGATGCGGCGCAAGAAAAAAAGATGCCTGCGGAGGCGATGATTCCCGAAACCGGGCCGGATTTTTTTCCGTATGTTCCGACAAGAAGTTCGGGCAGCGTTTCGATGCCGCGGTTTCTGTAGCGCTTGGCAAAGAAAAATGCCATGAATATAAGTCCTGCGCAGATGCCAAGAGTGAACCAGATTGCCGATATGCCGATGCCGTATGCCATCTGCGAGGTGCCGATGGTCGAGCCGCCGCCGATGCATACGCCGAGCAAAGAGCCTGCGATCATCGTTGCGGAAGTTTTTCTTCCGTTGAGGCTGAAGCCTTCGCTCGTTATGTTTTTGGGCCTTGAAAGCCAAAGTCCGAGCCCCATTATGAAAGCAATAGATGCC
>JAZQPH010000162.1:0-1658 GCA_045628385.1 Succinivibrionaceae bacterium
TGCCCGGAGGTCCGACCATCAGAATGCCCTTCGGAATCTTGCCGCCGAGTTTGCGATATTTATCGGCATCCTTCAGAAAATCAACGACTTCGGCGACTTCTTCTTTTGCCTCGTCGCATCCCGCAACATCAGCAAAACTAGTATTTATTTCGTCAGGGCTGAGCATTCTTGCCTTGCTCTTTCCGAAAGCGCTCGCCTTCCCGCCGCCGCTGCCCATCTGGCGCATAAAGTAAATCCAGACGCCGATGAGAAGAATCACCGGAAACCAAGATATCAATATGCTGCTAAAAATTCCCGAAGGCTCTTCGAATTCGCCTGTTGCGGCTACGTCGTTCTTTCTCAATATCTCAAGGAGATTTTCGTCATAGACAGGGATGACAGTATTAAATGGCGAACCAGATTTGGTTTTGCCAGTTACTCCGCGTCCTTCTTTGATCGTGACGGATTGAATTTCTCCGGATTCGACTTTCTTAATGAATGTGGTGTAGTCGATCTGCGCGCCCTGCATTTCAGAGTTGCTGACAGCCTGCACGAGTCCCATTATAAGGATGCCGATGAGAAGCCATACAATGATGTGTTTTGCCATTTTGTCCTTGCCGCTCAGCGGCATTTTTATGATTCTTTAGCCAAAATAATCCGCAATTTTACCAAATGCCAGGCTAATCGATCAATTAAGAGAAAATCGGCCATTATCGATGTCAGACGCGTTATTGCGCGTCATGCTTCAGATGCCCCGCAGTTTGCGAACCGTGTCCCATGCGTCGTTTATGCGCTGCGACCAGGCGATTGCCGTCTGCTGCTGCTTGTCGGGAAGATTGCGGGTCATGTCGGGATGGCAGAACTTCATAAGCTGCAAATAGGCGTTCTTGGCTTCTTCATCCGAGGCGTTCTGCGAAATGCCTAGCACGGCATACGCCTGGGCAGCCTTCAAAACGCCCATTTCAAGAGCAATACTCTGATGACTACGAGAGTCGCCATTCCCATCTTGCCGTTTCGAGTATTGTTCCGAAGAATCATTGGATGATTTGCGGTTGCCACGGGCTTTGGCATCTTTATTCATGCCTGATTCCCAACCTGACGTGCCAAAACTGTATGAACTCCATGAAGCAGAATCATTGGCGCCGCGTTTATTTTTATGACTTTTCCCGCCCAAGGATCTAAAAAAAGCGGTTTGCGAAAAAAAACCTCTGCGCGATTCGGCATAGGGGTCGGCCGCGGCTTCTTTTGTCTTTTTCCTGCCAAAAGCGATCAGCTCGTCGAAAAAGTCAAACGCCGAATAGCCGCTTATCCATATCCTGAATAAGCCCCAGACGCCGAAAATCAAAAGCAAAGGGACTGCCAGTACTGCCGCGCCGATCTTGGTCCATAAAGCCGAACCGTCGCCTGCAATCCAGCAAAAAAACAGATATGTGCTGAGAATCAGCGCGGCAGACGCCCAAAGTACAATTAATGAACTCCAGATCTTGACGAAAAATCTGGCAAATCGCATTACGACTACGGCAATCAGGAACAGGATTACCCATCCCGTAAGCAAAGAAATGCCGAATATCAGTAATTCCATTTTCCGCCGAATCGCCGAATCCCGCGACCGCGGGACAAGTCAAAACCGTTCCGATGCGAAATCCGCACCGAAGCCATCTTATATCGCTTATCTCACC
>JAZQPH010000163.1:0-3937 GCA_045628385.1 Succinivibrionaceae bacterium
CGCTCAGATCAAAAAGTTTTTCTTTCCAGCCGCGGATTCGGGCATCAAATAATTTTCCGGGGTTTGTATTATTTTGCTGTTCTGACATTTGCTATTGATCCTTGGATTAATATTTCGCCCCGTTCTCGGTCGGTGCGGCAAGTTAGCCTAAGGTCGGCGCAGTAAATTGTAAACATACGCTTCTGATATATATTTTACTTCAATAGAGAGACAACTATAAAATTGTGCGCAAAGAGGCAGCATCAACGCAGAATTGGCGCACAATATTCAGGTTGATTATCAAAAACACCCTAAAAGAGGCTTCCAATGTGCAAAGATTAAGAAATATTCTTTCATGGTTTGATTAGACGGAATTTATAGAACGGGGTTACTGAATTTTAGCTGTCCAAAATCAAGGGTAACTAAAATTTTAAATGTCCTTGACAAGGGGTACAGTTCACACCTCTGGAATTACAATAAGGTCCAAATTGGATTTTAGACCTTATACTTTGACTCTATTAGTTCATGCAGTTTAACCGCAAACTGTTAGACAAAATTTGCCAGAACGCAATAAATATTAGGTCGACATCAACGCACGTCAACTATGCAAAACTCATATGGGAATTATGCATGAAGGATTTACAGTACGACGCTTTTATCAGTTACAGACATTGCCCGCTTGATCAGTTCGCAGCAGCCAACCTGCACCGCAAACTCGAAAGATTCCGTCTGCCCAAAAATTTGCTGCAGCACTTTCCCGAGTCCGACGGAAAGATCCACCGAGTGTTCCGCGACGAAGACGAACTGCCTCTTGCTTCAAATCTTTCCGATCCGATCGAAAAAGCCCTCGCTTCCAGCAAATTTTTGATTGTTATCTGCACTCCGCGCCTCAAAGATTCGCTTTGGTGCCAAAAAGAAATTGAAACTTTTTTGCGCATGCACGGCAGAAAAAAAATATTGCTTGTTTTGGCCGAAGGAGAGCCTTCTGAATCGTTTCCCGAAATCCTTACATACGAAAATATCGCAACGACTGATGCTTCGGGAAATGAGGTCATAAAGCGAAAACCGCTGGAACCTCTTGCGGCC
This sequence comes from Succinivibrionaceae bacterium, assembly GCA_045628385.1. Taxonomy (GTDB): domain Bacteria; phylum Pseudomonadota; class Gammaproteobacteria; order Enterobacterales; family Succinivibrionaceae; genus JAZQPH01. The sequence continues at coordinate 1,066 of JAZQPH010000163.1, forward strand.
GACATTCGCGGCACAAACGACAAAGAACGGTTAAAAGCCATGGACACCGCGGTAATGAAACTTGCGGCGGCAATGTTTGGTCTAAATTACGACGAGGTCAGGCAGCGCAACCGGGAGCAGATGCTCAAACAGCGCATCGCCGTTGCCTCTTGGATCTGTTCATTTCTTATGCTGTTCCTGGTCGTATGCTTATTTTTGCTTGCCAAGATCAGTACTCAAAATGCCGAAATAAAAGAAAAATACGCCGGCTCCATGGCAAATGCCGCTGATGAGCTTCTCGGGCGCGGAAGGCGCATGGACGCAATGTATGCCGTAAGAAGCGTTCTAGACGAAAACGGCTATGCAAATGCCGAAAGTTACAAAAAACTTCAGGAAACGCTGCAGCCATACTCGCTCAATGCTAAATACGCAGGAAGTCGGGCATACGAGATCGATGACATCGTGCGCGAATTTGACGTGTCGCCCGACGGAAGATTTATTGCTCTAAGCGGCACGAACGGGGACATAACGGTTTTCGATTCCCAAGATACCAAAAGTTCACATTATCTGCCGCACCCGATATATTCGACCGACGACCCTGCTGTAGGAAGATATATCAATCTCTCCGGCGCAAACAATGATCTTCCATACTACGGTTTCAGCGGCAAATCGCATATTTTGTTCTCCGACGGTTCGTCCGTTTATTCCGCGGATCTGAACATAGGAAACGAAAAGAAAATTTTTTCGTCGCCAGGCTATATTCTCACTCCGAGCGATGCGGCAAACGGCCGTCCCGATCAGATTGCCGCGGTGATAACTGCAAATGCCATTTACGGCGTCAGAGGCGAGGATATTTCATATTCAATTGATTTGTCAGAACTTGGAATTGATATACAAAGATATTCAGAATACGACTACGGATATTCCGAGAACGGGCAGTACCTCGCCGTCATTATGACCAAATCGACTGGAGAAGCATGTCTGATCGCTCTCGACGCGCTAAATGGAAAAATAATTTTGTCTAAAAAGTTGAATATACCAGGACACCTGAGTGTTACGACAGACGGACAAAAGGCATACATTGCCAAAAGGCCAAATGCCGGGACCATCGAAAATTTCAGTCGCAGCAGAAGCATGCTGTATACGCTGGATCTCAAAGATTCAGATACCGCAAGCTACCTGGAATTGCCGATTCTTGCCGCAAGACACGTCGACCTATTCCGCGGCAGTCTGCTCGTAACGGGAAGAAGCAGCGCCGTTGCTATCGATCCTGCCAAAAACTCCATAACCGCCAAACTGGAAAATTCAGGAGTTGTCATCGGCAACCTGCAACTGTCGGACAAGCTTCTTATTGCCGATTACGACGGACACCTCCATTTTCTCGGGGAAAATGCTCCTATCGGCATCGACATGTCAATAAATCTTTTGTCATCGGTACCCAAAGACAAAGTACTCAAAGCGATAAGCGCCGGGGGAAAACTTTATTATCTCTTCGCCAAATCAAACTACATTGCCGAATTCGAGCTTGAAAATAAAATTAATCCTGAAAAGCTTATAGCCGGCGACAATGAATTTACCAAGGGAGAAGGGCTTGCGAACGTTGACATTTCGTCATTTGCAAGAAATCAGTCAATATCCGATTATGATATTCAACTTTCGGCAGAACAAGAAAAAATGCTGATCCGCGCGTTCATGATGCTTCGCCCTAACGCAGTTCTGTCAGTCGTATACATCAAAGATCTCGATATGTACGCTCTAAATGATTACGGCGCCACCTATCTCTTGGATCATAACTTCTCATGCATCGCCAAACTGGATCCGCTGATTGCTTATGCAAAAGGCGCCTTTTTCGTGAAAACGAACAAGCATGTCTACAAAATTCCGTACGTAAGCTATAAAGAAATGCTTCAAAGAGCGGATGCGCAATTAGGCAGTTATCGGCCATCGGGCTATATTCAGCTCAAGTACAACATGAAATGAACAGCGCAATTCTGATCGAAAAGTTGAAATGGCCGAACAGCACATTTGCTATGTAAACACAATAGGCGACGGGATCAGTTGATGAAAGAAATTAATATATCAAATGACAGATTTGCTGCAAAATTACGCTGAAATATTTTTGTCGAATTCTGACATAACAAACGCATATATCTCGATGGCGTATGTTTCTGCCAAAAAGTATGCAACGTAGTTTCAAAACAAATTAAATAACGGGCACAAAACAAAAATTTGGCTATATCAGGCTGATTCCGAATACGTCAGCCTGCTTTTTATTGATCTGCGCTCATGCTCTTATGTCTTTTATCCCTGATATGATCGAGTTCATTCTTTCTGATTCAGCAATCGGCAGCGAAAGCCCTCCGCTTGCTGCATTCGAGACTGCCTCCTGAACAAACGTTTTAAACCATTCGTTGCTGAGCGCTTTCCAAGGTTCAGCAGGCTTTACCTCGTCCAAAAGCGGATAACCGTTTGAAAATCCCACCTGGCGCGATGAATTTACTCTGCCGCCCAGCGAGACGACGAAATCCGAAATCAGGAATTTGACTTGCGAAACGATAAACTCCGATTCCTGTACTGACAGTCCGCCCAGACGAGCTTCTTCAGTTCCGAGTTCAGAAAATTTTTCTCTAAAGGAAGATCTTTCGGCTAGAGCAATTATTTCATCGCCGAAGAAACGCATCATTTCGGGATCGAATTTGCTATCATCAGGCAGGCTCTTTACATGATTCGTCCACCTGCGGAAAATTCTTTCGCCAAGCGACAATTCCCTGTCTGCATCGCAGGATGCAGTGCAAGAAGACTGGCCTTTAGCATCCTCATTACGCTCCGCTCTCGGTACGTCATCGGCAAACAAAGAAAAATCAGAAGACTGAGTGCCGTCGTCGCCGAAGAG
>JAZQPH010000164.1:0-12837 GCA_045628385.1 Succinivibrionaceae bacterium
GTCATCTATCTGAACAAACGACAGGGCAGGATTTTTTCTCATTTCACGGAGATTTTTCATAATGAGATCGGTGCTTATGCCTGCGTAGTACCGATACCACGAACACCAGCCGATCGGTGCATTTTTGATTTTTTTCGGCGGATGATTTTTGCAAATAAGTTCGGAAAATTTTTTGAGGACGCTCTGCTTGGTCAGCGATTCCAGGATGCAAAATTTTTCGGTTTTATAAAATCCGTCAGTGTTCGGGGCAGCGTTTTCAAAATCCTGGGATATTTTGATTCTGCCGTCAGGATAGGATCTGATTATTCCCGTAAAACGAAAGCAAGACGTAAAGCCCAGAAGTACCCATCTCGACCTTAGCTCAAGAACTATGAAGTTATAAAAAGTTCTGAAGTCCTGAGCGGGATTGCGCTCATACGGCATTCTGTCATCGGGACACCTGCCGATGGATACCGGGTTATCGAGAGTGCCTTCGGTTTGGGAAAGCATCTGAAAGCCTTCGGCGTAAAATTTTGTTGATGGCGGGACAAGAATATCGAATAAGACAAGTTCTCTTGATGCTGAAAGACTGTTTGCTTCAATTTTTGCCAAAAATTCTCCTGAATCGCGAACTTCGGCAAAGCCGTTCTGAGAAGCGAGCGTTGAAATTAAATTTTGCGAGAATAGTTCCGTGCCCATGCGAGACTCCGTTTTGTCGGTGCCAGAAACTTACAGTATCAAGAATGCTTTACATATGCGTTCAACGATAATAACCGATTAGTCTTACATATTCTGATATGAGAGGGAAAGTTCTTGAAGTCTTCGCGGGTTTTGCTTTTTTAAACCAAGACACGCAATGGTTTTGAGTATAGCTGTTCGGCTGCCGAACTGCATGTTTTCTGATATTTTTGCTTTTGGTCATAAAAAAACGCCCCAGAAGCGGGGCGTCACAAACGAGCGTTTATGAATTATGCGTTTTGGAATCTTCTTTGTAATTGATGCGCGCGTTCAGTTCCTTGGATTTTTCGATCATCATCTGTGAACGCTTAGAAATCGCGGATACAACTTCAACGAGTTCGTTAATCGTATCGCTGATGGATGCGATCTGCGCGTTGGCTTCGTCGATGATTGTCGATTCCTGTGTTGTAGCCTCGGCAATGGTTTCTTTGAGGCCTGAAATGGCACCCGCCGTTGCAGCGATTTTTTCTATCGCTTCGGCAATCGCTTTCACATGGGTGATGCTCGTATCGCAGCTTTCCTTGCTCTTTTGCATGAACACCACGGTTTCTTTTACGTTGCTCTGAAGCGTCTGAATGGTCTGCTGAATTTCGCGGGTGGATTCACCGGTTTTTATGGACAAACTGCGAACTTCGTCTGCGACGACCGCAAAGCCGCGGCCGTGTTCGCCAGCGCGAGCCGATTCGATTGCAGCATTCAGCGCGAGCAGATTGGTCTGCTCTGCGACATTCTGAATAGTTTCGATGACAGACGAGATGTTGTTGGCATATTCAGATACTTTATTGATTGCGGTCTGTGTATCGGTAATATTGGATGCAAGTTCGCCAATGGATTCATGAGCGCATTTTACCGTCGAATGGCTGCGTTCAGAATCCTCTTGAATCGCAGTAAGCCCGTCAACGGCATTTCCTGTATGGACGTTTACCTCTTGAACCACCGATATGATATTGCTGAGGGTATTCATCACAGTATCAAGGTTTTGCTGCTGAGTATTGATATTGGCGCTGATTATTTCGTTACTGTCGATGGTATCGGATGCAGTTGCGTCCATATACCCGTTGATTTCATTGAACAGGTTTTGCTGATTGTCGATGAACTTGTTATAGTTTTCGCAAAGTTCTCCGATTTCATCATCGCTCTTTACTTCGATTTTTTCGGCATTTTCGTTCTCAGCGCAGCGGCGAAGCGCTGATGCGATGGCATGCACTGGCTCGACAATGCCGTTATTGGCATATTTGCTCGAAATGAATGCGGCTATAAGCGCGACTGCGATCGTCAGTAGAACGATGACAGTAATTGTGCCATACATACCGCTGTAGAACGTTGATTTGTCAAATACCATTACCAGTCTGCATGGGGCATTTTCAAGTTGCTTTGCCATAACGAAGGCTGTTCCGCCGTTGAGAGAAACTTCGGTAAAGTTTTTGGTATTTGACGTTGCCTGGGCAATAACGTCGCGGGTAAGTGCTTTGTCGACGGTGTCGAGAGGTTTTTCGAACAGAGAAGATGCATTCCTGGTGGCGGTCATGATTTTGTTGTCGTCGTCGTACACAAGATATGCGGTTCCGCCGAGTGGCACTTTGATGCTTTCTGCTATTTTGTTAATCGTATCGATGGATATGTCTGCGCCGATTACTCCGCCTTTGGTGCCAGGAACGTCTCTTGAGATGGTGATCATCATTACTTTGAGAATGGCGTCGGGATACGGAGCAGTTGTTACTGTTTTGCCTCTGTTTGCGATTGCAGACTGATACCAACCGCGTGTTGTCGGGTCGTAGTTATTGGCGCGCCATTCTTCTAGCGATCGTGTGTGGGCATACATGTTGCGATCGTCATCTGCAAAGTAGATATCGAAAAGATCGCCTGTTTTGGCCACGGTATGGTGAAGTTCGCGGTTATGCAGATTGTCCGGTCCTAGGAGGGAAAATTGCTCGACGGCCAATTTTTTTTGTTTAAGCCAGTTGTCCATATTGTCGGTGGTCGACTGAAGAACGGCCGAAATAGATTGATAAGTGGATATCGAGGTGTTTTGTACTGACGATATGATAATGCAGACAATCGGTATGATTGCCACGATCGCAAGCGGTATGAGCATCGCCTGCATAAGTTTGGATTTTAAAGATTTCATATATAGCCTCTGATGACCAATAGATGGATTATAAATATAGGCGATTGCGACGAGTGCTTAATCCATTCATATATGTGACTCACCATGACTAATTGTTTGTGCTTTATGAGGGTTTTGAAAACGCCTAGGATATTGTTTGCCGAAATCTTATGTGAGGACAATCTGCGGGTACGATGAATTTGATCCGCGATGGGGCGGTATAATCGTCGCAAAATAGTTGAAATTGCGGAGAATCATATGGCATCAGAGAATTTACAAAAATATGTTGATCTGAGCCTTTTTGACGAGGCGGCTCGGAATGCAGGGAGGCGATTTGCAGACGCTGCGAAAAAAGACGATTTGGATGCAAACATCAAGCTGTCTGATGCCATGGCCAAGGGATTTTCCTTGGGAGATGCGCTTTTTTGCCAGCGCGAGAGGTTTGCGTTCGTGCGTGCCGTTCTTGGCCTTCTGAATATCGACGGCTGGGGCAGGGGAGTCAGCGGTTTTGATTTTGCCCTGCATAGGAACGGTTCAAAAATTCTTTTTATGCTGGTTGATTCGTTTGCCGATCTCGACGACGAGCTGACGGCTATGATTTGGGCAAAAGGCGCCAATGCGATAAAAAACGGCGGAGCGAGCTCCTGCGCCGTTATCGAAGTTTCGGCAGAAACTTCCATCGATTCAGGATGGGAGGGCGGCGAAGCAGGAGTTGACGAGAATTTGAAATGGCTTTCTCTTGATGTATTTTTTAGCACATATCTGGGAGAAGATCTTTCTAATCCTATCTCCTCCAGGATTAAGCAGTTAGGTTTGTGAACTGCGCACGAGCCTAAAGATTCGAAGAGTTCTTGGTAATTTATCTTTAAAGATCACAGGAAATCTTGGAGTTTTTGTTTGTGAGATGATTTGCGCAAACTGTTTGCAGAACGTTTTATAGGATATTTAAATGCAACCTTATCAATTTGAAAAAATTTTTTCTCGCATGAAAAAAGAATTTGGCATGTTAAAGAGAGAGGAGCCGGCTCACATTATTCAGCTGCTATACGTTATTGAAGGCAATGCTTTGAAAATCCATCGCAAATTTCCGTCATCAAATAGCAGAAGAATGCGCGAAGCCGTTGCTTTGGCTCTTTTTTCCATCCAAGACAAATATACGGGAGCTACGACGGATACCAGCCAGTTTAGAAACGAAGACAACGAAAGACTGGAAAAGGCTATTCTTATGGCATTCGACCCGTTCACCAATGAACAAGTTTCTTGTTTATTCAGCAAGCAGCTGGACGGACAAGAACCTACTAAGGAAATCCTTAAAGAATATTACAAGCATGCTTGCAGATGTTTGGTAAAAATAGCTGATTCTGTCAGCCTTTTTATTGAAAACCTGGGTTCGGACGGATACTTTCAGTTCATGGAAACTCATATCGGAAGCAAAGTGACAGACAATGAAAAGATGGATTTTGTGATGATTTTCGATAATCAGAATATAGAATACTTCTTGCAAAAATCAAAGAGGAAACTTCGCAATAATCATATCTGAGTCGTGAACGGCACGCGACTTTTAAGATTCGCAGAGTTCTTGATACTTTTCTTTAAAGTCGCAGTCTGAATAAAAAATGAGGCTTCTGTGCAGAAGCCTCATTTTTTTTCGATTTTATCTCAGGTACCCCTCTATAAGCTCCCGTCAATTATTTAGCAGGGCGGGGCGGTTGGGATTCTTCAATCGTATAAGAGTCTTTCACGCCGTCAAAGAACTTGTAGCTTCTCTTGGCAAATTCCTTTGGATCGGTCGTAGGTTTCAGGATGCCGATGTCGACAAGCTGCTTGGCGCTGAGTTCGATTGCGTCATATCCGCCTTTGACGGAAGGCACATAGTTGTAAGATTTCAGAATCTCGGTATTGAAGTCGACATTGCCGGAAACATATTTGTGTTTGAGCTGGATTTCGGCTGCTTCGCGAGGGTGGCTTGCAACCCATGCGGACGCTTTCAGAATGGCTCTTGTGTATGCCGCGGCAAGTTCCGGATTCTTTTCGGCCAGAAGTTTGGCGATGAATGCCGCGCAGCAGTATTCGTTTACGAACTCTGGACTCTTGGCGGAGTCTACGATCACCGTTGCGTGATATTCTTCGATCATCTGGGCGGCGGCAGGATCTCCTACCGAGATGGCATCGATAAGGCCGTTTTGAAGCGCCTGTCCCAAATCGTTTCTCGAGAATACGACGAGTTCGAATTCGGCTTCTTTCGGATCGACCTTGATGCCGTTTAAGAAAAGCGCGCGTTTTGCGATGAGCGCTTCGGCGCCCGCAAGGCCCGGAACGCCGATCTTTTTGCCTTTGAGATCTTTGACGGTCTTGATGCCGCTCGACTCAAGCGCAAAAATTTTGATGCATCCAGTGTGCACGCCCGCGGTGAAATAAATCGGCAGGCCGTTTTCAAGCGGCTGGAGGAATTTGCCGATCAGACCAAAACCGACGTCCACCTGGTTTGCGCCGATGGCTTCCTGCACATGCGCGGCATCGACCTGCACGGTTTCTGGAACAATGCCTTCCTCTTCAAAGAATCCAAGCTCGATGGCTACATGAAGCGGCGCCTGGCAAAGAGACGGCGAATAAGCGATTCTCAGATGCTGTTTGCCGTCCGATGCGCTTTCGCCGCAGGCGGCGATGAATAAAGATACGAACAGTATCTTGAAGATCGTAAATATATTATGTTTTTTCATATACTTCTCCATTCCTATTTGGGTTAAATCATGTATTCAGGCTGCTTCTGTTTGCCGCCGAAATCGAGGCGCTGCAGAATTTCGCTGTGGTACTTCAAAAATTCTTCGCAAGTTCTGTCTCTCGGCCTGCTCATCGAAATTTCGATTTTTGACGTGATGCGACCGGGCCTTGGCGTCATGACGACGATTTCGTTCGAGAGGTAGACTGCCTCGTCGACGTCATGGGTAACCATGATCATGGTCATGTTCTTTTCGCTCTGAATCCTCAGGATTTCATCCTGGATGTTCATTCGCGTGAATGCGTCGAGAGCTCCGAGCGGCTCGTCAAGGAGCAATATGGCAGGGTGACCGACAAGCGATCTGGCAAGCGAAGCTCTTTGGCACATGCCGCCCGAGAGCTGGTGCGGATAATATTTTTCAAACCCTTTGAGTCCCACGAGCTCGATATATTCGTCGACGCGCTTTTTTTCGTCCTTAAAAATCTTTCTGGCCTTGAGTCCGAATGCGACGTTGTCGTATATCGAAAGCCACGGAAAAAGATTGTGCTCCTGGAACATGAATCCTCTTTCGAAGCCCGGAGCCGTGACTTTTTGGCCGTCCAGTTCCACGCTTCCCGCATCGGCCGTTATAAGCCCCGCAATAAGTCTGAGAAGCGTTGATTTTCCGCATCCCGACGGGCCTATGAGCGATACGAAGGAACCCGGTTCGATGTTCAGATTTATGTCATGCAGCGCTGTCACGATTTCGCCTGATTTATTGGTGAACTGCTTGCCGACATTGCTGATTTTTATGCTTCCTACCATTTGATTACGCCCTTCTGCCATACGAGAACGTGGTCTCTGATTTTGAACAATGCTGTTATGACGATGTAGCAAACAAGCGACATAACTATGAGCCCCGCATACACGTTCGCGTATGACATCATTTCTTTTTGCCAATTGATGTACCAGCCCAGGCCGTATTTGGCTCCGAGCATTTCCGCCGTAACGAGGGTGATGAACGAAGAGCAGGTGCCGTTAAAGATTCCGATGAACATGAAAGGCATCGCGGCCGGAATGCCGACTTTGAATACCGAATAGTATTTTCCCGAGCCGAGGGTGGACGCAACTTCAAAATAGGAGTTTTTGATGTTAGCTATGCCGTTTGAGGTCAGCACCGTTGTCGGGAACCAGACGGCGAGCGCAATCAAAAAACTGCTTGCCGCAATGACCGACGGAAACGCCACGAGCACGATCGGAATCCAGGCTGTCGGAGGAATAGGTCCCAAGAACCTGACAAGAGGCTGAACCCAGTAGCGCGTGCGCTTGCTGAATCCGAGCGCGATGCCAGTCGCTATGCCCGCAAAGCATCCGCATATCCATCCGAGGAGCTGAATTCTGAGCGTATAGGCAAGGCATTTGCCCAAAAACAGACTGTCGGAGATTAATACGTCCAATATCCTGTCTATCGAAGGAAAATAAAGAACGGGCAGCCAGGCCGTTTTTACGGTCAGAATGTTGATGAGATTAAGAAGCTGAAACAATCCCGCATAAAAATATGCATCGCGGAGAAGTTTTTCTTTAATCTTTTTGCTGCCGAGAAAGAAGATCGTTTCAAAAGCAAATCCCGCTATCAGGCACAGCCAGAGAAAATAAGCATGATCCGTGACAGGGTGCAGGACGGAGTCGGGCACGAAGGCAGCGAACGCGGCCGTCAGGAGCGCAGACAGCAGCGGAAGGTGCGGTATCAGTGATTTCATAATTTTTGTTTCCGGTTTCGGCAAATTTCTGAGGGCTGAATTTAGGAGCCCTGTTGGCATTTTTTGCCGATTTGTCATAACTTTACTTTACGTTAAGTTCGGCCTTGAACCTTGAGTAAATGGTGTTTGCCGTATAAAGCGCCTGCACAGGGTTATGTCCCAATACTCTGTCTTTTACGATCAGCACGGTTGTCGGAGCGGCAGAATGTCTTAGGAACAGCGTGTCGTGACCGACGCAAAGACCGATGACGATGTTGAAGTCGGTCCGTTCTTTTTCAAGAATTTTGGCCTGAAGGATCGGGTTGCAAAGCGATTCGTGGCCGCAGCCTTTATTGAGCTTTAGCTCGTTCGGCACGCCGATTTCAGTTTTGTCGACGGCGCCTGTTTTGCATCCGACGACATAAGTCTCGATTCCTTTGGCTTCCAGAATCTTGGAAAAAATTTTTGTCTCGTTCAAAAGTCCTACGCAGGTTGCGATGCCTACCTTTTTGAAGCCCATTCTTTTTATGAACTCAATGGTTTCCTCGACTCTCGTCAGTCTGCCGTAGAACTCTCCTTCGATTCCTGCGGAGACGCGTGCAATGTTTCCCTGTTCTTCGTCGTTTTTGTAAATATTGACTGTTTCCTCAACCAGCTCCGCGTCGGCATTGGCCGTCAGGCAGAATTTTGGGTATTTGTCCTGATTGGCGCTGCGGCAGGCTGCGGTGCTGCATTTTGAACAAGTAAATTGGCAAGTCATGTGTAATATCCTTCTCTTTATTCTGCGATTCGGACATTGCTCCCGCGGCCTGCAGTGTTTTGCGCAGGTTTGGCGCGTCGATCCGATCGCTGATGATTAGAAAAAAAATTTTTTAGTTATTACTGTGTCAGACTGCTGAGAACAGTTCTGTCGACAGGTATCTGTCTCCGGAGTCGGGCAAAATGACTACGATGTTTTTTCCTTGGTATTCCTTGCGGGAGGCAATCAATGCCGCGGCTTTCAGCGCGGCTCCCGAAGATATGCCGACCAGCGCGCCTTCCGTTTTGGCAAAACGTTTGCCTTCCTCGAATGCTTCTGCGTTTTCGATGGCTATGACTTCGTCGTAAATTCCCGTGTTCAGCGTCTTAGGAACAAAATTTGCTCCTATGCCCTGGATTTTGTGGCTCCCTGCGACTCCCTTGGTAAGAACCGGACTTGATGCAGGCTCGACGGCAATGATTTTGATATTCGGGTTCTTGGACTTTAAATACTCGCCGACGCCCGATACGGTTCCGCCTGTTCCCACGCCGGCTACGACGGCATCGACTTTTCCGTCCGTCTGTTCGTAGATTTCGGGTCCCGTGGTGTTTCTGTGAACTGTCGGGTTGGCTTCGTTGATGAACTGTCCGAGGATGACCGCATCCGGGATTTCCTTTTGGAGTTTTTCTGCGATTTCGATGGCTCCTTTCATGCCCTTTGATCCGTCCGTCAGCACAAGATCGGCGCCGTATGCCTTAAGCAGCGCGCGGCGTTCGAGGCTCATGGTTTCGGGAAGCGTTATGATTGTTTTGTACCCCTTGACGGAAGCGACAGCAGCAAGGCCTATTCCAGTGTTGCCGCTTGTCGGTTCGATGACGGTTGATCCAGGTTTCAGAAGTCCTTTTTGTTCGGCGTCTTCGATCATCGCAAGCGCCACGCGATCTTTGGACGATCCCGTTGGATTGAAGTATTCGACTTTGGCCAAGAGCTTCACCCCTTCGATGCTGGCTGCTTTGCTGTATCGCGGAATTTCGATAAGCGGGGTATGCCCCACCAAATCCAAGATGCTCTTCTGTATTTTTGACATGACGTTATTCCCCCGGCACTGTCCGCTCAACGGACAATGCTCCTAACTTTTGAATGCTGTAATTGATTGAAATTTCCGGGATGCGCAGAAACGTTCAGGCGATTAACGTGTTGGCCTTCGCTTCCCGGTATCGCATGGGAGAATGCTCGGCAACATTGCCGCAGCAGGCATTCTCGGCGTTTATCGATCCGCTGATTGGCGGAAGATGCTCAGCGATGTATTCGGTTTTGTTAGGGATCAATTTCAAATTTGCCATGGATGAAGCCTTTATTTTTTCGGTTTGACTGAAGCTGTTCGCTGCGCAAATCGCGTGTCTGCGCAGCTCTGTATCAGCAACACATTCGAGCAAATGCCGTCTGGCCGATATATTTGGGTTTCATGATTTTCTCGCTAATTTTCTATTGCCTATCGGATTAGTATGTTTATAGGATATAACTAATTACCTACTATATCAATAGGTAAATAAAATTTTTTGAATTTTCTGACGTGTCAATGCAAGATGATTAGGCTTGGTTCATGTTGTTGTCAGAGCGGGGCGGGGCAGACAGCCGTATGAGCGATATGAGACTGGGGCAGAATCTCCGTACATGTTTGGCGTATCCGCATCAAGAAGATATTGTTTGAAAACTTTGCCGCATAAAAAGAAATGCCGGGCAATGCCCGGCATTTTGAATTGGGATTTATGCCCTGAACACGACAGTTTTGTTGCCGTGGATGAATACACGGTCTTCGAGAACGTAATTTAGCGCATGTCCGAGAACGAGTCTTTCTATATCTCGTCCTGCCGTCGCCATGTCGGCCGCTGAGTAGTTGTGGTCAACTTTCGTCACGTCCTGTTCGATAATAGGACCTTCGTCGAGATGTTCCGTGACAAAGTGTGCGGTCGCGCCGATGATTTTTACGCCGCGGTTGAATGCCTGCTCATATGGCTTGGCGCCGATGAATGCAGGAAGGAACGAGTGGTGGATGTTGATGATTCTGCACGGGTAAGCGTTGATGAATTCAGGAGTAAGAATTCGCATGTACTTGGCAAGAACGATGTAGTCGGGCGCATAGCTGTCGATTACTTTCATAATCTCGCGGCAGTGTTCTTCGCGTGTTTTGCCTTCGTGGCTTACGCAATGGAAAGGAACATTGAATCTTTCGGTTAAATCGCGAAGATCGTCATAATTGCCGATGACTGCGGCGATTTCGAGATCGCCTTGGTTAGCGTAATGGCGAAGAAGCAGATCGCCGATGCAGTGGCGTTCCTTCGTGACCATGACGACAAGGCGTTTTTTCCCGCTGTCGAGCAGGCGAACGTTTGCGCCATCGGGAAGAGCCGATTTTATTTTGTCAGTAAAGTCGGCATCAAAATCTCCTTCGAGCACGGTGCGCATGAAGAATTTAGAAACGCTGTGCGATACGAATTCAGAGTTTTTGACGATGTTGAGTCCTGAGTTCGTGCAGATGCCGGTAACGGCCGCGATGAGACCCTTGCTGTCCGGGCAGTCGGTAAGAAGTATTTTTCTGGCCATCTCGGAATTCCTGTATGAGTGCCGCGCTGCCTATGGCAGCCATATTGTCGATGTGGGCGGCAGCAGGGCATTTTCGGTAAGCCAGTTAAGGCTGCCGCGCATTTGTATATAAGTAGATGCAGAGCGCATCGCATTGGATGCGATTATATGCCCCGCGGCTGTTCTTTTCAATTTTAGCGATGTGTCAAGGCTAAGCCAGGAGCGGTCTCACTGGAATAAATTGGGGACAAATCGGCTATTTGTTCGCCGTATGTGGCTAATTTGTCGGCTAATAAAAAAATTCTTTCATAAAACAGTTGACGCTTTACAAGAAAATTCTATAATCATGCTCGTAAATTCGATCGGTGATTAGCGCAGCCCGGTAGCGCACCTGGTTTGGGACCAGGCTGTCGTAGGTTCAAATCCTACATCACCGACCACCTTTTCTTTATGTTCATTTTTCAAATCTGATATTAATTTTTAATTGTTGTTGATTTGTTTGGGCATTGTCCGCTGCGTTTGCGAATTTGATTATGCACATATGTCATGCGACAGGGCAATGCATCAGTGTCTTTGTCTTGATAATGCTTAGAGCTGAGAAAGCAAAATTTGAATGGTTCTTTTATGCTATATTATTGAAAAAGGCCTTTCTAGCGGTTCACCTGTTCGGTGTCTGGGAAGACTAGGAGTGTATGTTCGATTTATAAGGAACTTGAGATATGAAAAAGTCTGCGGCAGTTTTGGCAGTGGTGTCTTCATTGATGGCTACCGGCTGCACAGGACTGTACGACGGTACGGATCGCGTTGAAGAGTCCGGTTCTTCTGCTTCCGTATATTTTGGCAAAGTGCTTGCCGTCAAGCCGACGACCATCAGACAAGATCGAGTCAATAACCGCGCGGCCTCAACAACAGGCGCTATTTTGGGTGCCATCGGCGGCGGTTTGTTGGGATACAACAGCAGCCACCATGATCGCGGCTGGTCTTATTCAAGATACCATGGCTGGGAAAAACGAGGCAGCGGTTCAACAGGCGGCGCATTGATAGGAGCAGGCGTCGGCGCTGTTGCAGGCGGACTTATCGGCAATGCCATCGCAAACTCTGCCGACAGAGTAGACGGATATGCGGTAACCGTAAAATCCTGCGAAAACGGCGAAGTATACGTAGTCAATGTTCCTAAGCATGATTCAATCAAGCCTGGCGCGATCGTCGAAGTCATCGTGGCAAGAGACGGCTACTCCAAAGCAACAGGCGTGGATCCTGCCGTCATCGACGAAGTTAAATGCCCGTATGTTGTTGCAGGCGAAAACCAGCAATACGAAACTGATCCTGCTTATGAGGGCGACTACTAACAGCGCAACCTAAAAGTCAGTAAAACCTCTAATGATTGGCGTCGCTTAGAAATTATCTGCGGCGCTTTCTTTTTGTGCATGCTCTTAATGCTTCATGATGATCATTTAGCCCGAAATTTGAGCGGATGAAACCGAGATGGCGATATTAGGAAAAAAATCGGTTGACTAAGATGATTCGAAACATTACTATACTCAGCGTTGAACGGTAAGGGTTACGGCGTTTACCAAGCGAGTGCCCTTGGCTCAGCTGGATAGAGCAACTGCCTTCTAAGCAGTGGGTCACAGGTTCGAGTCCTGTAGGGCACGCCATCATCGTACATCTTCTTTCCGTGGTGAGAGTAGCTCAGTTGGTAGAGTCCCGGATTGTGATTCCGGTTGTCGTGGGTTCGAGCCCCATCTCTCACCCCATCCATTCTCTTCGTCAGATTAGTCGAGTTCAATGCGGGAGTGGCGAAATTGGTATACGCACCAGATTTAGGTTCTGGCGCCTTAGGCATGAGAGTTCAAGTCTCTCCTCCCGCACCATTTTGCCTGTTTTCTTTTTATTTGCGTTTTGATGTTGTACTGCATTGTTTTTTGCACTCAGGTCGCAAACTGTTAACGGTTTGTGGCGTGAAGGATCTATGCTAGTTCTCGTAATGGCCATTTAATGTTGCGCAAGTAAAAACGGCACAATGCGGCTATTACCATGAACAGGACATGGCTTGAGAAGATAAGCGTTTCAGAAAAATCGAACTCGGAATTCCGTCACGGCTATTCAATGGAATAGCCATCATCCAGCGATAATCCTTAAAAAGAATAGGTCGTTCGGGTTATTGCTTGTCGATCGCAGGATTTTCTTGTCCTTTGTCGGAGTTTTGCAGGTCAGGAATGGTGATGCCGTCTGCCGAAGGGGATATGTTAGG
>JAZQPH010000165.1:0-4404 GCA_045628385.1 Succinivibrionaceae bacterium
CAGGATATTCATAACTCTCCTGCGGTCTCGCTTCTTGACTACAACGACGAAGAATCTCTTACTTATTGCATAATGACGGGCCTGTTATGGTCGACGCTCGACGATTACAGCCATCATCGCGAAGAACAATCGGGAAAGGGCCGCGTCGACTTGGTTTACGAACCGATAACCCGCACACATCCGCTCATATTGATTGAATTTAAGTATGACTGTTCCGCCGAAGACGCGATAGCGCAGATCAAATCGCAAGAGTATTTCAGACGCTATGCCGCTCGATACCGGGACATCATCATGGTCGGAATCAATTACAGCTCCAAGACAAAGGAACACCAGTGCCTTATTGAAAAGTATCGCTGATACAGCCCAATAATCGGAAACGTTATTTGATTGAGGACATCCGTCACCGTCTTTTGCCGCCGACGGCGGGAACGCTCAGCTCCACCCTATCCCCGGGATTCACTATATCAGAAGACTTTTTGGAAACGCCGTAACTTGAATAAGACAGTCTCGGAGCTTCGAGAAGCTCAGGGAAAAGACGGAACACGCCGCTCTTTTCCGCCGCCTCGGCATAAGTCATGCCTTCGCTCAAAATTATTTCGTTTACGAACTGTCTGTCGCTTCTAGCATAAACGACATCCGCGGCTGCCTTTTTCGCCATACTCGCTCCGAAAAAAATTTTTTATAAGAAAATCCCGGCCACAGCCGGGATTATATCAGCATGTTGCGCGCATTTGCGCAAGGCACTGATTACTTGGCGAATTCCGCTGCTTGGCGCGCAATAACCAGTTCTTCGTTGGTAGGAATAACGGTAACCTTGCAGGAGGAATCAGGAGCGGAAATGATGCCTCTGCCGCCCATGAACACGCGAGCCTTTTCGTTCTTCTCAAGATCGATTTTGACGCCGAACGGAGCAAGCCATTCAAGAACGCGCTTGCGCATAAGGAAAGAGTTTTCGCCGATGCCGCCAGTAAATACGATGGCGTCGACGCGTCCCAGAGGAACGTAGTATGAAGCCACGAACTTGGCCAGTCTGTAGCAGAACATTTCAAAAGCGAGAGTGCACTTCTTGTCGCCTGCGAGATAACCCTCGGTGATGCCTCTAAAATCGGAGGTCTTGCCGGAAATGCCGAGCAGACCAGATTTCTTGTTGAGAATGACGCTGACCTCGTTAGGAGTAAGCTTAAGGTTATCGCAAAGAAAGAACATGACGGATGCGTCGATGGCGCCGCTTCTAGTGCCCATCATGAGGCCGTCAAGCGGAGTAAGACCCATCGAGGTATCAAGGCACTTGCCGTTCTTGACTGCGGATACGGATGCGCCGTTGCCCATGTGGCAAGTAATGACGTTGAAATTATTTGCGTCGAACCCGAGTTCCTTGGCTGCTTCGCCTGCCACGTAGTAATGGCTGGTGCCGTGAGCACCGTAGCGGCGGATGCCGTTTTCGGTGTAATACTCTTCAGGGATTGCGAAGCGGTATGCATAATCCGGCATGGTCTGGTGGAATGCCGTGTCGAAGATGCAGACATGCGGAATTGAGCTGAATGCCTTGCGTGCAGCCTTGATGCCGAGCACGTGCGCAGGATTGTGAAGCGGCGCGAACGGAATGCACTTTTCGATGCCGGCAACGACAGAATCGTCAACGAGAGTCGGCTGGCTGTAAAGTTCGCCGCCCGACACGATGCGGTGACCGACAGCCTTAAGGGAAGCCAGAAGATCATCGTGTCCAGCAAGAATGGTCGCAACGATGAATTCGATTGCCTTGTCGTGGCCCGCGCCGGCGCCAAGTTCGGTTTCGGTTTTCTTTTCGCCGTCGAATGCCCATGAAATGCGGGCATCTTCAAGACCGAGCGCTTCTGCAAGGCCGCTTACATACACGTGACCGTCTGCGGGATCGACAATCGCGAATTTTACGGATGAACTGCCGCAATTGACAACAAGCACATTCTTATCTGAAACTGCGTTCATATCTTACTGAATCCTCATAATGTGATATGCGGCGCCGATCCTTCTTGGATGCCGACGCGCCAAACCTATAAATTTTACCACATCGGGCGGCATATCGCCCCAAAACTGCCGCAATCGGCAGCCGAGCATGCATGAGAACTTGAGTTTGCAGCTAGGCGCGGCATTTGGAAAAACTCAGAACACTCTTATCTCATCTATTCTCATGACAGACGGCGCATTTTTACAAAAACTTTGCATGCGCGTGCCCGCACTGCGCGGCAAGCCGTAATAAAATCTCCGTACAGTATGTCTTAAGGAATTGAACAAATGGATCAGCAGGATAGCAAAGAAAAGAACCAGAGCAGATGGTATCCAAGAGAACTGAGCTGGCTGGCATTCAATGACCGCGTTCTCCAAGAAGCTCTTGATCCGAAAGTGCCGCTCATCGAAAGAGCTCGCTTTCTCGGCATTTATTCCAACAATCAGGATGAGTTCTACAAAGTCCGCGTCGCCGATCTGAAGCGTCAGGTGATGATCGCCGAAGAACAGAACAGAAAGAATGAAGCCGCAAGCATCCTTAAGCACGTGCAGAAAAAAAGTTCCTCGCTCGCCAAAAAATTCCTTACCGCATACAAAACGGTGCTCAAGGAACTTGCCAAAGCAAAAATCCATTTCAGAAACGAAACCGAACTGACCGACACCCAAAAAGAATGGGTTTCAAAATTTTTTCTGAACAAGGTCAAGCCTTATATCAGCCCAATCATGCTGAGCGAAGATACCGATATCATCAATCTTCTCAATGATCCGTCAAGCTACCTAGCCGTCGAAATGCAAAACGGCGTCGTTTCAAGCTATGCCCTTATCGAAATGCCTACGGATCGGGCAGGAAGGTTCGTCGAAATCCCCTGCTCCGAAACAGACGAAAAAGGCACAAAACTTTTCATGATGCTCGATGACGTCATAAGATTGGGTCTTGACGATATTTTCGGAGGTTTCTGCGCCTATCAAAACATATCCGCGTATTCGGTCAAACTGAACCGCGATGCCGAATACATTCCGTCAGAAGAACTTAACCGCTCTTTTCTTGAAAATATGTCCGTTGGTCTCAAACAGCGTCTTACGGCCATACCGACGCGCCTTGCCTATGACGAAGACATGCCTGAGGGCATGGTAAAGTTCTTGGTCAGCAAACTGCACATGTCCGATTACGACATCGTGAGCGCAGGCATGCGCTACCACAACTTCAAGGATTTTTTGGGATTTCCGGACATGGGCCGCAGCGATCTGACGCACGAGCCGATGCCGCCGCTTCGCTGCAGAAAATTCGACGAGCACAAAACAATGTTCGAGGCGATTACTGACCGAGACGTTCTTCTTTACTATCCGTATCACACGTTCTCGTATTTCACCGAATTTTTGCGCCAGGCATCATACGATCCTTCGGTCGTAGCCGTAAAAATCAACATCTACCGCGTTGCGCGCGACAGCCATGTCATCAAATCGCTCATCGATGCCGCGCATAACGGCAAACAGGTCACCGTGGTGGTTGAACTTAAAGCAAGATTCGACGAATCGAACAACATCGAATGGGCAAAGAAACTGACCGATGAAGGCGTCAGGGTTCTTTTCGGCATACGCTCGCTCAAAATCCATTCCAAACTATGCGTGGTCACACGCAAAGAAGGCGGCAATCTCGTGCGCTATGCCCATATCGGAACCGGCAACTTCAACGAAAAATCGGCGAGGATTTATACCGATTTTGCGCTGTTCACCAAGAATGAGGATCTGACGAACGAAGTCGAGTCCGTATTTGATTTCATAGACGCTCCTTATGCTCAGCCGATTCTTCATAATCTGCTAGTCTCGCCGATCAACGCAAGATCCAGACTATATGACCTCATCGACAACGAAATAAAAAATGCCTATGACGGTCTTGAAGCAGCAATCACGCTCAAAATCAACAACCTCGTGGATGAAGGTCTTATCGAAAGACTTTATCTAGCTTCACAGGCGGGCGTAAAAATCCGCATGATCGTCCGCGGCATGTGCTCTCTCGTACCAGGCATCAAAAATCTCAGCGAAAACATCCACGTCATTTCTGTGGTCGACAGATTCCTCGAGCATCCGCGCGTCATGATTTTCCATAACAGCGGCAACGAGAGGGTTTACATTTCCTCGGCCGACTGGATGACAAGAAACCTCGATCACCGCATTGAAGTCGGCGCACCTATACTCTGCCCTCTCCTCAAGCGCCGCATTATCGATCTGATAAATATCCAGCTCAGCGACAACGTAAAAGCCCGCATCATCGACGGCGAGCAATCAAATGAATACGTCAAGCGTCCGGCGAAAGCGAAAAAAATCAGATCGCAGATTGAGGTGTATCGTTACCTGGAAGAGCAGGAACAAAACGCAGTTCGGCATCCATAATTCATCAATTCCCGGGGGGCTCTTCTCAGC
>JAZQPH010000166.1:0-2952 GCA_045628385.1 Succinivibrionaceae bacterium
AAAGATCTGAGAAAATCTCGACTCGCAACCTTATCTGCGCGGCTTTGACAAGCCTTGCTCCTTTTCGGCCAAATGGCGCTCGAGAGCATCGGAAAAAGCCTGAGCCTCTTTCCTGTACCCGTCATTAGTAAGATGCACGTCGCGCCTTGAGAGTCCTTTCTTAACCCAATCCAATTTGCCCCCCGACTTGTCGATCACGGCTTTCATGTCAAAAACAAAAAGTTTCTTTTCCTTTCCGAGACGCTTGATCACGTCAGTCATTTCTTTATAGAACGGAATAGGTTTCGCGCGATCTTTCTTATCGTATTCGACGGCCGCAGGCGGGATCATCAGAATAATTTCCGTTCCCTTGCTTGAGCGTTTTATGAGATCGATAAGATAGGAATATTCGGCTTTGTATTTAACCGCGTCGAATTTTGGATCGACCTCGTCGTTGGTTCCGTAGTCCATAATGACAAAATCAGGATGCGTCTGCGCCAAAAATTTTTTCAGTGCGCCTTCGTCCCATTTCTTGTACATACCCGTTTTGGCGCCGTTAAGCCCCATGGAGTATATGCTGCCGCCGCCGCGTTTTGATGAAAAGTGCACTGCACCTAGCGTTGCTCCAGCGCTGTGAGCCATGAATTTAAGAGGCAAGGTTACGGTGTTTAATTCAAAAAAATTCCAGCCATTGCCCTTTGGCGCTAGGACTTTGTGTCTGCCTTCGGCATCGGTTACGGATATCGCGGTGCCGTCGCCCATAACCATAATAAGCGCTTGCTGGGAAGGGCACGGCAAATCGTTTCGGCAGCCGATGGTGATTTCGGCACCTGGAGTTTCGGCTCTTGCCATCATGCCACCTATCGGGAAATTGCCGTTGTCTTCGCCGTTCACAGGTCTTGAAGAAATCTTTTCAAACCCTTGCGACTCATGCGTCAGCTGCTTATTAAGGTGATACTTCGGCATTTCGGGATATGCGCCGCCAAAACCGCGCTCGTCTTTAAGATAGCGCAGGCGCATCTCGTCGGCCATAATATCGGGCGCGATATGAGAATCCCCGATAAAGGCGATAGTCGCGTTGCCGGCGCGCAGTTTTGCAAGCATTTTTCCCGAATTGGGACGCACGGCGCTTGGTCTTATATTCCTGAGCGGCTCGGCTTCGGCTTGCTGTTTCCACGGGATCGGCTCTTTGAAATCAACGCCCTCGAATTCTTCGTCAAGCGGGTATCCCAAATCAGCAGATGCCGCGAAGCATGGAAAAATCGCGGCGCAGGCCGCAAGGACTGCGACAAAATTTCTTATTTTCATTTCAACCAAACCATGTCCGAACTTTCGGATAAAAATTTTTGCATTACTCGGCAGAAGCGGCATTTAATCTCCATTCTCCTGCGATTTTACAGCGATGCGTTTTGCTGCGGCCTCGGCGATTGCCGTCGAGCCGCTTCTTGTAAAGTGCACTCCGTCGTCGGCTCTGGCCTTAACCTTCTTGCCGTCCAAAACGGCATACATCGAAAATTCACCGTTTTCGTCGGACAGAAAATCCGTGCTTATCCAATATCCGCGGTTGGCGCGTGCTGCTTCACGCAGCACGGCGTTGATTACAGCGATGCCTTCGTCGAGTTTGGCATTGCGGACTCTCGGCACTTCGATCCAGATTACCCCGGCTCCGTGTTCTTTGGCCGCGGCATAAAGAGCGTCTGCCCTGGCTCTGTATAATTTTTTCCATTCGTCGCTGCCGAATTTGGCATGGCGGCCGCCCGAAATCGGCATAGCCCACGGATCGTTGGCGCCGAGCATGACAATTACAAGCCTTATCGATGAATCCGCTTCAAGGTGCTTTCGGGTTTCGATAGACCAGTTGGTTCCGTTGCGCGTAAGAAGCCCCGTACTCTGCTTGCTTGGATTTGAAGACTGAAGCCCCATGCCTTTTAAAATCTTCATAAGAGGAGGCGCGGTTCCCTGCATCATTGAATCGCCGACAAGAAGAACCCTGTCGCCCGCAAAAAGACAAGCCGCTCCGACGCGGCATCCCGCGCGCGGCGAAATAGCAACTCTGTTCATTGATGACGAACGGACAGCCGCATCTTTGCGCATGGCTGGTTCGGAATGTTCGCTGCGACCCTCCTGGGAGCCCGAGTGTCCGCGAACTGCCAAAACTGCAGAAGAATCATTTCCGCCCAATAATTTCTGGACCTTCATTCTTTCAAGCAAAGCGAAAACGGCAGCTTCGGGACCATTTGACAAATCGACGTACGCGGCTCCTGCTCTAATCGCCGCGGTGCGGATTGTTTCGTTGACAGGCATTGACGACGGCATGCCCCGAACCTTAGGCGAACCCGCTAGAATGACTTTAAGACCAGAGCGGCCTGCAACCTCAAGAATTTCGTCAAGCTTCTGCAAATATAGTTCGCGCCACTTAACAGATCCGTAACGGGCAAAGTCGTCGTTCTGCTCATAGGCATACCTGTCGTGCGTGCCTAAAAAAAGCGCAACGTGCGTGAGCCCGCGATCTTTTGACAGATATTCGCCGAGGCTGTCCTGCCATCCCGAGCCGCCGCGGGGCCAGTATCCCGTGCATGAGCGCGTCCAAAACTCCGCTTCCGCGCCCAATCCTTCGAGACCTTTTTGCAACTCATCGCGCATTTCTTCGAGCGTTTCGTCGCCTGCAAAAAGAATTCTGTCGCCTGGACGCACAAAGATGGCGCCATCAATCGGCAATCGCTCGATTGAGCGCCTTCTCTCCTGCACCGAATCTCTGCCCTTATCGGCCGATGTCGCCAATGCGTTTCTGTCATGAACTTTTGCCTGAACCGCATCTTTGTCAGGCCAGATGAACGCCTCGCGAATGATTTCAGCGGTTTCATAAGTTGCGACGTCTGACGAAGATCTTCTATCTCCTTTGACGTTTTTGTTCGGATCGACGACGATCGCTCCAGCCTTTTCCGCTTCGCTTCTGAACAATTCATTTAAGAG
>JAZQPH010000167.1:0-4106 GCA_045628385.1 Succinivibrionaceae bacterium
GATGAAGCCTTCATCATTTACACCGTAAGGAACGATATTGAAATATACACCTGAGAAGTTTGCAGGTGAACCATGTGTAAGGTGTCCGCCGTGATCAAGGTTCATACCCATAACGGTATCGCCTGGCTTAAGAACTGCGAACTGAACAGCCATGTTTGCCTGTGCTCCTGAATGTGGCTGTACGTTTACATACTCACATCCGAAAAGCTCTTTAGCACGCTCTCTTGCAAGATCCTCTGCTACATCTACTACCTCACAGCCGCCGTAATAACGCTTTCCAGGATAGCCTTCGGCATACTTGTTAGTAAGCTGGGAACCCTGCGCCTGCATTACTCGCGGGCTGGCGTAATTTTCGGATGCAATCAGTTCGATGTGCTGCTGCTGACGCTGATCTTCTTCGCAGATTGCTTGGAACAACTCAGGGTCGAAAGACTTGATTGTCATTTCGCTCGTGCTCATTACCATGTTGGCGGCCTCGTCGTGAGAAAAAAAGATGTAATGATTTTATCATGAGGCAAGGCAAATTTTAAGGTTGATCACGGAATTTGAATTGCGTCGTTAACCATTGACAGCTGATCAATAATCAGACAACAAGCCATCATTTTCTTAAATCCGAACCGAATATTTCATTCGCAAATTCATCGCAAAGTAACGAAAAATCACGAAAAATACACAAAAATCCCGAAAAAAATGCGCAAAATGCGCGTCAGCCATTCACTTGAAAGCAATAATCCCTATAATAGACAAAAAGGTCTACGCCTATCGATGTCCGGAGGAACGGATGGCAGCGAAAAAAATTCTTATTCTGAACGGACCCAATCTCAATCTTTTGGGAAAACGCGAACCGGGAATATACGGCTGCACAACGCTTGAAGACATCATCGCCAAGCTCCAAAAAACCGCTGACGAGCTCGGAATTGAAATAGAGTCGTATCAGACCAACCACGAAGGAGCGATGTTAGACAGAATCCATGCCGCCATGGGCAACACGGACTACATCGTAATCAATCCCGGCGCTTTTACCCATCAAAGCGTCGCGCTCAGAGATGCGCTGCTCGGCGTGTCGATTCCATTTTTTGAAGTGCATATTTCAAATGTTCATGCGCGCGAGGAATTCCGTCATCACTCGTATTTGTCAGACAAAGCGACTGGCGTGATATGCGGTTTCGGCACCGACGGTTACGAATTTGCTCTTCGCAGGGCGGTCACCATTCTGAATTCATAAATTTAAAGTTGGCAAAGGATGTTCCCGAGCCAATTAGTAGTGTTTTACTAGAAGAAAACTTCAGTCAGAGAGAATAGATATGAATATCGACATTCGACAGATCAAAAAACTTATCGAAATCGTTGAAGAATCTACCATCAACGAAATCGAACTCAAGGAAGGCGAGGAAAGCATCAGGGTCAGCAGAGGCTCCGCTGTTCAGGCCGCCGCTCCGATGCCAATGCCGATGCCTGCTCCAGTTAATTTCCAGGCTCCAGCTCAGGCCGCTCCAGCTCAGGCAGCAGCACCTGCGGCAGCTCCTGCTCCTGCAGCTTCAGAATCAGGCCACAAACTGCTTTCTCCTATGGTCGGTACTTTCTACAGAGCATCCGGTCCGCAGGCTGCTCCGTTTGTCGAGGAAGGTCAGTCTGTAAAAGTCGGCGATCCTCTCTGCATCATCGAAGCAATGAAGATGATGAACCAAATCACCTCCGACAAGGCCGGCGTTGTCAAAAAGATTCTCGTTCAGAACGGCGATGCTGTTGAATTCGACCAGCCTCTTTTCATCATTGAATAAGGTGACGAAATGCTGAAGAAAGTCTTAATCGCCAACCGCGGAGAGATAGCCCTCAGAATTCTTCGCTCTTGCAAAGAAATGGGCATCAAGACTGTGGCTGTGCATTCAACTGCGGATCGAAATCTCAAGCACGTCATGCTTGCTGACGAAACGATCTGTATCGGCAAACCAGCTCCAAAAGATTCTTACCTCAACGTTCCTGCGCTCATCGCAGCAGCAGAAGTTACCGGCGCCGACGGCATCCATCCGGGTTACGGATTCCTGTCGGAAAATGCCGACTTTGCTGAACAGGTCGAACGCTCAGGTTTTATTTTCATCGGTCCGAAGGCTCAGACCATCAGACTTATGGGTGACAAGGTCTCCGCTATCAAGGCGATGAAGAAGGCCGGAGTCCCTACCGTTCCCGGTTCTGACGGTCCAGTCGGCGACAACCACGAAGAAAACCGCAAAATCGCCGAACGCATCGGATACCCGATCATCATCAAGGCTGCTGGCGGCGGCGGCGGACGCGGCATGCATGTCGTTTATAACGAAAGCGAACTCGACAACGCCATCGCCCTTGCTAAAAGCGAAGCGGGCCAGTTCTTCAACAACGACATGGTCTATATGGAAAAATATCTGGAAAACCCTCGCCATATCGAGTTCCAGATTCTGTCCGACGGCCAGGGTAATTCCGTTTATCTCGGAGAACGCGATTGCTCAATGCAGCGCCGCCACCAGAAAGTAATCGAAGAAGCTCCTGCGCCTTTCATTACCAAAGAAGAAAGAGAGTACATCGGCAACCGCTGCTGCGCGGCATGCAATGAAGTCGGTTACCGCGGGGCCGGCACTTTCGAATTCCTCTATGAAAAAGGACAGTTCTACTTCATCGAAATGAACACACGCGTTCAGGTCGAACATCCTATTTCTGAAGCTATCAGCGGCGTGGATATCGTTAAGGAACAGCTTCTCATCGCAGGCGGTCAGAAACTCAGGCTCAAGCAGGAAGATATCGTTCTTCGCGGTCACGCAATCGAATGCCGCATCAATGCAGAAGACCCTAAGACCTTTATCCCTTCTCCAGGAAAAGTTGTTCATCTGCATGTTCCCGGCGGTCTCGGCGTGCGTTGGGATTCTCACGTATATGACGGCTACGTTGTGCCACCATATTATGATTCTATGATTGGCAAGCTTATCTGCCACGCAGAAGACAGAAATATGGCAATCGCGCGCATGCGCCATGCGCTCGATGAAATCGTGGTGGATGGGATCAAAACCAACATCTCGCTTCACAACGAACTCATGAATGATCCTGTATTTGTCCAGGGCGGAATGAATATTCACTATCTGGGCAAAAAACTCGGCACGGATTAATGTTCCGATAGAAGATATACGATGTAAACAAACCGCTGGTTCTAATGTTCCAGCGGTTTTTTTATTCTTCAAATCAAGGCATAATAAGCAAGTAACCGATTGAGAACGCTGACGTATTATGAAATCTCCGCCGCTTGCCAACAGTTTAGACGAAAAATTGATTCAGGATTTCTGCATCTATGTCGAAATCGAACGTAATCTCAGCAAATCTACAGCCGACTCATATAAGGAAGATCTGAAACTGTTTTCCAGGTTTCTCTCGGAAAATCACCCCGAAAGATCTCTTGAAACATTCATTGAAGGTGACGTCAGCGAATTTATCACCAAAAGAGCGCTCGAAAACGACACGAAACAATACTCCGCCCGCTCCAACCAGCGAATGCTCTCGGCTTTAAGAACATTCAACAAATATCAAATAAACACGAGAAAACGCGACGAAAACGATTTGCCGCTCAGCAGGCTGACTAATCCAAAAGCGCCAAAGAAGCTTCCTGAATACCTGACGGAATCGGAAATATTGCGCTTGCTGGACGCCCCTGACGTAAACGATCCTACCGAGCTTCGCGACAAAGCGATGATGGAATTGATGTACGCCTCCGGACTTCGCATTTCTGAACTCATCAACGTCAGGGTCAATGACATCAAAGATAAAAGCATTCTCGTAATCGGCAAAGGCGACAAAGAAAGAGTGGTAAATTTTGCCGATACCACGAAATACTGGCTCGATCAGCACATGACACAGTTAAGGCAATACCAAACGGCCGCATCGGGCCATGAAGATTATGCTTTTTTGTCCAACAGAATGACAAAGATGACCAGACAGACATTCTGGCACCGCATCAAATACTACGCCATGAAGGCTGGCATAGAAAAAAGCATTCATCCTCATACGCTGAGGCACTCTTTTGCGACGCATTTGCTAAACAACAAGATAGATATACGACTGGTTCAGGAGATGCTTGGCCACGCCTC
>JAZQPH010000168.1:0-3029 GCA_045628385.1 Succinivibrionaceae bacterium
AGGTTAGCGCGGGCGCCGAAGAACTGCTGCGACTTGCCGACAACCATTGGGGATACGCAGCATGCGATCGCATAATCGTCGGATTCGAAGTCGTTGCGCATCAGATCGTCGTTTTCGTACTGGATAGCGGAAGTCTGAATGGAAACGGTGGTAACGAACTTCTTCCAAGCCGCAGGGAGCTGTTCAGACCAAAGGATGGTCATGTTAGGCTCTGGGCTGGTGCCCATGTTGTAAAGGGTCTGGAGGTAACGGAAAGAAGTCTTAGATACGAGGGTACGTCCATCAAGACCCATGCCGCCCAGAGATTCGGTAGCCCAAATTGGGTCGCCGGAGAACAATTCGTCGTATACGTGAGTACGGAGGAAACGAACCATGCGGAGCTTCATGATCAAGTGATCAACGAGTTCCTGAGCTTCCTGTTCGCTCTTCAGCACGCCGTTTTCAAGATCGCGCTGGATGTAGATATCGAGGAAGGTTGCGGTACGGCCGAAGCTCATTGCTGCGCCGTTCTGGGACTTAACAGCAGCAAGGTAACCGAAGTAGGTTGCCTGGATTGCTTCCTTTGCGGTGGTTGCAGGACCAGAGATATCGCAGCCGTAGGTCGCAGCCATTGCCTTGATGTCAGCAAGAGCGCGGTGCTGTTCGGAAATTTCTTCGCGGTGGCGGATGGTCTCTTCGAGATCGATGCCGTTTTCGAGGTTGGCCTGAAGGGACTTGAAACCTTCTACGCGATCTGCCATGAGGCGGTCGATGCCGTAAAGAGCGATGCGGCGGTAGTCGCCGATGATGCGGCCACGGCCGTATGCATCAGGAAGACCGGTGAGAACGCCTGCCTTGCGGCACTTGAGAATTGCCGGGGTGTATACGTCAAATACGCCCTGGTTGTGAGTCTTGCGGTACTTGGTGAAGATGTCCACAACATCCTGATCAAGCTCTTTGCCGTATTCGGTGCAGGAGCTCTGAATCATGCGGATGCCGCCGAATGGGTGGATAGCTCTCTTGAGAGGCTTATCGGTCTGGAGACCGACGATCTTTTCAAGGGACTGATCGATGTAACCTGCCGGATGGGAGGTGATGGTCGAAGGATTGTTGGTGTCGAAATCAACTGGAGCGTGGGTGGAATTTTCCTGCTTGATGCCTTCCATTACCTGTGCCCAAAGCTTGGTGGTAGCTTCGGTCGGGCCTGCGAGGAAAGATTCGTCTCCTTCATATGGAGTGTAGTTCGTCTGGATGAAATCGCGGGTGTTGATTTCGTTCTGCCATGCGCCTGCCTTGAAGCCTTTCCAAGCTTCCTGGAACTTAGCGTCGAGTTCTGCCATTTTGTTACCTCAATAGTACCTTTTGGGTTGTTGGTCACGCCGCTGCCGTTGTTGCGGACGATGCGGCTTAGTCGCTCCTTCCGCCGGGTCTCCGACCCGAGGAACGAAACATTTTCATTATATGCCTAAGCCGAGCGGTTTGCCATGCGAAAAAACGCAATTTGCCGAATATTTAAACGACTTTTTTTAATGTCGATGCATTGTTTTGATGTTCATTATGTGTCCGGATATGGTGTTATGTCTAATTTGTGTTGTCCGGATATAGTGTTGGCAGGTTTGGCGTAATCGATCCTAAATGTCTCTTGCGGCTTGATTTTTGCATGCTCCGATGGATTGAATTTCGACCCGAACGTTCCGTAATTCGTTTCAGTCAAATGATTGCTGCGATTCGGCTCTTCGGGGACGAGCATCCTCGGCATATGCCTATGATTCGGACCGCTGCCCGGAAGATAAACGTCGTCGGCCTCCTTTTGGAGTTTTCGGGTTGGGTTTGATCGCAATTTTCGGTCAGCCGCCGAACAAGAAAGATCCGAAAACAGGAGAGGGATATGTGTTTGCTGCAGAATGCGAGTCAGGCCGCAGTCTTGCCTGAAGCAGACTCGCGGCCTGACTCGCATTCATGGAATAGCAGGAGAGCAGGACGCTAGGCGGATTTTTTTTCAAGACACGCCGTGGCTTTCAAAAATTCCTCGATAAGCGACGCATGGCATGGAAAATCCTCGGCAAGCATCGAATCAAGCCCGTACGGCGCAAAATAACCTTCGCCGTTTAGATGATCGATTGCAAGTTTAAGGGAGTTTTCGCCGTAGAGGGCGGCAAGGCCGTCAAGGTAATGGCTGCGTTCTTCGCCTTCGGAATCGAGCGCGATGAGCGTCCTGCAGCATTTATAAAATGATGCTTTTTCGGGCTCCATCGGGCAAGATCCCAGAATCTGTCCGATCCAGTAGTCGGCGGCGTCGGCGTTGCCTTCGGCCATCGCCGTCATGGCTTTGAGTTCGCCGAACGTGAGCGTTGCAAACCAAGGCTCGCCGCGAAGCAAAAGACCGCAGGTCGCGCCGAAATTGGCGGTGTCGGATACTCCGTTTTCCGCTAGCGAATCGAAAAATTCCGATCTTTGACTGACGTCGGCGTTGGCGAAGTCCAAAACGAAATCGCGATATACGGTACCGATGTT
The DNA here is from genome assembly GCA_045628385.1 of Succinivibrionaceae bacterium. Taxonomy (GTDB): domain Bacteria; phylum Pseudomonadota; class Gammaproteobacteria; order Enterobacterales; family Succinivibrionaceae; genus JAZQPH01. The sequence continues at coordinate 2,494 of JAZQPH010000168.1, forward strand.
GGTGTTGGATTCGAGAAGGCTGTCAGGCGAGAATACTTCCGAAAATCCAGGGACAATATAGCGTACCGCTGAAATTCCGAGACCATCTTCCCTTCTTGCATATACGGTTTTTCCTTCGCTATTAATCAGCCTCACGAGGTATGCGAGCATTTCCTTGTTGGAACCTGAATGATCCCATGCGCAGAATTCATGCTCGGGATTGTCCTTTATCAACTCGAATCCCAGAAGTCCAGAAGAGTCGACGAAATGGGCCTCCAGATTTTCAGGAGATGACACGGCGCTGGCGTCGAGCGATGGTTCGTTAAAATCGTCGAACTGTCCGAGCAACCTGCCCTGAAGCATTTCGGTGACGGTGCGGCCGAGCGCGGCTCTGAACATCGGGTGCGCACCGAAAGACGCAAGGCAGCCCCCGCGCGAAGGATCGAACAAAAGAACGCAGACTACGGGGTATTTTCCGCCAAGAGACGCGTCGAGCGCCCATACCGGATAACCCGCTTTTCTGATCGCGGCAAGAGCCGGCGCCACTCCGTTATCTT
>JAZQPH010000169.1:0-2729 GCA_045628385.1 Succinivibrionaceae bacterium
CGTCACGTCGTCAGGAGGAGGCAACCCTGTATCCATGACTCTATACCACTTTTTATCTTTGCCGTTAGGGACATCAGGAAGCTCAATGTAAAGCGGTTCCCAGTAACTGTTGATAAACACGTAATTGTAATCATGAGCTCCAGGCCAATAATAGCGTAAGCCTATGGTATGAGAATCGTCGGAGAAATCAGGTTCATCAGCCCTCACTCCGTGAAGAGTCACAAGACTGACCTTCAGCCGTTCGCTGAGCGACATCATTTGATTTATCTGCGCGGTTTCATGCGCGGTAACAACATGTTTAGCCGACGAAAGCATTGACGTAAAACGCAGCATCTCTTTCTGCATCGGAGAAAGATTCCAATTCATATATGATATCGAATTGTCCTGACAATATGGGTTATTGTTTCCGGCCTGCGATCTGAGAATCTCATCGCCCATCAGAATCATGGTAGTGCCGATGGAGGTAAGGTTCAGGAACATCAGATTTTTTGCCTGTTGCAACCTCAGGCGGTTAATCGCTGGATCTTCTGTTTCCCCTTCAGCTCCGCAATTCCAGCTGAAGTTCTGATCGGTGCCGTCTCGGTTTTCTTCACCGTTCGCGTGGTTATATTTTTGGTTGTAACTGACGAGATCCCACAAAGTGAACCCATCGTGGCACGTAACAAAGTTGACGCTTTTGTAAGGATCGTAGAACTCTGAACTGTAAATATCGGGACTGCCCATGACGCGATGCACGAGTGTTTTCACCAGCCCCGAATCTCCCTTGACGAACCTTCGCATAACATCGCGGAACTGACCGTTCCATTCTCGCCATCTGGTTCCTGGAAGGCTTCCGACCTGATACAGCCCCGCCGCATCCCAGGCTTCGGCGATCAATTTGACATTCGCAAAGCGATAATCGCCGTCCAAATCAAGAAGAGCCGGAGCATCGCTAACAGGCACGCCTTTGCTGTTTCGGGAAAGAATGGAAGCCAAATCGAATCTGAAACCGTCGACATGCATTTCTTCTACCCAAAATGCCATGCTGTCGCGAATCATGTTCTTGGTGACAGGCGACTGCGCATTAACCGTGTTGCCGCAGCCCGTAAAATTCATGTATTCGCCATCTTCCGTGGTGATGTAATATTCGTCCCTCGCCAATCCTTTGAAATTGAACATAGGACCGTCTTTGCCGCTTTCGGAAGTATGGTTGTACACGACGTCAAGATAAACTTCGATCCCGGCCTTGTGCAGAGCCTTGACCATATCTCTGAATTCGTTTATCGGACCATGAAGAGATTTGTCCGAGCTGTATCCCGGATGCGGCACGAAAAAGCTTATCGGATCGTATCCCCAATAGTTGACTTTGCTTTGGAATCCGACTTTGTCGTCAAACTGATATACGGGCAGCAACTCTACGGCTGACACGCCTAATTGTTTGAGATATGGAATCTTTTCTATGACGCCCGCATAAGTGCCTCTTTTGCAGGCGGGAACGCCAGAAGACGGATCTGCAGTAAATCCTTTTACATGCATCTCGTATATGAGCATTTGATTGAGCGATTGGTTAGGATGTGCGTCGCCTTCCCAATCATATCCAGATACATCGATCGCAACCGATTTAGGGCAGCAATGAATATTGCTTCCCGGCATGCATATTTTCGCGCGCGTATAATTTTTCGGGATGGCTATGCCATGCGCATACGGATCCATAAGCACCTTGCAAGGATCCCATTTGTCATAGTCTTTGGATCTGATGATCTCGGACACGCGCCAGGCATATATCTGCCCGTCTTTCAGACCTTCCACGAATACATGAAAATAATATGAAGTTTTGTAATTTGCGGAATCAAGTTTGATAATCCGCGGATTCATGTCATCGATGCTCTTGAAAAGCAGCAATTCCATTGTTTTTGCTATCTTGCAATAAATGGCGAAATTAATGCCGCCATTTTCAAATGTGGCACCTAATTTCTTGCAATGACCTTTGGAATAACTCAAATCCATATGAGAAAACCTTTTGTATATAAATACCCGTCGGGATAATAGCGTATAAGGTCTAGGCTTTCCGTGAATAAAAGCTTGCTACAAGAAGAAAAAAGGTGAACTTACTGGCAAAAATACAATTCGCAATTGAAATACAAAACGCATTTGAACCAAACTTGTGCGAAATTGGAAGCTTATTGGTGCCCGGGGTCGGGATCGAACCGACACGGATTATTAGTCCGAGGGATTTTAAATCCCTTGTGTCTACCAATTTCACCACCTGGGCTTGATTGGAGGCGCGGACCAGAGTCGCACTGGTCTAGACGGATTTGCAATCCGCTGCATAACTGCTTTGCTACCGCGCCTTTGGAGCGGGAAACGAGGCTCGAACTCGCGACATTAACCTTGGCAAGGTTACACTCTACCAACTGAGTTATTCCCGCATTGATATGTTGCGCTTGACAACGGTGCCTATTATACAGAGTTAAGATTACGCGTCAACTAGGATATTCATTTAATTCGTTCAATCGCGCAAAATTAAAACAAATATGGAAAACTTTCTCCGTATGCCCGATCCTGTGTCGATCATATTTGGTTCAGAAACAGTACGAGAAAGTTAGATACCTTCATAAGACAAAATATCTATTTATTGCCTGACATTCATGCTGCATCTTTGGCAAAATTTCGAAAGACACTGGCGTGATAAAAAAATCCCGAGCTGGAATTTGCATTCTTTTGCCCGGGATTTCATGTTCAAATTAGTC
>JAZQPH010000170.1:0-5360 GCA_045628385.1 Succinivibrionaceae bacterium
ACGGCCATAAAACAGATAAAAGAAAAACGGTATGCCGGAGCATTAAAGGGATATTCGGGCAAAATACTGCTGGTAGGAGTCAATTACGATCCCGCGGGCGCGGACAGGAAAAAGCATACGTGCATTATCGAAGAATGCCAATGATAGTTTTCGGCAAGATGCTGCGTATGAGTTAAAGATGTGCACGCTCGACATTATCATTGATAACGATGCAGTGCCGATGCCATAACGCCATGTCATGATGAAGTTCCTTGCAGCGATGCTCTTACGTGAGCAGTCCGGCATGGCGGTATAATTCTCCCTATACTGTCAAATGCAGCGAATTTAGGGAGATTGTCATGCTCAGGGTTGTTCTATTCCAGCCGGAAATTCCCGCAAATACGGGAAATATCATCAGGCTGTGCGCCAATACCGGAGCAGAGCTTCATCTTATCCGTCCTCTCGGTTTTGTTTTGGATGACAGGAGGCTTAAACGTGCAGGTCTTGATTACCACGAATACGTGAACATAAAAGTGCATGATGACATTGCTTCTTGTATTGCGACTTTCCCTGAAACCACTAAGGTGTTCGCTGCAACAAGCAAAGGATCTTCCTTTCCCGACAAAATCTGTTTCGGAAGCGATGCCGCAATCGTTTTCGGGCGCGAGACTTCGGGGCTTCCTGATGATTTTACCGACAGCCTGCCAGAAGACAGAAAAGTAAGAGTGCCGATGGTTCCGGGAAGCCGGTGCTACAACCTGTCAAATGCGGCGGCAATCATGCTTTATGAAGCATGGCGGCAAAACGGATTTGGCGGATGCAGGCGACAATGATGCGAAACTTCCGCCAATTCTCACGAAATCAGCCGCAATGATTGGTGAAAGTTTTCCGCTCAAAACTGACTTTTGTCATTTGGGCATGCGCAACAAGATTGAAACAGTCGAATTTACAGAAAGAAAGCCGGATCAAACAGGCTTTCTTCCTCGGTTGTGTTTTGAAAAACTTAGAATTTTGAACTTCTGAGCAAGCCGATGTAGACGCCGTCGATTTCAAGTTTCTGGGTTTTAAGATCGACGACTATCGGACCCATTTTGTCGTTTTCGGGAAGCAGCCAGACCGTTTCGCCTTCTCTTTCGAATCTTTTGACGGTGACGTTGCTGTCCTGCACGCGGGCAACGACGATTTGTCCGTTTCTTATCTGATCGAGTCCGTGGGTTTTGTGGATGCCGATAAGATCGCCGTCCAAAATACCGATGTTCTCCATCGAGTTGCCTTCGACTTTAAGGAAGTAATCGGGAGTCTGTTCGAATAATGATGCATTAACGCTGAGCAGCCTTTCCGTATGCTGCTCGCTCATGATAGGCTGGCCTGCGGCTACCTTGCCGATCAGCGGAACAACGAGAATGTCATTCTGGGAAGAGGATCTTGTCGGAACCAGTCTGATGCCGCGCGCCGTTCCCGTATTGATGAGATAGCCCGTAGCCACCAGTTTTTTGATGTGCTGTTCCGCGGCGTTCGGGGATCTGAATCCCATGAGCTGTGCAATTTCCTGTCTGGTCGGAGCAACACCGTTTTGCTCGATAAAAGCTTTAATAGCTTCATAGACGTCGGACTGTTTTTTTGTAAGACCCATCATGATTCGGCCTCAGGCTATCCTTGTTTATACAATATATATACATTATATATTATCGCAAAAATTAGCCAAATAATATGACAAATGCGCCGAATATCTAATTTAGATCGCGATATTTAATAAAAAAGCCGCTTTTGCGGCTTTTAAGATCGTGGATGCTGATTATTTGCCTCTATGCGGCAGATAAGCTCATTTATTGAGATTCTGGCGAATTTTTTCTGCAATCGTCCTGGAGTATTCCCTAAGAGCGTTGCCGATCGTCGGAATCATCGGAGATGCGAATCCAGGGACCTTCATCGTCAGGTGATCGTGCACGGTGAATTTTTTGGTTTGTCCGTTTTGGGTTGCCTGATATATTGTCTTGATTTCCGCATGGGCATAGCGATTTTCGCCGGAGTAATCCACCCAATACCAAAAGCGCGTAACTGAAGGCTTCAGCTTGATGCCGTTTTTAGGAAGACTTCCCCCTTCGGGAACAACGCGGAAACCGGCGTCTTCAAGCCCTCGTTCCGTTGCCAGTTTCACGTAGTCAGCTGCAGTTCCGTTTTCAAGAAGATAGTTCTCCGCGAGACCGCTGTAACTCGTTGCTCCTTTTTCGCAACCCGCTACGCTTGCAAGTGCGGCGCAAGACATCGCTTCCTGGCTTCTTGCGAATATTCTGGCTTTCGTCGCTTCGGGATTTGGCGTGTGCGAGCTTATGGTATGGCGCTCAGGATGCACGGTATTGTCGGCTTTTGAAAATTCTCTTGCATCCTTCGGCATTTCGACGATGACGGCGGTGCCGCTTGTTTTTTCCATGAGAGGCGCAAAGTCGCGCGACGGCACGTCGACTGAAACATCGACGGGAGATACGCAGCCTGTCGATATCGCGGCGGCTGTGAGGGTGAGCGCTAGCAATTTTCTGCTGAACATCTGAAGCATCCTTGCTGTTATTGTTATCCGGAGTCGTGCGTTAGAAGCACTGTGTGAGTATACACCGCAAGAGCGCTGAGGTAACTGAAGACATTGCCAAATCATGATGAAAACGATCGGCTAATTGAGCAAAAGAATTGTCGGTGCGCCTTTCACAATGTTTTGAAAACATGGCTTGTTTGAATGCTTGAATATTTACAGTTGTATGGAATTTAACCAGTAGGTAATTGGAATGCCCAGTTTGAATGTTTAAATATCTGCATGCTGATGCAACAATAAATCAAGCGGGAATTGCCTGCGGTTTGTGAATCGCAAAATGTTGGATGCTAAGGATATTTTTATGAAAATCAGATGTTCTGTCGAAGGACTTGACTGCGCTCATTGCGCCTCGAATTTGGAAACCTTGCTGGCAAGGGATGCGGACATCATTTCAGCCGAGATAAATTTTGCTCTCGGTCTTCTCGTTATGGAAGCGGCTGACGGATCCGACGAAGATGCGATTGTCGAAAAAGCAAACGGCATTGCCGCAGGATTCGAAGACGGCATCAATATTGAGCTGAGGGACTGATTTTGATTTAGCAGCAAGCGGCGAATTGCCGGAAATAATTATTGCTTTAAAGGTGACATCATGAATTGTTCAGCACTAAAGGGCGTGTTCTTCCCCGACGTTCCGACGGCGCTCAAATTTGGCTGCGGTCTTTCGGCCATGATTGGTCTCTTGATTGCGGGAACTCCTAAATCGGCAGCGGGCTGGGCAGTTCAAGGATTTATTGCAGCGGCGGCATACCTTCCGCTCTCGTGGGAGGTGATTGTTTCCGCCGTCAGGGGAATCATCAAAAACCGTCGATTCGGAGAATCATTTTTGATGTCATCGGCGACATTCGGCGCGTTTGCATTGGGCGAATTGCCGGAAGCTATTGCGGTGATGCTGTTCTATCAGATCGGCGAACGTTTTGAAGCATACGCGCAGGGCAGGGCCAGGGGCGAAATCGCATCGCTAGCCTCTTTGCGTCCTTCTTTTGCCAGAGTCATCGGCGCAGACGGATCTGAAACGCTGATTAAGCCGCGAAAGGCGAATGTCGGGTCGGTTATCCGCATATTGCCTGGAGAAACGGTGCCTATAGACGGGGTGCTGGAATCGCATTCGGCATCGTGCGACATGAGCCCGCTTACCGGCGAAAGCGTTCCAGAATCGTTTGCGGCGGGAGATCATATTCCGTCGGGAGTTATCTGCGCGGGGACTCCGATTGAGATCAGAACTTCCTGCGAATACAAAGATTCATCGGTTGCGAGGCTGCTTAATTTAATCGAAGACGCCGCCGCTTCCAAATCACAACCTGAACGACTCATTTCTAAGTTTGCGGGCATATATACTCCCGCCGTTACCGCAATGGCCGTATTGCTGGCTCTCGTGCCTCTGTTCTTTGGCTGTGAATGGCGGGAGTGGCTCGAAAGAGCGCTCGTGTTCCTTGTGGTTTCCTGTCCATGCGCTCTCGTGCTTTCGGTTCCGCTGTCATTTTTCGGCGGCATCGGCGCGGCATCAAAAGCCGGCATTTTGATCAAAGGAAGCCTGCATATCGAAACGCTGTCCAAAGTTTCATGTTTTGCGTTTGACAAAACTGGCACGATAACCGACGGCGTTTTTGCCGTGAAGAGCATCGAGCTTGCCCAGGTTTTGGATCAAAATGCAGCTGTTTCACGTGAAACGGTCCGTGATGAAGCGGCAAGACAGCGTCTTTTGGGCATTGCCGCCGCGCTTGAATCGTCAAGCGTTCATCCCGTGGCAAGAGCCATCTGCGCCAAAGCGGCGGAAATGGGATCGAAGAAAGAAACGCTGTCGGGCACAGAGGAACTCTCAGGAATGGGCATCAGGGGAAACTTGCCTGACGGAAAGTCTGTTCTGTGCGGCCGCTGGGAGTTTTTGCATGAACAAGGCGTTTCGGGACTGCAGGGAAGCGATGATGTCGGCTCGACCTGCGTATTTGTCTCGCTTGGCGGCGAATATCTGGGATGCATCAAAATGGGCGATGCGCCGCGGCCTTCGGCAAAGACCGCAATCAAAGAACTTGCGGATTTGGGCATCGGCGCGGTGATGATCACGGGAGACAGGCATAAGCCAGCAGAAGATGCTGCAGCTCTTGTCGGGATAACCGACGTGCGAAGCGGCAGAAAGCCGGGAGACAAACTGGAAGAACTTCGCAGCATTAAAAACTCAGGCCATGTCATCGGCTATTTGGGAGACGGCATCAATGATGCCCCGGCTTTGGGATTTGCGGACATCGGCATGTCAATGGGACAGTTCGGATCGGCTGCCGCGGTGGAAGCTTCCGATGCCGTGGTGCTCAGCGAAGATTTAAGAAAAATACCGCTTGCCGTCAGAATTTCAAAAAAGACGCATGCGCTTGCGGTCCAGAATATCATTCTGTCGCTGGGCATCAAGATTGCCGTGCTTATCCTCGGAGCTTTGGGGTTTGCGGGAATCTGGGCGGCGGTGTTCGGCGATGTCGGCGCGCTCGTCATCTGCGTGCTTAACGCCATGCGTTCTTTCGGTTTTGCCGAAAAGAGCGTCCGAGCGCAGGAATGATCGTCATTTTTGCAGGAATAAGATCCGAAGCAGGTCAGTTTTAATGAAAGTTCTTAAATTCAGGGTATCGGGCATGATGTGCGTCATGTGCCGCGATCATGTAAAAAAAGATGCCGAGTCGGTGCAGGGCGTGCTGTCTGCCGAGGTGAATTTGGCATCGGGGATCTTGAAAGCGGTTCTTGACGGGAAAACGGATGCGTCGGAAACGGCAGCGGCGATTGCCAAGAGCATCGGCGATGACGGGTATGAAGG
>JAZQPH010000171.1:0-2037 GCA_045628385.1 Succinivibrionaceae bacterium
ACCCATCCCGTAAGCAAAGAAATGCCGAATATCAGTAATTCCATTTTCCGCCGAATCGCCGAATCCCGCGACCGCGGGACAAGTCAAAACCGTTCCGATGCGAAATCCGCACCGAAGCCATCTTATATCGCTTATCTCACCCGATTGCGCCTTTCTGAGCAAGATTCCCTTGTCAAAATTCCAAAGCACTTCGTAAAAAAGCAGGAAACTTCCGTCGGCCGGCGGCAATGCAAAGATGTTGCGGAAGCTTTCCCTAATCGCGTGATTAATCCGTCAGGTTCAGGGAATCGTCGCCCGCGCAGTCTTCATTGACGTCATCGTCTGACGGACGCGGAGCTTTTTCAGGCCTGAAACCAGTTGCTACATAATACACTTCTCTTGATCTTGCTCGTGATGCATCAGGCTTTCTTACGCGGACCGTATCGAACATCGAACGCACTTGCTTTAAGAAACCTTCCGAACCTTCGCCGTTGAAAACTTTCACGACGAAACTGCCTCCGCGCTTAAGCACGTCGATGCACATATCTAGCGCAAGCTCTACGAGGTACATGGCTCTTGGCATGTCGACGCCCGCAGTGCCGGACATATTGGGAGCCATGTCAGACAAAACCACATCAACGCGTTCCTTTCCGATCAGCGTTCTAAGCTGCGACAGCACTTCATCCTGACGAAAATCGCCTTGGATAAAATCGACACCGTTTATCGGACGCATCGGCAGAATATCGAGCGCGACAACCCTTCCGTTCTTGCCGACGCACTTTATCGCATATTCGGACCATCCGCCGGGAGCCGCGCCCAAGTCGACAACATTCATGCCCGGCTTGATGATTCTGTCTTTGCCCTGAATTTCCTCAAGTTTGAAGTGCGCTCTTGAGCGAAGCCCCTGTTTCTGAGCTTCTTGAACGTACTTGTCGTCAAAATGTTCCTTAAGCCACCGCTTCTGCGAAGGCGTACGCTTTTTGTCGGTCATACCATCTCCGTCTGCTTCAATCTAATTTTACAGTATGCGCGCCCAAAGCCGCATGCTGCGGCTAAACGCGCAGCCATTTCCTAACTTATTCATCCGCTGATGCAAATTCTCCCAAAACTCTCCCGGCAAAGTTTTTATTTATAAACAGACGAAAAATTCTTACAAACCCTTGAAAAAAATGGATAATCCATTTCCGTTGCGGTTATGTCCGGATTGCGGCGAATTCGTTCATGAACTATCTGGACTTTTCCGTTTTGCGTTTTAAGAAAGGTATACAACATGCAAACTCGTAATTTTGCCACGGACATTCTCACTTTTTACATCAAAGGCAAGATCTCCCAGCCCACCCCTGATCTTATAGAGTTGCAGGTTCCGAACAGTATTTTAGGAATCATCCCGCTCGGTAAAAAGACGATATCCGTTCCCATAAGCCAGATTGCCTACGTCGGCACCGATACATGTCTTAACTTCAAGAACTTCCTTGTTTTTATGATAGCTTTGATCATTTCAGTAGCACAACTCCTGAGCGGCTTTGCGAACGAGGCATTCGTGCACGTCATATGGGCATTGCTCGCATCCGTCGTCTGCTTCTGCGGTCTCGTCAATTCTTTCTGGGTTATGCTTGCAATCATAAAGACATCTGGCGAAGTCATCGGCTTTGATGCCAACGACATCAGATTCGTGATTTTTGAAAAGGGAAAGGCTACTGCCATCGCCGAGGAAATCAACGAACTGGTTGCGCAGAGACACAGCGACCCGAACTTCAGAGTGCACGCCGAAAAACATCAGCCAGAGCACCATGGCTGGCAGCGCGGCAATCGTCAACGCAATCAACAACAAATAATGCGCTGAAATGTCTCAGATTTTCTGAGTCGCCCCCCAAACTTTGCGACTAGCGAGTTTGCATTAGGGTATCAGCCCCCGCCATGAAAATAGCGGGGTTTATTTTTATTGCAATTGGAATTGATCGGAATATATATTCTCTAATTCTTCTTCAATAGGATCATTTTTCAATAATTTATCTTCATCGCCGAAAACATTATTTTCAAATTCTTCGCTCGGAATCG
>JAZQPH010000172.1:0-7818 GCA_045628385.1 Succinivibrionaceae bacterium
TTAAAGTCTTTGAATTCCTTATGAAGGATGTTCGACTTGTAGTCCACTAGATAGAATTTGCCGTTATGACGGAAAAGAAGATCGATAAATCCAGTGAGATATCCCTGTATCTTCGGAAAATCCAATGCTTTGCCATTTAAATTTACCCACTGCTTTTTCTCTGATACGTTGTTCAGAAGGATATTAATTTGTTCTGCTTGTATCGGACCAATTGAGAATGAGAAATTAACTTCTGACAAACGCTCCTTATCATTGATGTCACTAAGCCTTACGCATTTGCCGTCAGACTCCTTGCCAATCGGTATCGGCGTGTTCACGATGTCAGAAAACCATTCAGCCAGTTTCGGCAACCCCTTGTCATGTTCAATCCACTTTTTGAGGGTCTTGGAGCCCGCAAAGAAACTTTTTTGCGCAACCTCTTCAACAGCATCTTGCAATGAGATTCCGTTGCAAGAGGATTCATTTTTATACCAAGATATTCTTTCTGACCGATTCGCTGCCGCCGAAGAACCTTTTTCCTTGAAGTTTTCGTCTTCGGCGCTAAATTTTAATTGTTCCATCAAGTTATGGAGAAAATCACCAGGTTTAGGGCCGCGAGGAAAGGAAAATCTAGAAAATTCATCAGGATCATTTGGCTCATCTTCCGCAGGAGCCCCTTCATAGTCATCTGCATGATCCTCGTTATTTTCAAGATTGTTTTGTTCAGACTCCATACTTCCTTTTGCCGCAACATCAGAAGAAAGTTTGTTCAGTTTAGAAAATGACGTTATCCCCCAGTCACGATCAATTTTTCCGTTAAATGTTGAAACGCCAAACAGCGAATCATTTTGATTTTCTGAATCATATAAGTCATTTGAGTTTGACAGCATATCTTCGGCATCTTTCAATTCAAATTCACAAAAATTATCTTTGCCAAGCCTGTCAAGATAAGCATTCCAAGCCAATAATACAGTGTCTGTTTTTCCCTTTGCGTCAACCATATTCGTATCAATAGTTAGCAGTTCTTGGGCTAAAGTGCTGCACTTTTCGTCTATTTGATCTTTCATGCTGCAATCATATTGATGGCAGAACACTGATCCCAGAACCGATTTATCCTGTGATTCTTTTGCATCGACTGAGCAGATGCCATACCAGTTATGGTGCGTCGCTCGAGTAACTGCTACGTAAAGAAGACGAGACAATTCCTTTTGATCTTCAGAATCAGCTTGTTCGAGGATCTTCTGTTCCTGTTTGGTCTTCTCGATACCCATGACATATCTCTTGCGCTTCTTTACGCCCGATTCAGCATCGGAATCTTCATGGACAACTACCGACCGCACTTTACCTTTAGCTGAAGCTTTCGCCCCCCCTAACAAAACAAACGGCATCAGCACAACAGGATATTCAAGACCCTTTGGTTTATGCATTGTTACAATTCTTACGTACTCTCCGCTAGCCGAAAGCCTTGCCTTAATGCTTTCATCATCAATCTTATTTTGGGAAGCAGATTCAATTAGATCATCAAACTTCTGATACAAATCAAAAACAGAAGAAGATGATCTCATTTCACATTGCAGACACTCCGCCATATGGCATAAATCAGTCACATCCCTCTCGCCTTTATCTGTTAGGGACAATCTTAAAAATAGATCAGCACCCTCCCATATTTTTTTTGAAAAAGCGTATGTATATAAAGCTCGAACAAAATTATTTTTCTTCCAATAAATGAGACATTCTGACAGAACTGACGATAATTCGCTAAATAATTTTGCATTGCTAAATACTTTGTCAATATATTGCAATGGCAAGCAATTGAGGGGATCTAGCAATAATCTTTTTATTGCACCATAATCAGAATTGTTTATAACCGCAGCCATAAACTTTTTCATAAAAGAAGTCACCTTCCTTGATGAATAAACTTTGCTGTCATCAGACAAATAAATTGATTTAATATTTAAACGCTGCAAAGCTTTACGAACCAGGTTTGATTCGGTTCTATTCTGAACTAGAACAGCGCAGTCGCCATATCGAATTCGTTTATGGTCTTGAGAAGAATCTATATTTGAATCGATAGATTTTTTTGTACAAAAACTATACTCAGACGTAAAACGTTTTATCTGTTCAGAGCATGCTTTAGCAAGCGCTTTGGAGATCAAATTTTTTTTACTGCCATTTAACACAGCTGTAAAAGAAACCGGAGGCAGGACATTATTATCGACATTTCTGCAGATCTGTTTATCTTTATCTTTGGAATCAACTTTAGAAAAAGTTATCTCTCTTTCCTCTCCGAATGACTTGCCTGGGTCGTCAAGATTGGCCATAAATAGCTTATTGACTGAATCTACTACTTGAGGAGTAGATCTGAAATTGATTGCTAAATTTTGTACATTGGATACTGATTTTTTAGCATTAAAATAGGTATAAATATCGGCATTTCTGAATCTGTATATAGCTTGTTTTGGGTCGCCTATGATGTAAATATTGCATCCGTCTACTTTACTTTGCTCATCATAGATACTCGAAAACAACTTCCACTGATTTTCATCAGTATCTTGAAATTCATCTATAAAAGCAACGGGATAAAGTTCTCGAATCCTATTTTTAAGGAGCGTTGCACTGACTTTATTATTGGGTTTGTCTTCGTCAAGGGCATCTTTGAGTTTGATGATTAAATCGTCAAAAGAGAGGAGATTATTTTGACTCTTCCATTCCCTAAGAGAATCAACAACATCTTTGGCTAAATTCAAAATCCAGTAAGACGCAGAATGAGAGCCTAAAGATATTAATTCGACAATTTTTGCAAGTATTGCTCTAAAATCAAAAAACTCAATAAAAGACTTATCCATTCCGTTTGTGGTTTCAATATCTCTTACTGCTCTGTTTGTGAATACAAAAAAATTTTCTTCCTTGGATCTATTATTCACATTGTAATAACATTTAAAACCTTTCTTAGTATTTCCAAATTGATTAGTAAAATTATCGTCAGGATATGTCTTGTCATTAAATTTATCTGAATATTCATGCCAATCGTTCTTAGTACCCTTTAAGTTTTTGGGTTTAACCAATTGTAAGAGATAATTTAATTTATCATCAAATTTTGATATATTATCTGGCGCAATTTCATTTCCTAACAATGCTTTCGAATTCAAAACTTCAAATGTATCTTCCACTAATTTTTGGTAGTTGTAATAATTGTTTAAATATTCTGAGTGATTTGTGTTAGTACCATTTGATAAGGAACTCACTGTTCCCGACTGTTCTGTATAGAGATCACTTACAAGTTTCAAAAAGTTTTTTACTTGATTACCGTCACGTCCAAACAAATCATTGAAGATTTTGGCATTTAATAATTTATTTTCTTCCGAAAGAGAATCCCCCGATTCGTAGAACATTTTTCTAAGCGCATCACAAAGCTTCGTTTTGGATATCTGGGAACTCGAATCAAGGAAATCAAACCTGAACATCAATTTTGACTCAAATGCGCTTATCTTCAGGATCTTCTGACAGAAGGAATGAATTGTAGAAATTGCAGCCAAATCTATATCGCGTTCGGCATTTTTAAGAAGTTTTATGGCTTCGCGCAGCAAATTGTTTTTTGGCTTGCCGTCATCATTTTTATATCTTTTTGCCAATTGTTTAACAAAGGGTTCAGCTGATTTTTCTAAACTTTCATAATTTTCGCTCAACAAAAAAAGTTCAAAAAGTTCTCTTGTTTGTATGATTCTTTCCAGAATTTTTCGTTTAAGATCGGCTGCCGCAGCTTTAGTAAAAGTTACGATCAGTAAATTTTTTATGTCCAAAAATTTATTCTGGCGATATTTTTTGGGGAATTTTACGCTGTCAGAAATGTCTCCCAAGATGTACCGTATTACAAGACTTCCTATCGTGTAGGTTTTGCCCGTACCGGCAGACGCTTCAATAGCAGCATTCGAGTTAAGATCAAGATCTTCAAATACATCCAAAGTTTTAGCTGTCATAATCATCTCTCGAATTAATTTTTAGCCATAAAGTATTGAGGCAGAACGCTGTGAACGAAAGAGGCATAAACCACTTCCATCACGCTTTCGTCAAATTTTTGATAACTCGCGGAATCTGCCAAGCCATATGCGTTTATCACATGTTGGTTGTAACGCGATAAATCGCTGGTCTTGATTGTCTCTTTTGCAAATTCAAACAATGTCTCGGGAGTTTTCCCTATCCCCGCCGGGGAATAACCTATTACTGCAAGCCAATCGTTCAAAGAGAGAGCAGAAAATCTTTCTGTCTTGCCTGAACCGTCGCGGCATTCGAAAACATTGCCCACTTTTAGTTTGCAATAGTTTTCAATTACGTCCGAAGTCGATATCAACGGTGCTTTACGATTATGACCCTGAAGATCATTCATCATTTCTTCAGAAAGTACATTATCGATTGTCGAATCGTCATTGTGATTATCAGAATAAAACCAAAGACGCGGCGCAGGCTTTCTCATGCCCCATATATATCTGGCAATGATCGCAAAAAGCACGCTTGCCCTGAATTCGCGGTGCTTTTTATCAGTGAGCAGAGGGATATTTCCAGAATTTTTGGACATATTCGGGAACGACACGTTATAGTCAATTCGGCCGCAAAGATCGGAATGAACTGCAAAACATAATGCCCTTACAAAGGATTTTCGAAAGACAGATTCTTCGCTGTCCATCATGTTGACTGATATAAAGTGCCTTATTCCGTCATGGTCTTCATAAACATCAGCTTCAGGATATCTGATTCTGACGGTAAACTTATAATTAGATACGCGCATTTTTTCAGGCAGCACATCCTGTGGCAGATCAAATTCAAGATCGATCAATTCCGTAATTTGATTTTTTTCGTCAAAATTAGGTTTTATTACGTCCGCCATCTCGATTAAAGTCTGCTGAGCGCGTTCTATGAAGTCTTTGCTCAATATTTCTATTGGTAAAAGCCCCGACATTTTCAGTTCGGCGCTAAAGCGTTTCAATATATTTTCTCGTTCTCCAGATTTGTCATTTATTAATTGTTTGAGATACTTTTTCTTTATATCTTTGAGCGATTTGTCATCTGAAGTAACAAAAGGTTCATCATCCGGAATCTCGGACAAGCTTCCTGAGTAATCTCTTTTCACGTCAAAACGTTTTTCGTCAAACTCTTCGTCGGGATGTTTCAAAAATTTGTATAAATTTTTATCAGTCAAAGTTAATACATATTGCTTTCCATTGCCTTCTTCTTTTAATTGAATGTCACTTATCACTCCTGAATCGGTAATCATGGATTTAATTTCCCAATCTTCCGGGAGGCTCGGTTCATGCATACGCATCGCTATCGGATACCACTGATTCTGATATGAACAAAATCCAAGATGGTTATTGTCATCCGTTCTGTAATTGTCGCGTTCCCTCAAAGAAAGAGCATCTTGACGCTGCACTCGTGCGGCTATTCGATTCTCATTTTCTTTATATTGCTCAAAAAGCTTGCTTCTGAAATCATCCAGACCGACATCTTTTTTCTTTAGTTCTTTTACAACGTCGAACAAATCAGAAGAGACAAAGGATCTGCTGATGAAATTGACAAGTTCTGTAACGGGAACCGCAGGATTTCTTTCCGATGCATCCGTCGCTGAGCGACCTACGTACGATACATAGAAAGAATCTTCTGCGGACACCAAAGCTTCAAGGAACAGATATCTGCTGTCATCCAGGCTTGAGCGATCGCCTGAGCCTCTTTTTTGCAGATGAGGAACCTGTGTCAAATCAAATCCTACGGACCTGTCGACAACAGGAAAACTGTCTCCGTCCAGGCCCATGATAAAAATGTGTTTGAATGGAATTGAACGCATCGGCTCAAGCGTACAGAAATTAACTTTTCCTGACAAAAAATCTTTCCGGCGTCTGGTGGAACTTATCGTGCGTTCCAAATATGAGCGCATAACTTCAAGCGATATTTTTTCTTCGCCATAAAGCAAAGCGCTCATCTCATTGCAGACATCTGATTGTTTTCCTCGCATTGAGCCGACATTATTCAGCATGGCACCGAGCGAAGAAATTGCGGTTTCGATAATTTTTTTATCCTGCGCTCCGTCTTCTAGCTCTTCGTACAGCGTTTCCAGAATATTTTGAGTTATAAACTCGCGCCATTCGCGAGCCGACAACAACTCAGCGTCATTACCCTTTTTAGCTTTTGAATGAGTGGAAAGACAGTCACGCAAGGAAGCAACGGTATCGACAAATTTCTTCAGACGAGAAATAATTTCGATATCAGACTGTTCGATATCCGAATATGGCATTATGTCGTCAAGAAACGGCGTGCCGTCAGAAGGCATAATCGAACCGAACATAAGTTTATCAAGCGCACGCTCCCACACGCCGAAGATTTGCACTCCCTCACCTAGCTTGCCGCTGTCCACAAGATCGCATTCTGCATAATCACAAGAAATTCCCAGTTTTTTCACCCAATCGCAAATTTTGGCCCAATCATCTCCCGTAATTCCGAACTTTGTGCCGATATGGTCGACATTAAGTAAATTCAAAATTTCTTTGCCGTTCAGGCGCATTTGCGGAAGATGAAGCAGTTTCATAAAACTTTCAAGAAACGCGCTGTCCTTGTCGCAAGTCTGATCGGAAATTTGGTAAGGAATGAATCTGCGGCTCGGATTAATTTTTTTCTTTTTCTGAGCTTTGGACATTGCTCCGGCAACAGATTCCGAAATTTCATCAGGCACTGTGCCGAACACAGCGTCAATGAACGGAGCATATTTATTGATGTCAGGAACCATTACGACGATGTCATTAGGCTTCAGAGAATGATCGTAATCAAAACGCGCCAGGATTTCATCATATACAGCCTCAACCTCTCTCATCGGCGTATAGCATGATCTTACGGTCACGGATCTGTAAGGTCGATTGTTAGCAAAAACATTTTTTTCGGACGCAGCATTCTTTTTGGGATTTTCTAGAGCATCAAAATTGCAAAGAACCTCGGATGAATCGCTGCCTTTCAAAAGCATAAACGGATCGGGTTCTGTCAGTTCAAAAATATTTTTTTGAATTGCTGAAAGCACGCTTTGAATTCTGCTCTCGCGATGCGGATCCACGAATACGTCAAATTCTCTGAACTGAGCCTCCGCATTTTCTTGAAGTTTGATCAGTCGGCAAAGGTTGTCTCTTCCCAAACTGCCCCATGCAGTGAGCAACGCATTGCCTCCGTCAAGGAATCCTTCTTCATCGTGAAGAACCAGCGAACTCTGCGAAATCCCTGATTTACCGCGGCTATAGACGATATTTTTTCCGCCGTCTCCCCCATCTTGAAGTTTTAGGTTCTCGTCATAATTATCGATAAGCGCTTTAGTATCATCGCTGAATTCAAATTCTGATTTTTGCGTTCTGTTGCAGGCGCTGCGCATCGCTTTTTCGAGTTTTTCGGCAAAAGAACTGACAAGCGCGCCTTTATCTTTGTGCACGTCTCCCCAATATTTGCGGCAAGGATTGAACAGCATGTAGTGGACTGGAATGTAGCGAGCCAGAGATTCCAGCAACTCCAGAAACATCTGAGGAAGCGACGGGATGGCAAAGATAAAAACACGTTCGGGAAGATTTTTTTTGATAATCGGATCTTTGACATGTTTTCCGAAATACTTGATGAGCGACGCAATATGCCATTCGGTTATTCTTTCGCCGTTTTGAGCCATCACAGTCGGCTGAGATTTTCCAAATAGTCCGGACTGTGCACCCAGAGCGTTAGCTGACACAACGCTTTTCCAGAGAATCGACTGCCAAGCGTTCTGCTTAATAAAAGACGCATCATCGGAAGACAGTTCCAACATGTCTAACTCGGAAAAACCTC
>JAZQPH010000173.1:0-8645 GCA_045628385.1 Succinivibrionaceae bacterium
GCTCATATCTTGAATGGAACGGCGTGCAGGGCAGCGCTCTTTATGATCCGTACGTGCCTGATTAAAACATCAGGTTCTTTGGCGCATTTTGGCAGGCTTAGAATTTTCTGAATCTGTTTGCCGATTTGTGCGCCGCCGATAAAAGTATTTTTTGCGTATTTATGTTATTTTGCCAGTTCGGGGCGTAATGGCCGTTGCCGTTATGAAGTTCCTCAGCCAAATTTATCGGATTGAACGTATGTGCATATCTAAACTTGCTTTTTATTGCATGGCTTCCTTGATTTTGGGCTTTTCGGCAAATACTGCCGTCTATGCTGAAGAAGCGGCAGAAGATGATGAAATGCTGACATTCGTGCAAGGCACGACGAACAAGGGAAAAAATTATTTGCTGCTGTCGGGCAGCATCGGCTTTGGAGACAGCGAAAGGTTCAAAAAGGAACTTTCCAAAGCTGAAAGCAACGGCAAAAAAATCGATATTTTGCTTTTGAATTCGGGCGGCGGCAGCGTCAGCGACGGTTTGGAAATGGCTGACGAAATCATTGAGAAGAAATTAAAAGCCGTCGTGGGTTCAAAAGCCGAGTGCTACAGTTCGTGTTTCTTCCTGTATGCAGCGGCTCCTGAGAGATATGCTGCCGATGACGGCGACGTCGGAGTGCACAGAGCTAGCGAATGGTCAGGCGACGATGCCGTAGACAACGCAGAAGACGAAAATGGGCGAGGCGGAATAGATACGGATTCGGCGAGATCGACTTCCGTCGACATGCTGCAGGTTTATAAGCAGCTCGGCGTCCCCGGAAAAATTCGTTTGCATATGATCGAGACCGATCCGCGAGAAATGTATGCGCTGACCGTCGCGGAAAAAGCCAAGATGAATACTGAATCTTTTGCGGCTGAAGCCAAAGCGATCAAATATCCTGACGATATTGAATTAAACGGCGGCAAAAGCGAAGAGTTGGTCGAGAAGCAGCTTGCCAGAAGCTCTTCCAATCTAAAGATTATCGGAGATCCAGCGCCGAAAGAGTATTTAGCTGACGGAAAGCCTATTTCCATTGATGGCACAGTTACTCCTTCAGGAAAAAGTTTTTCAGAAACTTTCTTTGGCAAAGGAGAAAATAGTTAACGTGGCAGGCGAGGATATTAATGCGCTTCGCGAAGCGCGCGCTGCCATCCGAAAAACGATGGCGATTGTGCTGGCAGGAGGCCGAGGTTCGAGACTTGGCCAGCTTACCGATACCAGGGCAAAGCCCGCAGTGTATTTCGGCGGCAAGTTCCGCATTATCGATTTTGCGCTGTCAAATTGCGTTAATTCAGGAGTTCGCCGCATCGGCGTGGTGACTCAGTATAAATCGCATTCTCTTCTGAAGCATTTGCAGACCGGTTGGTCATTTTTGAACAGCCAGATGCATGAGTTTATCGACCTTCTGCCTGCGCAGCAGAGAATCGACGAAGTGCACTGGTATCAGGGCACGGCGGATGCGGTTTACCAAAATTCCGATATTATTCAGGATTACGGTCCAAAATACATACTGATTCTTTCGGGCGATCATGTGTACAAAATGGACTACACCTTGATGCTCCTTGATCATATTCTGAGCGGGTGCCGTGTATCGATAGGATGCCTTGAAGTTCCCCGCGAAGACGCAAAAGCCTTCGGATGCATGGAAGTCGACGAGACGGGTCACATTAAATCATTTGTCGAGAAACCGGAAAATCCGCCGGCATCGCCGACTGACAGCAGCAAAACTCTCGTATCCATGGGCATATATCTGTTTGATGCCGAATATCTCTATAAGGTGCTTGAGCTTGATCATGCCAATCCTGGATCGTCCCGTGATTTCGGCAAGGACGTGCTGCCGTCGATCGTAAGTTCAGGCGATGCGCATGCGCATGATTTTGCCAAGAGTTGCGTTCGCAATGAACAAAAGACAAGCAATTGCTACTGGCGAGACGTCGGATCGATTGAATCGTTCTGGGCTGCAAATCTTGATATGGCCGCCGTCGTTCCCGATCTTGATGTTTATGACAGAAGCTGGCCGATTTGGACATATCAAGAACAGCTGCCTCCAGCCAAATTCGTGCAAGATTATGAAGGCGGGCAGGGTATAAACGTCAATACGTTGGTTTCTTCGGGATGCGTAATATCGGGGTCTGAAATGCGTAACTGCGTTCTTTTCAGTTCGGTCCGCATTCATTCAAAAAATTACCTAGAAGGCGTCGTTGCTTTTCCTGGGGTAGTCGTAAACCGCGGGTGCCGCATCAGAAATGCGATCATTGATCGAAGCTGCGTGATACCGCCGGGAATGGAAATTGGATTTGATCATGAATCTGACAAGCGGCGGTTTCATGTATCTGACGCCGGTATCACCG
Source organism: Succinivibrionaceae bacterium (assembly GCA_045628385.1). Lineage (GTDB taxonomy): Bacteria > Pseudomonadota > Gammaproteobacteria > Enterobacterales > Succinivibrionaceae > JAZQPH01. The sequence goes on from JAZQPH010000173.1 coordinate 2,368, forward strand.
TAGTCAATCGCCCGATGCTTGAGAAACTCAAGAAAGCAAATCCTGAACTTTTTGCTAAAATTCCGCCTCGCGCCCCGAACCGACCGCGTTATTAATTAAAAAAAGCGGGTTGGGTTCGTTTGTTCGATGCAGTTGCGTCTCGGAGGAAACGATGTTTGACGAGGGAAGACTTCAGGTTGCCAGATTTAATCCCAAGCCCGGCGATTCTTCGTATGAATACGACAGGATGGCTGTTGTAACCTGCGCCCCCGTGCGCAGGCTGCAGCAAAAAACGCAGGTGTTTGCGTTAGACATCAAAGCATCATCAAGATCGCGGCTTACGCATTCTCTTGAAGTACAGTGCATGGCGCGTCAGTGCGTCTTGGCTCTTGCCAAAAAAAATATTTTTTTTCGAACACACCTTTCTGAGATCCTGTCAATAATCGAAACGGCTGCTTTGGTTCATGACGTCGGGAATCCTCCTTTCGGGCATTTGGGCGAAGATGTCATTAAGGGCTTTTTTGCGTCCAGATTGGAGACAATCAGGCAAGCCGCCCTCGGCGGCGCAGAGCCTACGGAACAATGGAAAAGCGTGCTTGAGCCTGATTTGCTGTCCTTTGACGGCAATGCTCAGAGTATTAGGCTTCTGCATACGATTCAAAAACTCAATCTGTCTGCTCAAGTTCTGGCATCTTTGATTAAAACACCGTGCAGGGCCAGCGATTCGTCCAGCGGCAAATTCGGATATTTTTATTCCGAAAGCATTCTTACGGACTTTATCCGCGACAGTCTCGAATTGCTTCCTGGGGAACGATTTGGAACGGTGACCATTCTCGAGTATGCGGACAATCTAAGCTATGCTCTAGCTGATATCGAAGATGCCATAGACAAGGGAATACTCAGCGAACCTGAACTCATGGACGGGCTGAGAAAAATCTGCGCGGATCGAGATGACGATGACGCTTTGGATTTTATCGAAGGCGCGTATTCGCGCTCAAAGTCGGAAGGTTTGAGTTTTATCGCAGGTTTTAGGCGTCTGTTCGTTCAGGATGCTATCGACGCTTTTACCGACAAATTTGCGGATGTTCTCAACCGTTCGGGCGATGACGAGCAGTTTGACGATGATGACGATGCGGTTGAAGTCGATTTCACGGGGAATGCGCCCAAAACCTCAGCCGAACAAAAATATTCTGGCGGCATAGATTCGCTGTGCACCGATGCATCCAATAAAGCGATCGCCGCCATGATCGTGTTTGCCAGAAAAAAAGTGTTCAGAAGACCTGAAATCGAAGAATTGGAAATTACGGGAAATGCTGCCGTATTCGGACTTCTCGGCATATACCAGAAACTGATGATGCTTTCGGCAGATGACTTTATGGCCGTCATCAAAGGCAAGGAATTAAAAGATCCTATTTTAAGACGCCTTGCTCATAGGTTTACGCACAGGGCCGTAGAAGCTTATCTTGAATCGGTATCGGGATATGCGGTGCCTTATTTTGAAAGCGATGAGGAAAAAGAACTTTATTACCGCATAAGGCTGCTTGTCGATTACCTCACGGGTATGACCGATACATATCTTTTGGCAGAATTCTCGCTGCTAAAAGGCGATCGCTGATATCTTAAAGTTGCCATACGCCCCGGACGATATGCCGGGGCGTTTTGCTTATTATTCGTTGCCGTGCGATATTTCGTTGGCTCTTTGCTGTACTGCAGAGTCGTTTTTAAGGTCGTTAACCTGCTGTCCGATTTCGGAACCGTGTTCCGACAGCCACTGGTACCCATAGTAGCCGCCAGCTGCCAGCAAGGCTATGATGATGATTTTCATAATGGTTCTTGTGTCCTTATAGTTGTTGCATTGGATTTTGACATTGCCCGAGCTTTGGGGCTTTTTGATTATCTCATCTGAAAACGCCATAGATGTCGCCAATAGGATTTCCTTTGCTAATTATTTGCGCAAATCTCAAAAATTTTCCGAATAGCCGCAAATCATTGAGCGAGAATTTCTTGATGATGCTCGCATCGTGCTATATTCGCCGTAATCAATCCCGCTCAATTAGGAAATACCAAGATGCAAATAAAAAATAGAGCATTTTTGACCGCAGCTTTTTCTACCGCGATTATGGCTTCTGTGCTTCCTGCAGAAGCTCTGGCTGAAGACGATTCCAAAAATGTATCGGGAACATTTGTCACGGTTAATGAATATTTCGCCGACAGCGCAGTAATTTTGAGGCAAGAGTCAGGCGACACGATAGAAATAGTGATTCCGGACAGATCTGAATTCAGCGATTTATCGGAAGGCGACTGGCTGAGTCTTTCATATATAGAAAAAAAGGATGCCGACGGCATTTCCAAATTCGTATATGTTCCGAAGTCGGGCAAATTCCATGTTGCGGAAGCACCGCAGGAACCAAAAGAGCAGGAACAATCCCAAGAAGCATATAAACCTGGCTGGATGGCAGAAAAAATTCAGATTGAAAAGCCGGTTTATTCCGTCAGTGCTGAACTTGATAAAAAATATAAGGAAGCCAAGGCAAACTACGATCAAAAATTCATAGACAAAGCCACGCCTGTTCTTATTGAGTGCGCCGACGCAGGACATCCTGAAGCTCAGTATGAAGTATCAAGAATGTACAAATTCGGCAAGGGCGTTTCTAAAAACAAAACTACCGCATGGAAGTATATGAAATCTGCGGCAGATGCCAAGGAACCGCGCGCTCTTTATGAACTCGGTCTTGCTTATCTGTCTGGCACAGGCGTGAAAAAGAACACGAAGCAGGCATTTGATTGCTTTAAAGCTGCCGCATATGAGGGACATGCCGATGCTCAATACAAATTGGCTACGTGGTATACCTGGTACGAAGGATCGCTCGATGCGTCTCAGGCAGACAATGATGCATGGCTTTTCTTGGCTGCCAGAGGCGGACACGGCAAGGCTGCAAGAACGATTGCCAGCAACTATGCCAACGGCTGGAGCGGCTATCCTAAAGATTTGAACGAAGCGGTAAAGTGGTATTCGCTTGCAGCCGATAACGGCGATTTCACTGGCATAGATCAGATGGGTTATTACTATTCTGTCGGCGAAGGCGTGCCGCTTGATAAAAATAAGGCCCTTGCGTATTTCAAGAAGGCTGCGGAAAACAATTATCCGCATGCAATGTGCAATTACGGCGTTATGTTTGAGAACGGATGGGGCACGGATAAAAATCCTCAGACCGCGGTCAAGTGGTATGAAAAGGGCGCAGCGCGCGGCGAGACCTTTTGTCAGTCGGCTTTGGGCAAAATGTATCTGTACGGCAACGGCATTCCAAAGAGCGGCAAAAATGCCGTCAAATACCTGGAACAGTCCGCTAAATCCGGCAACGTCGAGGCCATGACCGATCTCGCTTATCTGTATGGCGAGGGCGTGACCGAAATTCCTATTAATTATGACAAGGCAAGAATTTGGTACACCAAAGCCGCAGAGCGCGGACATGCCATCGCCATGAACAATCTCGGCGTTTTGTATGACAACGGCCGCGGCGTGAAAAAAGACCGCGCCGAAGGATGCAAATGGTTTACCAAAGCAGCTGAAGCCGGCAGCGACAAAGGCCGCGAAAACGCAGCACTGGCCTGCGCCGCTGCAAAAGACGCCGGCAACTCAAGCGAAAAAGAAGAGTGCCAAAAGCTCAGGGTCAAGGCTGAATCGGGCGATATTTCGGCAATGAACGACTACGGTGTTTGCCTTGAACTCGGAAAGGGCGGCGAGAAAAATCCGATGGAAGCATCCATGTGGTATCTGCAGGCTGCTGAAGGCGGCAACGCCATTGCCATGAAAAATATTGGACTTTTGTATGAGCTCGGCAACGCCGGATTTGAGAAAAATGCCGCAAAGGCCAGAGAGTGGTATCTAAAAGCGCAACAGGCCGGAAAGGATGTGACAGCTGACTTAAAGAGACTCGAATCCAAATAACGGGGGCGACAATGAAAAGAACTATCATTGCGGCGATGATGTCGGCGTGCTGCGCTTCAGCAGCCTGGGCCGCTTGCGGAAATGAGAGTCAGCCGTTGACTCCGGGCGACATCGTCCGCATGCAGAAAGTTGACGGTTTGGGCACGCTTATATTTACCGAAACTGGCTCAGTGCCGTCACCCGATGCCGGCAAGAGTCCTGCTGACGCAGAGTACATGGATGCCAAACTTGGCGTCTATCTTATGGGTGAAAGCGGACCAATCTGGAAAGTCGAAGACGGCATAGAAAAATGCGACCTTGACGGGCTCAGCGTCTATTTTTTAAAGGACGGTCTTGTGATAACCGATCTCGATATGGATAACAGACCTGAAATCTGGTTTTCCTACATAAAAGAATGTGCAGGAGATCCGGGACCAATGCCGATGACGGTAATTATGTATGAAGATGGCAAAAAGCATGTCATTGAAGGAGAAACATACTCGAGAGTATCTCTCGAGGCTTTTCTCGGCGGATCCTTTAAATTCGGGGACGGTTTCGGAGACGCGCCCAAGGTTTTTAGAGATTTTGCACAAAAATATTGGGATGACAGGAAGGCGCGATAGGAGAGCGACAGCATGATAAAAAAATTTTTTATAGGGGCTGCCGCATTGTCCTCATCGGCTCTGTATGCCGCAGGTTTTGATGCTGATGCTTTTTTGTGCACTAAAGGCATAACTGAGTATGACGGAAATGTTGTTGCCATGCAGACTTATGAAGATGAGTCCGGAGCCAACATCGTTTTTATGACCGAAACGCAGCCGATAACGGCAAATAAAATCGATGAGGAATCATATACATACAGCAAATACATCAATGCCTATAACTACAAACTGGACGAAACTTCGGGCAAATGGAAACAGACCTGGAAAATCCACGATTTTCAAAAGGATTGTCCGGTTGTTCTCACCGCGGCGTTTTTGCCGTCGGGTTTTGCAGTAACCGACAAAGATATGAACGGTTACAAAGAAGTGTGGGTTTCGTATGCATTAGGCTGCATCGGAGACGAGAGTCCGCTGAACTTAAAAGTCATCATGTACGAAAACGGCAAAAAGCATGCGATCCGCGGCGAATCGAAAGTCATCGAACGTTCTGAAAACAAATGTTACGGCGGCGAATACAAGTTGGACGGCAATATGAAGAATGCCAATTCCGACATCAAAAAACATGGGATTTTGCTGTGGAATCAGATTGTCGAACAGGACGGTTGGTGGATGAAGACCGTGTTCCCTTGGTGGTCAGACGATGATGCCGCTCGGCTTAAAGAAGCCCGCAATGCGCATGCGGATAAGTCGCCTTGTTCTTCTGTCCGATAAACAGCGCCCGGAGGTCATCAATATCATGAATTTTAAAACGTTTGCTGCGGCTGCTGCGGCTTTGTCATCTGTGGCGGTTGCGGGTCAGGAATGCCCAGAGACTGTTCTGGGAGATGAAGCTTCCGAATGCATTGTTGGGCTTCCGCCAATTGCCGGGCATCCTGTTGCCTATATGTCTTATGAAGATGTTTCGGGAAAGCACAAGATCGTGCTGACCGAAAGTGACATAACACACGGCAAAGGATACGACGAAGCCAAAGATTTTTATCCTCGAGACAAGCAGATCGACGCCTATGATTTTGTATTCGATGCTTCCGCTGGAACCTGGCAGAAAAAATGGAAGATTCATGACTTCTACTTAGGTTGCGAATATGACATAGACGTGAAGTTTGTCAAAAACAAGGTGCGGATAACCGATTTGAACAAAAACGGCCATAAAGAGGTTTGGGTTCCGTACATCGTGAACTGTTCAAGCGATGTGTCTCCTATCCCGTTCAAAGTCATTATGTATGAAAACGGCGTTAAGCACTCGCTTCGCGGCACGGCAAGAGTGCAAGTAGGCGAAAATGAGTATGAGGGCGGTTCTCATTCTGAAGGCGACGCGATGAAAGGCGCCAGCAAAGAAATTCGGGCATACGGAAAACAATTCTGGCAGGAAGCGACAGATTACAGATTTTGGTAATTGAAGATTGCATACTTTTTTGAAGTAGCGTCCGCAAGCAAAGTCAGAAAAGAATTGTGGATTCATGATGAGAAAAGATAAAGTCGATCTGTTGAACAATCCGTACGGCGAAACGGCTTACGAAACATTTCGTAAATTCGAAAAGGCTTACGTCGACAAAAGTTCGATAATCAAGGAACTTGATTCTAACGGAACTTCTCGTTATCCCGTGCTCCTTCGTCCGAGGCGTTTCGGCAAAAGCACCTTTGTCCAGATGCTGAAGTGCTTCTACGACATTTCGTACAAAGACAGGTATGAGGAAATCTTTTCTGGAACC
>JAZQPH010000174.1:0-4878 GCA_045628385.1 Succinivibrionaceae bacterium
TCAGAGTTGTCTTGTCTTAGGGAAACATCCTCGGAAGGCATTCCGGAAGACGAATCGCTGCTCGCGTTCGGTTCGCCGATTCGACTTTTTCCGAATACGGACGAAGGTCCCGGCTTCCAATTTGAAACGGGCGGCTCGTCGCTAGCGTCCTGTCTCGGAATCTGAGGTGCCTGCTCCACTCTGCCCATCGACAGAAGCTGCGAAAGCAGAGCCATATCTTCTTCGGAACCGACTTCCGAATGCTCAACCGAGGAAGAAGCGGCAGACTGCTGTGACTGCAACGGAGAAAGATTCGCCGCTCCGGACTGAGAATTATTTGCCTGAACGGGCGAATCGAAAGCCGGCGCTACGGCTTGTGCAGGAGAATTTTTTTGAACAGTCTCGGAAACTTCTGTCGGCTCAGCGGCTGACGTTTGGATCGCAGGCTGCGCAGCGTCGGCCGTAACCGCCGAGGCATGCGCAGATGGACTATGAGATTCGGTCACGCCGTCAGAAAAGTTTTTTTTTACTGACTTGTCAGAATTGCCGGCGCCCGCGCCGCTCTCCGCTGACCAGGCAATGGATGCATACGACAAAAGACGCATGACAGTCATCTCAAAAGCCAGCTCCTGCGAAGGCGCCAGATCAAAATCGCGCTTGGCATTCAGCAGAATCTGATAGGCAAGATGAAGGATGCTGTCGGGAACCGAATCCATGCCGGCGGAATGCTTATAGACATCCGAAGCGCGCCCGCATTTCTTTAAAGCGCGCGACATGACGGTTTCGTGGATGCATGATATAAGCGCATCGAGCACCGATTTATATCCAGGATTGAGCGATTTTACTTTTTCCGCTGCGGCAATGCATCGCGGCGTGTCATTAAGGCAGGCTGCAGCCGCAAGTTCAAAAACAATCTCGTCGTCGAGACAGCCCAAGGCATCGGCAACTTTGTTTTTTGTAAGATTGCCGGCGCAGAGCGAGACCATCTGATCGGTTATCGAAAGCGCATCGCGCATGCTTCCGCCGCATTTTGCGGCAATCAGTTCGAGCGATTGCCCGTCATGAGAGACGTTTTCGCGCTCAAGGACATAAGCCAGCCTGTTTTTTATAAGTTCCGACGGCAAGGGCAGAAATCTGAAATGCACGCATCTTGAGAGCACCGTGACCGGCAATTTTTGCGGATCGGTAGTCGCAAGGATGAACTTTACGTGCTCTGGCGGCTCTTCTAGCGTTTTAAGAAGCGCGTTGAAGCTGCTTAGAGAGAGCATATGCACTTCGTCGATGATGAATATCTTGTACTTGCCTTTTACGGGCTTGTACATGACATTTTCGATGAGCTCGCGCATATCCTCGATGCCGGTTCTCGACGCTGCGTCAATCTCTGTAACGTCGATGAAATCTCCGGCTGCGATGCTTTTGCAAGTTTCGCAGGCGCAGCAAGGCTGTGCGGGATTTCCGGCTTCGCATTCGAGCGCTTTGGCCATGATGCGCGCGACCGTAGTTTTTCCCGAACCTCGCGTGCCGCTCAAAAGATAAGCATGGTGAATTTTTCCCGATGACAGGGAATTTTTGAGCGCAGCGACGACTTCGCCCTGGCCCGAAAGTTCGTCAAAATTTTCCGGTCTGTATTTTCTGGCCAATGCCTGATAGCCGACTCCGCCGCTCATTCCCATCCGTCCTTACTCGCCTTCAAATTCGACTATGCTTGAGCACTTGACGCCGATGCTTTCCATGTTGGCAACTCCGGGCAAATCTTTGAGATTAATGACAAATGCGGCATCTTCAATCGTGCCGCCGAGTCTTCTTATAAGATTAGCCGACGCCATGGCAGTGCCGCCCGTCGCGATGAGATCGTCAATAAGAAGGACTTTGTCTCCGGGGTTTACCGAAGACTCGTGGCATTCAATCCGGTTTTCTCCGTACTCGAGTTCATAGCTTTCCGAAATTGCTTTTCGCGGCAGTTTGCCCGGCTTTCTTAAAAGCACGAGTCCGACGCCGAGTTTTGCGGCAACCGCCGCGCCGAAAATAAATCCTCTTGCTTCGGGAGCCGCGATTTTTGTTATTCCGCGGTTTGCGTATCTTGCGGCAATGTCATCAAGGACGAGCATAAACGCACTGGTGTTCTCGATGAGCGAAGTAATATCCCTAAAGATAATCCCCGGTTTCGGAAAATCGGGTATATCGGTAATAGATTCGCGAACGATGTTGATTTCTTCGGCTGTTAGCATTTCCGTTTCCTCTAATTTATGCGCCTATGATGCTTGACCAATCAAGTTGTCGAAGTTTGTCGGCTTCGCCGGTTTTGCATTTGACGATGCTGCACGGATAATTAAGCGAAGACGCCACTGCCAAAAGGTCGCGGTCTTCGGCGTCGACCGCCAAGAATACTTTTTTGCACTCCGCGCACATCTTTTGAAGATTGGCCATGCCGTCCGCTCCCAGCGATTCGCGTGTCATGACATACAGCCCGGAGGACGGGCAGGCTGCCAATTCTTTTTCGGCATCGGCAGCGCTCAAAAAATCTTCCGCGGCGCGCGAGGATTTCTGTCCGAGAGATTCGAGCAATTCTTCGACGCTCACCGTGGCCGTCCCGAGTTTTCCGACAACCACGCCCGAAGCGCGGTTTGCAAGTTCCATAGCTTCTGAAACGCCGAGTCCTGCGGCAAGTCCAGCGCCGATTGCCGCAAGCGCGGTGTCGCCCGCGCCCGAAACGTCAAAAACTTCTTTGGCGCGCGTCGGCATTGTCTCGATATGCTCCGGCGTTTCGGCGCATACATGCGCCATGCCGTGCTCGGAGAGAGTAATCATCACGTTTTCTATGCCGTTCTCGCGCAAAAAAGAGGATGCGCCTTCCCTTATGTCATCAAAGAAAGTCGGTGATTTAGGATTGTATTTGCGCTTGGTCGCTTCGGAAAACTCCTTGAGATTCGGTTTTACGAGCGTAGCTCCGCAATACTTTGAATAATCGGGACCCTTAGGATCGACTACTACCTTTTTGCCCGCATTTCTGCAGGCGTCGATGATCAGCTTGGTGGTTATTTTGGTCAAAAGTCCCTTGCTGTAATCGGAAACAAGAACGATATCCACCTGATTGACCATTCTTTCGAAAAGTTTGATGAATCTCGGTATCAGTTCCTCGTTGATGGGAAGAATTTCTTCCTTGTCGATGCGCGCGACATGGTTTGAACCCGCAATGAGCCTTGTCTTTACGATCGTCGGGTAATCGCTGAGCCTCAGAAGATGGCTGTGCGCCCCGCCTTCGCCCAAAAGCGACGACAAAAGGTCGCCGTGCGGGTCATTGCCGACGATGCCGAGAAAATCGCATCTGCACCCGAGAGAGATGATGTTGGCCACGACATTGCCCGCACCGCCGAGCATTCTTGTCTCCCTGCCGACGTTGAATACGGGGACGGGAGCTTCGGGAGATATTCTTTCTATCTTGCCGTAGATGAATCTGTCCAGAATGATGTCGCCGACGACGAGCACCCTTACGTCGGGAAACCGTCTGACGGCAGCGCGCAGATCGCTCATAGACATAAAAGGAACCTTCCTGATTTGGCCAAAACTGTTAAATCTTACCATGACCGCCGGACATAGTCTGAAATGATCGTCAAAAGGCGTTATCGAACGCAAAAATATATGAATCCGTATGAGCAGAAATTAGCCTAAATTTGCGCATATGCAAGACCGTTCGGTTCTTCAGACCCTTTTTTGATGTGTTAAAATCACATTAGTGTCAGCACTCGGAGCTTTCTCTTGAAATCCATCAATCATATTTTCGCCGCCGCAGCGGCAGCAGGAATTTTTGCATCCGGCGCGGCATTTGCCGATGCAACTTTTCAGCTCGAAAGACCTTATGTGTTTCAGTACCTTGACGGCGGCAAGATGCCGGGATCATTCTTTTCCAGCTCTTCGGAAATAACTCTTGCCCCGGGACCGCATCAGGTGGTCATAAGATTCGAAGGCGGTTACCGCGAGTCTGGCGACACGAGAATCGTGACCAGCGAACCCGTGGTCATCAACCTCAACGTTTCCGAAAACGATAAGCTTTTCAAAATAGATTTCGTATATCCGCGCAATTACAAGAAAGCTCAGGAATACGTCAAGAAGCCTATCGTGGGAATTAAAGATGCAAACGGCCAGACGGTCGATGCCGAAATTTTCGTATTACCGCACAGAGACGGACTGCAGCTCGGAAGAGATTATCTAAGAGAAATCAAAGATCTCGGCAAGGAATTCAAGAAAGCCGACGGATCTTCAAACAGCATAGAGCTTGTCAACGTCAACAGCGCGACCGCCGACGAACAGGCGACTATCGTTGTGGAAAAGAAAGCAGAAGAACAGGTATCCGCTGCGGCAAAGTCCGAGACAGCAAAAGAAATCGGTGCTGACGCGGATAAGCTTAAACAGCTTAAAGAACTTTACAACAGCATGGACAAGGATACGAAAAAGGCATTTAGAATATGGGTTGTTTCTGAGTAGTTTCAGCAAACCGACACCAAAAAAGAGACCTTTTGAAGGTCTCTTTTTTTGTGTGATTAGCAGACATCGCATTGCAAAAACAATGTTTTCAATCTCCATGGACCGTTGCGATTGCCGCTATAATCTCTGAAGGCTCGGTTGTTGGGAGAAAATTTCATGGGAACTTTATTTAATCCTGACAATGACGCATTTGTTCAGACGAAGAACAGTCAGATATATGTTGATAAAACAGAACGCTCTGTTATGAAGGTGTATTGATCTTGTATAACGATATTTATACAAAAGTTTTATAATGTGTTGATATTGCTAAATATTTTTGCATTAAAAATCACCTCTGCGGGAGGTGATTTAAGACCTTATACATCCGTCATAACAAAAAAGGCAGCCTTGGCTGCCTTCTGATAATCGATTCGAACA
>JAZQPH010000175.1:0-1580 GCA_045628385.1 Succinivibrionaceae bacterium
CCGGTCACATAGACGACAACGCGTTCAAAGCCGAGACCGAAGCCCGAGTGCGGCACGGATCCATAGCGGCGCAGATCGCGGTACCACCAGTAATCCTTCGGATTGAGGTGCATTTCTTCCATTCTCTTGTCGAGAACGTCAAGGCGATCCTCGCGCTGGGAGCCGCCCATGATTTCGCCGATTCCTGGCGCAAGAACGTCCATTGCGGCGACGGTCTTGCCGTCGTCGTTAAGCTTCATGTAGAAAGCCTTGATGTCCTTTGGATAGTTCTTCACGACGACAGGGGATTTGAAGTGTTCTTCTGCAAGATATCTTTCGTGTTCTGACTGCAGATCGATGCCCCATTCGACGGGGTATTCGAACTTCTTGCCGCAGTTTTTGAGCACTTCGATGGCATCGGTATAGTCGATCTGGGCAAAATCGGAAGATACGAATCTTTCGAGTCTGCCGATTGCGTCTTTATCGATGCGTTCTGCAAAGAATTCAAGGTCGTCTCTGCGTTCGGCAAGAACCGCGTTGAATACATACTTGAGGAGTCTTTCCGCAAGCGCCGCGTTGTCGTTCAGATCATAGAATGCGACTTCTGGCTCGATCATCCAAAATTCTGCCAAGTGGCGGGTAGTATTGGAGTTTTCGGCTCTGAAAGTCGGTCCGAAGGTGTAAACCTTGGACAGCGCGCAGGCGTAAGTTTCTGCGGACAGCTGGCCCGATACGGTCATGAAGGACTGCTTGCCGAAGAAATCTTTGTCATAGTCGACTTTGCCGTCTGCGGTTTTTGGCACATTGTTGAGGTCGAGCGTGGTTACTTGGAACATTTCGCCCGCGCCTTCGCAGTCGGAGGCGGTAATGAGCGGAGTAGATACCCACATGAAACCTTCAGACTGGAAAAATCTGTGAATCGCCTGCGCGAGGCAGTTTCTTACGCGCATCACGGCGCCCATGACATTGGTTCTTGCGCGCAGGTGAGCATGCTCGCGGAGATATTCGACGGTATGTCTCTTGGCAGACATTGGGTAGGTGTCGGGATCTTCGACCAATCCGACTACCTGGCATTCGGTCGCCTGAATTTCAAATTTCTGTCCTTGGCCCTGGGACTCGGCAAGCGGACCCGTAACGATGACGGAGCAGCCCGTTGTGAGACGCAAAACGTCATCATAATTCGGCAGAGTGTTCGGCACGACCGCCTGAATGGCGCTGAAGCACGAACCATCGGATACAGCTACAAATGAAATGCCGGCTTTCGAGTCTCTTCTGGTTCGGACCCAGCCTCTTACGGTAACGTTTTCGCCGACAGCTGCCTTGCTGTCGATGAGAATGTCTTTAACGGATAAAACACCCATGATTATTCTCCAATGCATTAACTCCGTGATTTTACCAAATCTTCGAAGACAAAATCGGTCGGAAGCCTGCGAGCGGCAATAATTTGTCCGCATGAAAAAAAAATCAGACCGCATCAGCGGCCTGACATTGTTATTCTTCATCTGATAAAACGCGCTGTTTCTTTATTTTTTCAAAGATGCAAGGTCGCGGCTATCCTTTGGGGCGATCAGTCCTTTTTCTTGGCGGCAAGAACGGATGCT
>JAZQPH010000176.1:0-1862 GCA_045628385.1 Succinivibrionaceae bacterium
AATCAGTATGTGCCCACGCTTTCGGCGCTCGCCGCGCAAAAAAATCTGCCGTTTTCAGCAACGCTCATCAAGCCCGGGCTCACCGCGACGCCGATGATAGCTGGCAGAATCGACCGAAGGCTCGTAAGTTCGCCGGATGCCGTGGGAAAAGCCGCGGCCAGGGCCGTCATGAAGAGAAAGCGTTCCGTATATGTGCCTTCGTTTTGGGGCATTTTGGCCTTTTTCTTGAAACACGCGCCGTGGTTTGTTTTTAAGCGCATTAAAATGTAATCCTCCCGCCATACGGCATCTGAAAATCGCTGTTCATTCATGCGCATGACAGATTTATGGCATGGCCGACAATGTCCGAGTTTTTGGATTTTGGCGCCCATATCCTTTGAATATTTTTAAGACGGCGCCGCATCTATCGTTCAAACCTTGCGGGCGTCACGCTTTAAATTTCTGTCATTTCATACAATTTCAGAAAACATGCGGGTTTGGATTTTGCCAGATTAAAGTCACTTTCTCATCTTTTGATTTGGCTGCTTTTCATGTGCCAAAGCCCAAAACAAAGGAGTTTGCATTGAACTGGAAAAATATGACGCTGAGAATGCGTCTCATCGTGATGATCACGGGATTTCTTTTTTTGGCATTTGTCTTCGTCAATTGGCTTTCGTTCAGAAACGCAAGAGACATGACCATCGAGCATCAAAAACATGACGTCATACCCGCGGAACTGACGAATGCTTCTTCGACGCTCGAGGATGAACTGAAACGCGTGCTCGCGATTGCTCTTGGCATGCAGAACCAGATTATTCAGGACTTTATCGACAAAGGCGAAAAGGATACGGCTTCTTTGTACAGCTACCTGACCGAACTTAAGAGAATCCATGGTCTCGAAGCGGTATTTTTTTCATCGGCGGCTACCGAAAACTATCATGTTTACGACAAGCTCATCAAAAAACTGAAGCCCGGCGACCCCAAGGACGATTGGTTTTACGGATTCATGGCAAGAAGCAACACGCATGAGTTCAATCTGGATCTTGACGAAAATACCGGAAAAATCGGCATTTTCATCAACACGAAGTTCATGAAAAACGGCAAAGCGCAGGCAATTCAGGGCGTCGGTCTCGAACTTGCCGCTTTGGCACGCGAGCTTGCAACATACAACGACTCGACGCCGAACACGCTGCTTCTCATCGGAAAGGAAGGCAAAGTCGTCGTAGGACCCAAAAACCGCATCGGAGAGGATTTTACCCACTACGGCAAGGAACTCATGAACTCCGAACGTTCCTCGATGATCGAAACCAAGATCAACGGAGAGGATTACATCATCGCTTCGAAGTTTATTCCCGATGTCGGCATGACCTTCGTGCTTGAAGTTCCGAAAGCGCCGCTCTTGGCAAATGCCAACAAGCAGGCGCTTGGCCAGATCGGCGTGAGTCTCGGACTCATGGTCGTATTCCTGTGCATCGTCGCTTTCATGATAAGAAAGATGCTGCAGCCGCTCAATGACATATCCGAGCGCATGAAATCTTTGGGAACCGATCTGACGTTCAGGATTGACGAAGACGGCGAAGACGAAATTTCCAACATCGCCAAGGGATTCAACAAATTTGTGTCCGAAGTCCGCGAAGTCGTCATCAACAACAAGGAGATCGCGGCAAGCCTCAGCCAATCGGCAAGCGAGACCGTATCGAACACGCAGGTCGCGACGTCCGAACTTAGTTCGCAAAAAGCCAATATCGATTCATTGGTCGAATCCATCGGACAGATGGCGCAGGCCGCGGGTGAAATCGCAAGTCAGACCGAAATGGCGACGGTTGCGACTGCCGAAGCGTCAAGCATCACTTCTTCGGGCGGCGAAAGCCTTCGAGAAATGC
>JAZQPH010000177.1:0-11140 GCA_045628385.1 Succinivibrionaceae bacterium
TCGGTAAGTCTCCCGAGATGCAATTTATTGCGATTCGGGAGATAATCGATAGAGGATTGCCGCTCAATCCGTATAGGATTAATTTTTATTAAGACTACAAAAGTTTATTATAGGATCAATACTCCTTCATAACAGAGCGAACTGAACTTTCTGCATGAAGATTTAGGTATTAGGCACGAAAATGGAACTCTTGGCGCGTGAATAGCCCGAATGTCCGATCGTGTTTAATATAATTGGATTGGTTGCGAAGACTGACCGCGTCTTGTCATAGGATGTCATCGATGCCGTTTGCAAAAAATTTTTCTGTTTCAAAAGGTGCTGGCAATATGCCGTTTGTCCTTTGCTGTCTTGGGGCGGCGGCATTGGGGTTTGTTTCCGTAAGCGCATATTTTTACTTCGTGGCGGGAAGCTCCGATGCTGTCTGCGAGGATGTGCGGGACAGTTTTTCGAGCAACGACATGTTCAGCGTCAGAAGATGCGCAACTGAAGACAATGGAGCGCTGAAGCTCGAACTAGATCTGAAAAAGGAAATGAAGGAATATTTTAAGATTCCTGCCGGTTCCTCAGACGCGATAAGGGCGACGCGCTCGCAAAAAGAGTATTACTGTTCTGAAATATTGGCCAACGTCGGGGTAAGCGGAATAAATCTTACCGTTTATTCCGAAGGGAAGGTGCTTCAGAAACTTGAAATAGACGATGAGGTCTGCAGATGAATATCCGAGGATTTCTTGGTGCCGTGCTCGGCGCGGGCATAGTGATGGCAATCCTGTTTTCGATTAAATTCTGGAATAATATTTCAGTTGCAAATCGTGCTCATTCAACCGGCGAGAATGTATCCGCGGAAGCCAAAGGCAATGTCTGCGAAAAGGTGCAGGCAGCATATCTTGACAGCACGGGATCGCATCATTATCAGGCTTGTTCTTTCGCATCCGGAAAACTCGAAGTCGATGTCTGGTCTTCTTCTGAAAAAGCCTCTGCCGAGCCGAAATCATTTACTGATGACAATGTCGGCGAGCGCATGGGAAGCGTTGTCTGCGAAACATTTATCAAGCCGCATCCAGAGGTCAAAGAACTTCATTACAGCGTTCTTGCCGATGACAAGAAAACTCCTGTTTACATATTTGATCTGACATTGAAATCATGCAATCTGGCGCTTGAGAGGATGATGTCGGAAACTAAAGAAGTCGTTTCCAAGTAACATTGTTCTGTTCCGTTGCGGTCCGTATGCCATAGCGCATTCGGGCCGCATGTTTTTTAGCTCATGTTTAGGCATAGCTCGCAAGCATAATTTTATTTGTGAGGTCGGCGGGGCAGTGACGTTTAAGAGATACCGGTGTCACTAGCTGCCAGCGGCTGTTCGTCTTGTCGTTTTGAGATAAGCATGCGCAAGAAAACCCAGATGTTCTCATGGCGCAATCAAAAATGAAAAAGGTCACTTGTACTGAACAATGAAATTTTGTGGGGAATTCAGAAAAGACTTTTGAGATGGCGGAGACGGTGGGATTCGAACCCACGGAACGCTTACGCGTTCAACTGATTTCGAGTCAGCCCCGTTGCGACCACTTCGATACGTCTCCACGCGCTATATTACTGTTGACGGTCCGTCTTTTCAAGCAATTTTGCCTGTTATGGGCGACAGTTCGCATATTTGGTGACCATGTGCGACATAGAGCATGCGTTTATGTTGACTTAGATCAAATATTTAATGACTTCTGAATGCTGACGGTGCGTGTTTTGCAATGGCTATAATAAAATTTCAAAGTTATGGTTCGGGTCATGTGCCTGGCAAAGTACAGATTTCGGGAAGGTTTGAGATGTTTGTCGAAAAACTGCTGAATAAGCTAGTCCGTGTTCAGTATGTCGTCGGTTCTCGCGAGTGCGAGAATGTCGGAACCGTCGTCGGAGAAGATTCGTCATTTCTGTATCTGAAGGAAAGAGGGCAATTCATTCGCCTTGACGCCATAGTTTCCATTTTCGAGGAAATTGCCGCAGAACCCGAGGTCGAGAGTTACTCGGCATCTAATCCTTTCATCAACAGACTCGCATCAGCAGAATCTGAAAAGAGTTCTCCTGCGAAACCAGCCCCTTTTGTCGGCGGTTTCTTTGCAACTTCCAGTTCAAGCATCTATAACCAGACAAGAGCAGTTACGCTTCCTTCGGCAGCGCCGGTGCGCAAACCGCGAATGTCACCGGAGGCTCTTGATCGAGTTGCCCGTTCGTTAGCTGAGGCCGAGGAAGAACAAAGAAGACTGTTCGCAGAACAGGAACGAATGAAGGCTGAGCGCGATGAACTTCTTCTCCTTGCCGCCGAGCAGCAAGAACGTTCAGAAATTCAGCAGAATGTTGCTGCATCCGCTCCGGTTTCGGACTATCAGCCGATATCGCAACAAGTTGTTTCGCCTGTTAAATCAGGTTCAGCTTTGTTTCGCGAACAGAATCAGCAGGCTCTTGAGGAAGTTCGCCGCCGCGCTGAGATTGCCGAAGAGCAGGCCCGCATAGCTGCAAAATCAAGTTTTCATCCTCTTGTCGAAGGCACCGGGGCTCAGCTTACGGCCGGCAATACTCAGATTCCTGTTGCAATGGCAGCCGACGAGAGCATGACTGAACTGCATAGAGCCGTGGACGCCAAAGCGGCTGAACCAGTCAAACGTTCAAAGGTCGTGTACAAATACGCGCCAGTAGCAAACTACAATTTCACGTTTGTAAAACGCTGAAATTGACTAAACAGCCCGCGGTTAGCGGGCTTTGTTGTTGTTGGAATGTGAGTCGCGTCACGAACTGTTTTTCTTATTTTTAACGTTTTCCGCCGTGCGCGAAAATTGGCGTGAGAATGGATAAGGTCAGATGCCATTACCTTTGAGAATGGGCGCATTGTGCATTCTCATGATCCATACAACAAGAATAATAAATGAATCGATGAAGGCTGATTAAAAATGAAAACACTTAAATTTGCATGGCTAGGACTGTTGATTGCGCTGATAGCGCTCGCAGTATGGCTCAAGGGCGTTCCAGGAGTAATTTCCTACGATTACTATTATAAAGAACTGACATTGCGCGTTGCGGTTGATAACGTGATATCTCCCGACGTAGAGCATGCTGGACAAATTCCAGAAAGCATAAAGAAACTGCTTGAAAAGTCATTGAGCCGTTTTGGTCACAGCGAACTGGAACTAGCCGATATTAAGAACTTCAGAGTGCACGGCAAAAAGTATATCTTCAAGACAACGATGGAAGATTTTTCAGACTGCTATCTATACCTTTTAAAATCAAAAAGCGGCGGCGGAGAATTTTTGACAGGTTCAAAGGCGGATGCGTCGTCGCTGCAGCGCGGATGGGATGTCACATCGGCAGTACAGAAAGGCTCGCTGTCGGAAGGGAAAAAGCATGATAAGGCTGATGCGTCCGATATTGCCGAAACAAAGCAAGAAATCGGAGAGTCGTCTCAAGAGAAATTACAGGCTCCTGATGCGCCGATGCCGCTTGATCTTGATTTTGAAATCGAAGCCTCCTGCCGTTTCTAAAAATAGTACGTGAACAGGAAATTAGTTCGCGTGAGGAGAGAAACATGGAAAATAAAATGTCCGGAAGGCAGAAAGCTGCATGGTATGCGGCGCTGATCCTTGCTGTATGTTTCAATGCATTCGTAGTGGTTTCTTTCGGAGATTGGCTAAGTTTTTAGTTTTTGACATTCTGTCCATTGTTCGGATATGGCAAATATTTTGAATTTCGCAAGGTTCGTCGTGCTGAATATTTGTTGCATGTGCCTGTTTGGATATCAGAAATTTGGATAATTGATAGTTCGAAGACAGTCAGTAATGGATGTGTAAATTTTGAGAATTTTATCTTGATTGTCTTTTAATCTTTTAAATATTTTTTAAGAGGGTCATCCAATGAAAAATAAAGGCTTTACGCTGATTGAACTTATAGTTGTAATGGTTATTCTCGGCATTTTGGCTGCGACGGCAGCTCCGAAGTTTATTAATTTGCAGAGCGATGCGAGAATTGCCGCATTAAGCGGTCTCTCAGGCGCCATAAAAAGCGCGAATAATTTGTTTCGCAGCAAAGCCATGGTTCAGGGCGCATCATTCAATTCAAATTGGTACAAGGATTGCAGCAATAACTCGTGCGTAGAAGTTGAAGGAAAAAAATTTCACGCAAAATATGGATATATGGATCGTTCCATTGTTGCCTATATGCTGGAAAACAATCCTGTATCCAACTTTCAGAATAATATAGCAGCTGCTCATGACACCATGTGCACTGCGCTCACAACTCCGTGCGAAACTGACTGGTGCGATTGCAAGGCTGATACAATCGGCGATGTGCAGATCTTCGTATTGAGCGGTTTTGTTCCTGGGAATTATGCCACGGAAAAGTGTTATCTCAGGTATCACCAGGCTACAAAAGAAGCTGAAATGCCGACGGTTACTATCATCTCTGACGGATGCTAATTTCCTTGGATTCATTCGCGAATTATTAATAAATAGCCAAACATGCTGATCATTTGCCATATATTCGAAATTTGGACTGTTAGCGGCAAAGCGGCATTGGATCTTTATAGTTATTAATCGATTTTTGTTAAAACCAGTACTAATAATTATTCAGGAAACATACGATGACCAAAAAATTAATTTGGCTGTACAAAAAGGTTCCTTTGGTTCTGCAGATAGTCATTGGCATGTGCGTTGGCATTGCGCTTGCATATTTTTGTCCAAACAAGGCTTCTGACGTCGAACTGTTTGGCAAACTTTTCGTCAGCGCTTTGAAGAGCGTCGCTCCGCTGCTTGTTCTTGTTCTCGTTACGAGCGCCGTTGCGCTGCAGGGCAAAAACGGACGCGCCAAAGGGTTGCGTTGGTTATTCCTGTGCTACTGCATATCAACCTTTTCAGCGGCCGCTCTTGCGGTCGGCGCAAGCTTTGCTTTTCCAGTCAAGTTCGCTGAAGGCGTTCTTAATGCCGCGTCAGAGCAAGTAGCCGCGCCATCTTCGGTGAGCGAAGTTCTTCTGAATATAGTTCTCGGAGCAGTCACCAATCCAGTAAAAGCTCTTGCAGAAGCCAACTACATTTCTATTCTCGTCTGGGCAACGGCTCTTGGTTTTTGTTTCAGGACCGCATCGGACGCAACGCATAAGGTCTTGAGCGATCTAGCCGATGTCGTGACTAGCGTAGTCAAAATCGTCATTCGTTTCGCTCCTTTGGGCGTCATGGGTTTGGTTTTTTCTTCGTGCACTTCCGATGGCGGCTTTGCGACGCTTCTTAGCTATATCGACATCTTGGTTCTGCTCGTGTCGGTAATGGCAATTTCCGCGCTCGTCGTCAATCCGCTTATCGTCGCGATTGTGACCAAAAGGAACCCATATCCGCTCGTGTTCGCAACGTTGAAGGACAGTGCGTATTACGCTTTCTTTACGCGCTCATCGGCAGCAAATATCCCAGTAAACATGGCTCTTTGCGATCGTTTCGGCGTGCCGAGGGCATTAAGTTCGATATCTATTTCTCTCGGCGCTACCGTGAACATGGCAGGTGCCGCTATCACGATTAGCGTCCTTACGCTGGCTGCAGTAAACACGCTTGGCGGATCTGTGGATATCGGATCTGCGCTTTTGCTGTGCGCTGTGTCCGCGCTCTGCGCATGCGGCTCTTCGGGTGTTGCGGGCGGTTCTTTGATGCTCATTCCGCTTGCGTGCTCGCTTTTTGGCATCAACAATGACGTTGCGATGACTGTAGTAGGCATAGGCATGCTTATTGGCGTTGTCCAGGATTCTTGCGAAACTGCGCTCAACAGTTCCTCCGATGCCCTGTATACCATAGCGATATCCCAGAGAAAAGGATACCGCGTTCCTGCTGAAAGCGCGGCTTCCCAGATAGAAGCGCAGCAGCGCAAGGCTGCAGCCGCAAGCAAGCGTTATTCAACAACAGCTGAAGAATCATAAGATCAGACTGTTTTATTGAACGGATAAGACGCCGCAAAGCGAAATTTCGCCGAGCGGCATTTTTATTTTTGATAACAGCCTGTGAATAATTTGGGGCAAGCCGATCTTTTTTGGGGCGTAAGCGATTGAACAAAGATGAATTTTTTGCCCACAAAATCTGTGATCAAATACTCATAAAGAAATTTTTTGAAAATATATTGTTTAAAAACAATGTGTTAATTTGTGATGTTGAGCATTTTTAAAAATTAATTGTTTATAAATGGCACCGTTGTTGCTACCATATCCTTTGAGTGCGCAGTCAGGCCGAAACATGCCTGGAAACGAATAAAGAAAATAATCTGCGCCCGGAGAAATTGACATTGACAAGGAATTTATCATGAACAAGAAGATTCTCGCTTCCGCGGTTGCTGCCGGCCTTTGTGCTTTCGGTTCTCAGGCGCAGGCGGTTACCGTATTCAGCAACGACTCATCCAATCTCGATCTGATAGGACGTCTTAAGATTGCATATGTCAACGATGAGGGCGGAAGAAGTCTCGGTTCCGATCACCGCATGATGGCAACCGCGCGACTCGGCGTCGACGGCAAAACTCAGGTGAACGATATTGTTTCCGTTTACGGCCAGCTTCTTTACGATCTCAACGCCGAAGAGGACAAGAACGACCAAGACAAGCGCATTAAGGTTCGCTATGCTTATCTAGGTTTCGATTTCAATGATTACGGTTCATTGCAGTTCGGCCGTTCTTATGACGCATTCTATGAGGTATGGGCGCCCGTAGATCAGTACGATGATTGGGGCGCGGCTCACGTTGGTCCTGATTATGACGGCCGAGTCGACGGTCTTGTCATGTACAAACTTGATTACAACGGATTCAAGGGCGGTTTGTCTTACAGATTCAAGGATAAGTCTGCTGACGTAAAATTCGGAATCGGCGGTTATCTTGGCTATGAATTCGATTTTGGCATGCCGGTGGGCGTGCTTGCCGGCTATAACCACACCAAGTATCTCGACGGATACCAGGATGGCAATGCATACGTCACCAAGCGCGATCAGTTTGGCGCGACGGTGTACGCCGGCGCATTCGGTGAGCCGGGTTTCTACGGCGCTGTCAGCTACGTTTACAGCAAGGTTCCGAAAGCCCGCAAGAACAACGGAATAGAAGCCATCGTGGCCTACACGACTCCGGGAGCAGACTGGACGTTCTCCGCGTCTTACGGCTGGATGGGCAACAGTTCCAAGTCTTGGACCCGCGAATCATACGATAGTAGCGACAGCAAGTTTAATGACGGCATCTCCGCTCAGATATCCTACAATATCACGTCAAATTTCGTAGTGCACACCGAATACATGCATGTCGCAAAGAGCGTATCGAATCCTGATAAGAAACAAGATCTGTTCCAGTTCGGATTTATTTATAATTTCTAACTTCTGATGCGAGCGGTTCGCGGTGACCGCCGTCGGAGAAACTGTGGAATCGGCGCCTTCGGGCGCCGTTTTTGATCAATATGGGCTGAGTTTACGGCCGTATCTGTCTCATCAAATATGTACCAGGCCGCTAAGCAATTCAGATTCGGAATATTTACACATTGCGAATTATCAATCCCGTCGGTGCTCAAATATTAGACTGATATTCGCATCCATGGGGAGAATATGTCCAAATTGAGCGTTGTTTTATGTTTTGCGGCGGTTATAATTGGTTAGCAATAGATAATTGCTATCCTCCAATGTTGATGATTCTTGGCGCCTTCGGGCGCCTTTTTTGTCTAAATTAGCCATCGATAAGTCATGGCTAAAAATCTTGTTTTAATAATTTGTGCCTAACGATGAGATTAATTTTTAAAGGTTGAACAAGAAGTATTAAGCCATATCAATGAATTAAAATTTGAGCTAGAAGTTAGGTGTGTCTAATTTGATATTGAATATAGATCACAAATATGTATAATTGCGTTAGCTAAGACTAATCATGAATACAATTTGCTTAATTTTATTAGTACTCGTAAAACTTAACAGGAATGAATTATGAACAGAAAATTGCTTTCATTGGCCGTTGCATCCTGCATTTCTACTTTAGGTGCTCAGGCCGAAGCCGTTACCGTTTTCAGCAATGATTCGGCAAATCTCGATATCATCGGCAGACTCAAGATTGCCTATGTCAACAATAAGGGCGGAGAAAGCCTCGACACCGATCACCGTCTGAACGGCACAGCGCGTTTGGGCGTCGAAGGAAAAACCAAAGTCAACGATATCGTTTCTGTTTACGGACAGCTTCTTTACGATCTGCGCGCTGAAGACAATAAGTCTGACGATAGCCATATCGACATCCGCTATGGTTTCGTCGGTTTTGATTTCAACGATTTCGGAACTTTGCAGTTCGGACGTTCCGAAGATGCTTTTTATGAAGTTTACGCTCCCGTAGACCAGTACGAAGATTGGGGACTTGCCCATCTCGGTCCCGACAATGACGGGCAGGTGGACGGAATTGCCATGTACAGAATCGATTATGAGGGATTTAAGGCAGGCATTTCCTATAAGTTCAAAGATCGATCGGCAGAAGTTAAATACGGCATCGGCGGCTATCTCGGTTACGAATTCGATTTTGGCATTCCTGTGGGTATTCTCGCTGGCTACAACCATACAAAATACGATGATACTCACAAGGACGGTGATTTGCCTGCAAGAAAGCGCGAACAGGCCGGCGCTACCGTTTATGCGGGAACATTCGGAGAACCGGGCTTTTACGGCGCAATCAGCTATCTGTACAGCAAGGTAGACAGATCCCGCAAGAGCAACGGGCTCGAGGTTATTGGTGCGTATACTACTCCAGGCGCTGATTGGACTTTCTCCGTTTCTTACGGCTGGATGGGCAACAGCTCCAAGGCCCGCACGCTTGATGCCTACGGCAGCGACAGAAGCAAGCTCTTTGAAGGCTTGACTGCGCAGATCAACTATGACATCACATCGAACTTCCAGGTGCACGCGGAGTACATGCGCGTCGGCAAGAGCGTTCTTAATCCTGACGATAAGCAGGATCTGTTTCAGTTCGGTTTCATTTACAACTTCTGATGCATCGGAAGCTTGCGGATATGGGCCATAAAGCCTGAGCGCATGATGTGTCCGCGTCCTATGAAACGGATGTTAAGACAAATATTCCTCATATTTTGGCCTTGCTCCAAAAAGCAAGGCTTTTTTGTTTCCGCAATAGGAGTGCCTTATAACGATGGCTGCACAATTCAATGCACGAATTCGCGCGCCTGGCGCGGGGATTATTTATTTTTGCCGCGTTCCGTGGCAGCGAAATAATTTTCTGAACCGAGGATTGCCGCGAAAATCTGGACGGGCGGTTAGATTGTTTGGCAGAAAAAGGCATCGCGGGGCGATGCCTTTTTCTGGTTTATCTGCTGGCGCCGCCTCCGCCGAAGCTGCCTCCGCCTCCTGAGCGTCCGCCGCTTGAACTGCCGCTGCTGTAGGAACTTGACGATCTCGAACTGCCTCCGTACGAGTTCGAACCGCCGTAGCTTGAGTCGCTTTTTAACTCGCCGTGAAGTCCAAAAAGAATATTGATCACCAGCCAAATCGGCGACATGAACGCCGCCATCAGAGCCGCGATCCAATGCTTTTCCGTGATTTTTTCAGGGTTGTCGGTGTTGCCGTACGTTTCTGTCCTGATTTCTTCATAGTTCAGATCCGCTGCCGTTTTGCTCTCGGGTGACGGTTCTTCCATATCGGTGTATGTCAGGCTAAGGGGCGGTTCCTGCCCGTAGTCGCTGTAAAGCTCCATAAGGATTGCCGTATAGGTGTTCCAGACCGCGCGGTTCCAATATTTTTTGTTTTTGTCGTTTACCGCATAATTGTCTAAAAGCCTGCCGGCTTTTCCGTCAGGGATGTATCCTTCAAGCCCTTTTCCTACTTCCAGCCTTACATGCGGTGATTCGGTAGTGAAGGTAAGAAGTATCCCGTTATCTTTGTCTTTTTGTCCGATTTGCCATTGGTTGGCAAGGCTAAGGGAAAACGTTTCAAGAGACATTCCTGGGTGAGACGGCACCGTCACGACAACGGCCTGCGCGGTAGTTGCGTCTTCTAAAAGTTTTCCCTGACTGTAGATGTATTTTTCCGTTTCAGAGGTCAGGACGCCGCTGAAGTCGTTTACATAAAAGTATGAAGAGTGGCTTGGGAATATTTTGCCGCATTCTTCGTTTTCGAGATAATACTTGTCCAGGAGAAAATAGGTGACGAGCAGCTGCACTGCATAAATTGCCAGCAGTGCAAGACAGCCGACGCCGTCTTTTCCCGATTTATTATTTTTAGCCATGCATTTTTCCTGAGGCCTGGTATCAGTCTAAATCTATTTCCAGATCTTGAGCTTTCAGGCTCTTCTCGGAACCTGCGAAGAAATCGGCCTGTTCCAATCCCATTCTTTCCGCAATAAATTTCGTCGGTATCTTCTTTATTGCTGCATTGTATTCTTTGACCGTTTTATTGTACTTCTCGCGGACGAACGCTATGCGGTTTTCGGTTCCTGCCAGTTCGTCCATAAGCCCCGTGTACACTTTGTCGGATTTTATTTCAGGATATTTTTCTGCGTAAACGTTGAGTCTTGAAATCATTCCGTTCATCGCCTCGTTGGCTGCCGACATGTCGCCGATAGATTTTGCGTCGGTGAGCGTTTTCTTTGCGCTGTTAATTTCCTCAAAAATTTTGTCTTCGTGCTTGGCAAACGATTTGACGGTTTTTACGAGATTCGGAATAAGCGCGGCCTTTCGCTCAAGCTGGACCGATAAGTTGGAGCGGCCTTCTTCGACTTCTGTCTGCAGGGTTACAAGAGTGTTATAGGAATAAAAGAAAAATCCTCCGAGAATAACGGCGGCTGCGATTATATATTTCATGGTGGTCCTTCGAGTTTGTTGACAGAAATGCATTTTATGCAGAGATTTTTTTTCCGCAATGTCGGGTAGGGGGCAATATTTGAAAAGAATCAAATTATTGTTCTGCAAACCCAGTGTAAGCTGCACCGCGAAGGTTCCGGATAATCTTTCAAGTTGTACGGAATTTTGATCGCTCTCGGGGCGTTACTGTTTACCTTCGGGGTGCTGGAAGCGCCGAGCGATAAATCTGATACATTTTGTTGCTCGCGAAACTCGCATGCCGCGGCAAATTCTCTTGATTGAAATCTTCTATTTTCACTATTGGTCAGTGGGTAAGCAGCTCCTCGC
>JAZQPH010000178.1:0-2870 GCA_045628385.1 Succinivibrionaceae bacterium
AAGATCTCAGCAACTCCAAGGTGCTCGCTGAGATGGAATGCATCGACATGGAAGGTCTTTATGAAGCAAAATTCCCAGACGCAAAGGATGCTTTCTACTACTCACTCGACGTTACTTATCCTGATGCGGTCGTAAATGTCATCGATCCGTATCAGTTCCACGATCAGGCATTCGCAGGTCTTGCAGAAATGCGCAATGACGCAGCCAACCTGTACAAGACCCTCGGCGCTCATGTTGAGACTCACGACATCGGCGGCGTAAAAGTATCCGGCGTGCGTTTTGCCGTATATGCGCCGTCTGCCAAGTCTGTAAGCCTCATCGGCGACTTCAACTTCTGGGACGGACGCCGTCACCCGATGCAGAGAAGCCTCGACGGACACTGGGTTCTCTTCGTTCCTGGCCTCAAGGCAGGCGAACGCTATAAGTATGAACTTAAAGATCCTCTCGGCAACCGTCTGCCTCACAAGGCTGACCCTGTAGGATTCTATGCCGAGCAGTATCCTTCATTCGCTTCCGTCGTTTACGACCACAGCAAGTACAAGTGGAATGACGCCGAATGGATTAAGTCCCAGAACAACAATAAGCTCGAGCAGCCTATTTCCGTTTATGAAATGCATTTTGCTTCTTGGAAGCGCAATGCCGACGGTTATTCGCCAAGCTACCGCGAGATGGTTGACGAACTCGTTCCTTACCTCAAGGAAATGAACTATACCCACGTAGAACTCATGCCGATTTCCGAACATCCGTTCTCCGGTTCATGGGGTTATCAGCCGGTCGGTCTTTTCTCACCTACCAGCCGTTTCGGCACCGCGGACGATTTCAAGTATTTCGTCGATCAGCTTCATCAGAACGGCATCGGCATCATCCTTGACTGGGTTCCTGCTCATTTCCCTACCGATTCGCACGGTCTTGCCCGCTTCGACGGCACTCCGCTTTACGAATACGAAGATCCTCGCAGAGGATGGCATCCTGACTGGAATTCCTACATTTACGATTTCGGGCGCGACACAGTCCGCCATTTCCTCGTAGCCAGCGCCCTTATTTGGATGGATTACTACCACATCGACGGTCTTCGCGTTGACGCTGTCGCTTCCATGCTGTATTGGGATTACTCGCGCAAAGACGGCGAATGGATTCCAAACATCCACGGCGGCAACCACAACTACGAAGCCATCAGCCTCCTGCGCTGGGTTAACGAAGAAGTGTACAAGCGTTATCCGCACGCCATGACCATCGCCGAAGAATCGACCGCGTTTGCCGGCGTTTCCCGTCCGACCTTCATGGGCGGTCTCGGATTCGGTTTCAAGTGGAACATGGGCTGGATGCACGATACTCTCGAGTACATGAGCCTCGATCCGATTTATCGTCAGTACCATCACAGCGAAATGACTTTCTCGATGATCTACGCTTACGACGAGAATTTCATTCTGTCGATTTCTCACGACGAAGTCGTTCACGGCAAGCACTCTCTGCTTTATAAGATGCCAGGCGATGAATGGCAGCAGGCCGCGAACGTCCGCGCTTATCTTGGCTATATGTACGCTCACCCAGGCAAGAAGCTCAACTTCATGGGTTCCGAATTCGGCCAGACTTCCGAATGGAATCACGACGGTCAGCTTCAGTGGTGGCTCCTCCAGTTTGACAAGCATGCGGGCATCAAGCGCATGGTTCAGGACCTCAACAAGCTTTATCGCAGCGAGCCTGCTTTGTACGAGGCGGACTACGACAAGGAAGGCTTCATGTGGCTTGATCACGGCGACTACCAGAGAAGCATTTTTGCGATGGCAAGATTCAGCAAGGAGAAAAAGGAAACAATCCTCGCATTCTCCAACATGACTCCGACCCCTCGCGAGAATTATTGCGTAGGCGTCCCTCAGCCGGGCAAATACAAGGTAATCTTCAACTCCGACTGCAAGTTCTACTGGGGCGGCGAGTATAATACCGGTGCAGACGTCATCGAGTCATTCCCTTCGGAGTCGAACGGCCAGAAGCAGGCAATTTCTTTCAATCTGCCTCCTCTTGCGACCGTATATCTGAAGAAAATCGGAGATTAATTATCAGTGAGTAACGAAATGTTTTCGTTGCTTCCCTGTCATGACGAGGCACCTCTGGGTGCCTCTCTTGACAAAGAGGGATGCAATTTTTCAGTTTGTTCACCGGAAGCGACAGAGGTTACTCTCTGTCTTTTTGATCAGGATGAACAGGAAATAGCCAGTTTTCCCCTGAAAGAACGCCGCGGGGCGATTTGGATGGGATATGTCAAAGGCGTTAAAGCCGGGCAGTTTTATGGCTACCGCGTAAACGGCCGCAACGACCCAGCAAACGGCTATTGCTTCGATCCGACAAAACTTCTCATAGACCCGTATGCAAAGCAGCTAAGCCGCGAGCAGAAATGGGACTACGACAAGTATCGTTTCGACAACGCTTCGCTCATAGCAAAATCTGTTGTCGTCGACAGCGGCGATTTTGACTGGAAAGGCGTCAAAAAACCAGGTCTGCGCGACACTAACGCCGTTGTGTACGAAACGCACGTCAAAGGATTTACCAAGAATCACCCAGAGGTTCCGGAAGAGCTGAGAGGCACGTATCTTGGCATGTGCGAGCCATGCGTCATCGAACACCTTAAGCGAATCGGCGTGACGGCCGTGCAGTTTTTGCCTTTGCACGCTCATATGGATGAGTCGAGGCTGGTTGAGCTCAATCTGTGCAACTATTGGGGCTACAACACTATAAACTTCTTCTCTCCCGAGCCGAAGTACGCAAAAGATCCTGCCAATGCGGTAAACGAATTCAAGACCATGGTCCGCACGTTCCACGAGAACGGCATTTCGGTCATTTTGGATGTTGTATACAACCATACCGCGGAAGGC
>JAZQPH010000179.1:0-1921 GCA_045628385.1 Succinivibrionaceae bacterium
TGCCCATATGCTCGCGGCAAAACTCTCGGTCTTCAAATATCTTGGTGTCTTTGAAAAGACGCTCTTGGTATGAAACGTCTTCCGGTTTGTCGGGATTGTTAGGGTTTATTCTCAGAAACTCATGAAAGGCGCTCATGGCAAGAGTTTTGCCAAAGCGGCGAGGACGGGTTATAAGCAAGACTTTGCTGGCTTCTTCGAAAAACACTTCTTTGATGAGCAAGGTCTTGTCTACGTAATATCTGTCTTTCAGAATAAAATCCGAAAAAACTTCGTCGCCGACAATAATTTTTTTCATATTACGCATTCCCTTAAAACATTAAAGACGTCAATCATAGTCATTTTGAACAATTTCATGCATTAATTGACATAACATAAATCACTTCAATTTTCCATGCGCAACGAAGCATTCGTTTTCACAAAAACACATTCAATAAATATAGACATTATCAACTTCATGAGTTGATAATAACTCGTTAAGATACTTGTCAGTTTTAATGTGATTCAAAGCCTTTTCAGCTGGAATTTTATCTGATTCCCATATGCTTGATATTTACCTTAATTCAATTATCCTAATTCCCATGGATACGGGCGCCTATTTTAGCGATGACCAGGACTCGAGATACGCAGGCTTCTGATCATACAGATCCTCGTCAAAACCGCAGGCAACGCAAAGGCGCTTGTGCTCCTTCAGAAGACCGCCGGTCCAGTGCTGCTTGGTTCTTACGCCGTAGTTGATCGTGGTGCCCGCGGTGATGTCGAGAACGTCGGACACGCTGTAAGCTTTCTCGGGTATGTCCTTTTTTCTCTTGTCTTCGAACGTTCTGCGCTTTGAGAGCTGATGCTTGAGCTCTGCCAGTATGCTGAGAGCCACGAAAGCCACGACGAACCTTCCCTCCATGGTGTCCTGGCGGTGCGCGCGCGCCGTGCCGAGCTTAAATCCCATCTTGCCCGATTCGAAGCACTTCTCGATGCCGTCCCTTCCTTTGTAGACCTCGTAGGCCCGCTCCGACGTCATTTCTTCCACGGACACGCTCGCGAAGAAGCCGAAGTTCCTCGCGTGCTCGTTTATCGCGTCACCGTCGCGGACTAGCCCGGCGCTCAAATCGGAGCACGGCGCGTAGAACCTCATGAGCTCTTTGTTGTCGCGAAGCTTCTGCCTTTCCGCGGACGGCGCGTTCTTCCAAATCTTTTCAAAGCCGTCAAGCATCCTGAAGAATCCCTCGTGCTCCGCCGCGCTCTTCTCGTCGCTTCTGAACACGTGCGCCCAAAGGGAGAACGTTCTGCCTTTGTGCTTTACCTCGGTCTTCTCGGAATGTGCGTGCACCGCCGTTCCCGGAATGACCGACGAAGCGTCCCGGAAGTCCGCGTAATTGTCTCTGACTTTCCTCACGAACTCTCTGTCGAGGCTCGCCGCCGCCATGAGGCAGTTCTTGCCGTTCGCGGAGCACAGATTAAGGTTGTTCATGGTCTCGCAGCCGCGGTCGAAGACGAACAGCAAATCTTTCTTGCCGCCCGCAAGCTCTTCGGTCCTTCTTATCAGGTCGAGAAACGTCACGCAGTCGGGATTGTTGCCGCCGAACATATTGTACATAAGCGGCATTCCCGTCTCCTGCTCGGCAAGGACAGAAAGGTGCACGATTGGCTCGATTATGCCCTTCTTGGACAGCGAATATTTTTTGCTGTAAACGTCGCTCGCCCTGGTCGCTATGGAGGTCGAGTCGTAGTTCACGCAGGCGTCGGGCCTGAGCCGCCCGAAGCGCAGCGAGAACAGCCTGCTCAGGCTCGCTTTGTCCCTGCCGAGGCACGAATACAGCTTCGCCAGCTGCTCTTCGGTCATCGGGCCGGGAAACGGCAGCGCGAACTGCTCTGAGAATCTCGGAAAGCGGCGCGCTCGGTTGTCTTTGTCCTGAAGCCAGTGAAT
>JAZQPH010000180.1:0-2955 GCA_045628385.1 Succinivibrionaceae bacterium
TACGACCCGTGCTGCGGCTCCGGCTCTCTGCTCCTGCAGGTCAAGAACTGCATGCATAAAGAAGACCGGGAAGACTACTCGAAGCACGTCGGATTTTACGGCCAGGAAATCATCAACCAGACCTACAACCTCGCGAGAATGAACATGATGCTGCACAAGGTGCCTTCCGCCTATCAGCATCTAAACAACGGCGACACGCTCTCCGCAGACTGGCCGACCGACGAGCCGACGAACTTCGACGCCTGCGCCATGAATCCGCCTTATTCGCTGAAATGGCACGCAAAAGAGTCCCTGATTTCGGACATAAGATTCGCCCGCTACGAGAGACTCGCCCCTAAAAGCGCCGCGGACTACGCATTCCTGCTTCACGGCTTCTACCATTTAAAAACCGACGGCGTGATGGGAATAGTCCTGCCGCACGGCGTTCTGTTCCGAAGCGGCGCGGAAGGAACCATCAGGCAGCATCTTATCGAGGACGGCTCGATATATGCCGTGATAGGGCTTCCCGCCAATCTGTTCTTCAACACCACGATTCCGACCTGCGTGCTCGTCCTCAAGAAGAACAACACCGCCCGCGACGTGCTTTTCATCGACGCGTCGAAGGACTTCGTGAAGGAAAAAGCCAGAAACGTTCTTTCCGACGAAGCCATCGAGAAGATTCTGAAAACTTACGGCGAACGCAAAGACGTCGAGAAGTACGCGCATCTTGCGTCCTTCGAAGAGATTAAGGAAAACGGTTTCAACCTCAACATTCCGCGCTACGTCGACACCTTCGAAGAAGAAGCGCCGATAGACCTTGACGAAGCTTTCAGGGAACTTAGAGAAATCGAATCTCAGGAAGCAGAGCTCAATCATACGTTGAACGGCTATTTCGAAGAGCTCGGTCTCGGCATCAGGTTCGGAGAATAATCATGGCAGATTCATCAAAGACTCCGAAGCTGAGATTTCCAGGGTTTACTGACGCTTGGGAACAGCGTAAGTTTTCAGATGTTGTAGATATTGGTAGTGGAATGGACTACAAACATCTTGACGAAGGCGATATTCCTGTTTATGGCACTGGCGGTTATATGCTAAGCGTTAATAAAGCCCTTTCTGAAGATAAAGATGCCATTGGAATTGGACGAAAAGGCACTATTGATAAGCCATATATTCTTAGGGCACCATTTTGGACTGTAGATACGTTATTTTACTGTGTTCCAAAGGATAATTATGATTTAGATTTTACATGTTGTCTTTTTCAAAATGTTGACTGGAAGAAAAAAGACGAATCTACAGGAGTACCAAGTCTTTCAAAATTAATCATAAATAATGTTGAAACAGCTACTCCGATTTATGATGAACAAAAGAAAATAGGATACTATTTTCGCAACCTCGACACCCTTATCAATCTTCATCAGCGTAAGTTTGAGAAACTCAAAAATATAAAGAAAGCCATGCTTCAGAAAATGTTTCCGCAAAACGGCGAAAAAATTCCTGAAATCAGGTTTCCAGGGTTTGCTGGCGCTTGGGAACAGCGGAAGTTAGGAGATGTTTTTACTCAAACTGTAAATTACATAAATCCAAAAGAAACAAATCTTGAACTATGGAGTTTAACTGTTCAAGAAGGATTGACTCCCAAAACAGAAAGATACAATAGAGAATTTATAACGCAAAAAGAAGATAAGTATAAAGAAGTTAAAGTTGGAGAGATTGTTTACAACCCGATGAACATGACTCTCGGGGCTTTGGATATGAATAATTTGGGAAAAACAGTTGCTGTATCTGGATATTATGTGACCATGTTGACTAATTCAGAGGTAGATCCTAAATTTATACAAACATGGATGAAATCTCCTCAAGCAATACTCTTATATAGAAATAATGCTACGGGTTCTCTGAAAGAGAAGCAAAGAATTCAATTTTCAACATTATCAAAAATGATTTCTTTTTTTCCAAATTTAGAAGAACAACAAAAAATCGCCGACCATTTTAAGCAACTCGACAGCCTTATCACTCTTCATCAGCGTAAGCTAGAAACACTCAAAACCCTCAAAAAAGGTATGCTGCAGCAAATGTTCGTATAACAAGGAACAGCCATGTCAGAACTAGAATCGGTAATCGAACAAAAACTCATTAATCAGCTGACTACGGGCGATTCTCAGTGGAGTTACCGTCCCGACCTGAGAAATGAGACAGATCTCTGGAATAACATCCGAGAAAAACTAAATGCCAACAACGTTCGAAAGCTTGACGGGCATTTGATTACCGATTCTGAGATGGTGCAGATCAAGGAGTTCATCAAGACTCAGGCCGAGTCTCCGTACAAGGCGGGCGTCTGGCTCGCAGGCGAGAACGGGCTTGCGCAGATACCTCTTGTAAGAGAAGACGCGTCGCTCGGAAAAATTTCTCTTGATGCCGTCAATAACCGAGAAATCGCCGGCGGACGTTCCTCATACGAAGTAATAAATCAGTATGAGTCTTTCAAAACCGATGAGCGCGACAGGAACAGAAGATTTGACGTAACCCTGCTAATCAACGGTTTTCCGATGATCCACATCGAGCTTAAAAATCAGGACCACGGCGTGGACGATGCCTTCAATCAGATTCATAAATACATAGGCGAAGGCAAATTCAGCGGCTTGTTCGGTCTCGTTCAGATGTTCGTGATGTCAAATGCCACCGATACCAAATACATCGCAGCGGCGACGCATGACAAATTCAACAAAAAATTTTTATCGTCATGGGTCGACAAAAACAATAACCGCGTGGATGACTATCTGGGTTTTGCCAAGCAGGCTTTAAATATACCGCAAGCTCATTTGATGGTCGGAAGATACAGCATTTTGGACAGCAACAGCAAATCGCTCATTCTGCTGAGGCCTTATCAGATTCATGCAATCGAAGCGGTGAAAGCCGCATCGCAAAATCCGAATCCCGATTTTCGTTCGGGCTATGTCTGGCACACCACGGGTTCCG
>JAZQPH010000181.1:0-2910 GCA_045628385.1 Succinivibrionaceae bacterium
TGCGTCAAATGAATCGTCATCCGAGGATGTCATCCATGATCTCCAATAAATCCGATGTTTTGATGAGGCTCATGAGATTTTGCCCGTGAGCTTTCGTGCGCCATGGGAGTTCATTGCTCGGTTTGCCGTACTCTTTCATCACCGCAAGATCATACGCGCTGACGGTATGATTTAAATGCCCGTACGGACCGACTCTGCGCGGATCATGGCAGGCATATGCCGCAACTACGGGAACGTTCAATGCTGTAGCAAGATGAACGGCGGCCGTATCGCAAGATATGACAATCTTGGAGCCCTTTATGATTGCGGCAAACTGTCTTAGATTTGTTTTCCCGCAGAGGTCTTTTGCTCCCGGAACTTTCTGACAGATGATTTGCGCTATTTTTGCGGTTTTTTCGTCATTTCCGCCCACGATGAACGGCACCAAGCCTTTTTTTAGCGCATGCGCCGCGGCGTCCGAAGCAAGATTCGCTGGCAAATTTTTTTCGGGAAGGCTGGACATCGGGCAGATGACGGCATAGTTTTTCGCTCCGTCCAGTATTTGCGATGCTTCTTCTTCTTCGGCGAAGGATATGCCCAAATCCCACGACGGTTTGATGTCGCCGGGGCATCCGAGGTATTTGGCAAATTCCATGAAAGCATCGAGAATGTGCCGGCCTTTGGGACAATCTATGCGTTCATTGATAAATAGCGAGTGCAGTTCTCGGGAATGAGCTTTGTCAAAGCCTATGCGCCTTTTGGCTTTAATGGCAAGAGATGCAATGCCAGCTTTTAAAGCATATTGCATGAGGAGCAGAACGTCGAACTTTCTTCCCCTAAGTTTCATCTTTAAATCGCGATAGGCCGCAATCGCGCCTTGTTTTCGATCAAGGGTGATGATTTCTATGCCAGGCACGGAGCCAAGAAGCGAAGCCTCGGCGGCTCCCGTGACCCACGTGATTGACGATTCGTTGTAGTTTCTCGCTATGGCCTGGACGGCAGCCAGGGCATTTACGCAGTCTCCGATGGCCGACAGGCGCATGACTATGATGTTCATGTAAGTGATCCGGTGTGGAAGCCTTAGAACCGCATTGTTGCGGCGAATGGCGAATATTCCGATAATTTAGTAAAGATATTAAAAAAAGGGAGCCGCCGCAACAAGAACGGACGGCGCATTTAATATGGAAGATCCTATATTGATAACTTTGGGAAGAGATTTCTTCCTGGTATCGGCAGCGGCCCGCGGCTTTTTCGATCCGCTCATGATTGAACGCCAGTATTGGGCGGGCAGGGGCGAGATTTTTGGATCGTCGGAGGGTCGTGGCACGGCGCTGTTCGTCGGAAAGTCGCGGCGCATGGTTCTTCGCCATTATTTCCGCGGCGGCATGATGTCCAAAATTTCACGAGACAAATTTTTGTTTCTAGGCAATGCCGAATCTTCAAGGGCTTTCAAAGA
Organism: Succinivibrionaceae bacterium; assembly: GCA_045628385.1. Classification (GTDB taxonomy): domain Bacteria; phylum Pseudomonadota; class Gammaproteobacteria; order Enterobacterales; family Succinivibrionaceae; genus JAZQPH01. Next base: position 1,436 of record JAZQPH010000181.1, read on the forward strand.
ATTTCGCATGCTTGAGAAACTCATCGATCTCGGGATTGACGTGCCGGCGCCCGTGGCGGCAAGGGTCAGGCTAGCCGGCGCCATGCGTTATACCTGCGATCTTCTGACGATGTATGCAGAGGGCGCGGAAGATTTGGCAAAGATCGGAAAATCGAGAAACCTGACTATAGCTGAGCTTGAAGACATCGGGATTGCAATAGGAAAACTCATAAAGCACGGCGTATATCATTCGGACCTTAACGTCAGAAATATCATGGTAGATTCCTCCGGAAAGATTTGGGTTATCGATTTTGACAAATGCGGCTTTACGCGAGGCAAAGGCAAAGAAATGCTCAGCAGATTGGGGCGTTCGTTTGCCAAAGAAAGATCCTTGTGCGGCGACAAGACGAGTTTATGCGAAGAAGATTTTGCAAGAATCAAAGAAGCTTGCATGAAATATGTAGGAAATGGCGGAAAATCGTTGGTGTCAGAAATCTGTGAGAGTTTGGATCATCCCGATGCTGATTGTTGCAGCCAAGAAACCCCGCCTGCATCAATAAAATGCACCGAAGATGATGTTCAAGATGTTTCCAGGGAATGAAGACGCGCGACGCTTCGGAAAAAGAATGGCCGAGCAGGCCATTCTTTAGCGGCGGCTGTTTATGAAATTTGCGGTCGCATCTTCTAGGTTTCTGACTGTAGTTGCGACGGCTCCGCCCTTGCCAAGCATGCATAGCGTCTCGTAAGCCTTTTTGCCCATTTGTCTGGCTAAATTCGGATCGGACAGAAGCTTTCTTGCGGCAATTTCGATTTCTTCCGCGGTGTCTGCTTCTATGAGACCTCCGCCGTCTTTGAACCTTGCGCTGTCTGCAAGGAAGTTTCTCCTGGACGGTCCCATGATGATCGCCGTTCCGCAGGCTGCGGGCTCAATAGGATTGTGTCCGCCGATATCGGCGATGCTTCCTCCCATGGCGGCGACATCGGCCGCTTCAAAAAGCGCCATCATTTCCCCCATGGTGTCGCAAAGATACGCGGCATCCGTCGGCGCGGGAATGGCGTTTTCTGATCTGACGGCCGTCTTTCCCGGAAATACCGATTCAATCGCGTCTTTTGCTTCTTTGAATCTCTGCGGATGGCGCGGGGCAATCATCAAAAGCGCATCGGGAATGCTTTTAATGATTTTTGCGTGCAGTTCCGAAAATGCTTTTTCTTCCCCCTCATGCGTCGATGCGGCAAGCCATACGGGTCTTTGGCCGATGGCTTCTCTTAATTTTTTTCCTGCCTCCAGCAAAGAGGCGTCGACATCGATGTCATGTTTGAGAGAACCGGAGGTCTTGGTTTTTTCGGACATTCCAGGGAGCGAGCCCAGTCTTTTGGCATCGCCGTCGGTTTGGCACAGAACAGATGTCAGTTTGTCGGCGATGAGGTATCTGAAAGCATTTCCCAGTTTGGCATAGCGTCCGCGCGAGCGTTCCGAAAGCCTCGCGTTCATGAGG
>JAZQPH010000182.1:0-3637 GCA_045628385.1 Succinivibrionaceae bacterium
TATGCTCCTTGCGAATCGTGCGGCGGCACTGGATGCGACGGCGGCAAAAAGGACATGGTTGACTGTCCTCATTGCCACGGACAGGGTCAGATCCAAATTAGCCGCGGTTTCTTCGCGCAGGTTCAGGAATGTCCTCATTGCAACGGAACGGGCAAGAAACCTCGCAAGGCGTGTTCCAAGTGCGGCGGCTCCGGCAGAGTACGCACCAAAAAGAACCTCACCATCACTATTCCTGCGGGTATAGACGACGGTCAGCGCATGCGTCTTTCAGGTGAAGGCGCGGCGGCAACCAACGGCGGAGTTCCAGGCGATCTGTACGTTCAGATATACGTGAAGGAACATTCGCTCTTCAAACGTGATGAAAATAATCTTTTCTGCGAAGTGCCTGTCAGTTTTGCGACTGCGGCATTGGGCGGAACGGTTCAAGTTCCTACCATGTCGGGATCTGCAGAACTCAAAATTCCTGCGGGAACGCAAAGCGGAAAGATGTTCCGTTTGCGCGGAAAGGGCGTTAAGTCGGTTAGAAGCAGCATTCAGGGCGATATCATCGTCACCGTGATAGTTGAAACTCCGATAAACCTGTCTCAGGAACAAAAAGATTTGCTGATCAAGTTCGAAGAATCTATAAGCGGCAAAAAAGTTTCTTCCGAAAAAGGCAAGAAGCAAGTTTCCGAAAATTCTCCGAAAGAGAAAGGTTTCTTAGATTCATGTCGCGAGTTTTTCCATAATCTGACGGGCGACAAGAAGGATTCATAATATGGATAAGGTACCAATGACCGTGCGCGGAGCCGAATTGCTGCGCAAAGAACTTGAACATCTGAAAACTGTCGAGCGTCCTCAGGTCGTTCAGGATATTGCCGAAGCAAGAGAGCATGGCGATCTGAAAGAAAATTCTGAATACCATGCGGCCCGCGAGCATCAGGGCATGATCGAAGCTCGCATTCGAGATATCGAAGGAAAACTTTCGAATGCTCAGATTATCGACGTCACAAAGATTAAAAATGACGGCAAAGTAATTTTTGGATGCACCGTGACCGTGTACCGCGAAGATCAGGACAAGGAAATTACTTACAAAATCGTCGGAGAGGACGAGGCAGAATTAAAGAAGAATCTGATTTCCGTCTATACCCCGATTGCCAAAGGTCTCATTGGCAAAGAAGTTGACGACGAAGTCGTTATTCAGGTTCCAGCGGGCAAAATCAAAATGGACGTGGTTGACGTCCGTTACGAGTAATCCGAGATTATGCCTTTTAAGAGCGTCCCGCGCAGCCGGGGCGCTTTTTTATTGTCTATTTTTGTCCGCAATTGTCACAAAAGCTGTTTGTCTCATAACACCGTCGTTCGGTGAGGCGATATTCTTATGCAAGTATTTACGGGGATTCATACAATGAAGATGCCATTTGCTTCGGGAAACCGAAGAACTCTTGCCGCAGCCGTTGCCCTTTGCATATTCGGTTTTGCCGCATCTGCTGATGCCGATGCCAGATCGAACAGACGCAGCAGCCGTCAGTTTGACGAGACCGTGTCATGCGGATGCGAGTGCGGATGGGGCGGAGACTGCTTCGACTATGAAGATGAACGCGCCGATGATGATTTTTACAGACGTTCGGTAACTTCAGTCGCCGAACGCCCGCGCAGATCGGGAGAACTGAAGATTGCGGGCAAACCTGCTTATCTTAAGGGCGGCTTGGGCGCGCCTATCGGAGTCGGTGAATACCGGTCTATGGATCCAGAAGGGTATCCCGAAAGATTTGTTCCGCAGGAGTCTCCGAAAACTTCTTCGCGCGGAAGATCGATTGAGCCCGCCGAGCTCGTTCCTTCCAATCCTAATGCCGCATCATCAAAACGTAAACCTACCCATCCAGACGCGACGCCGTCAAAGGATCCTATTTATGAATCTTCTTCGCGCAGCGCGGGTTCCATCGGAGGGCTGGAAAATCCAAATTACATCCGTTATGCCGACGAACCAGCTCCAACATCGCCGAAAGTGGTCGTAAATCCTCCAAAGAAGTCTGGCGCGAGCGAACAAGGGGAAGGAATAGAGACTCCAAAAATCAAGAGCCCAGACGAAAAAATCGTCCAAACTCCGAACAGAGGAGCCGGCAAAGATGTTCCGAAAACCAAGCTTCCTGATGAAAAAATCGTGCAGGCGCCCGCCGACCTGGGAGCAGACAAGGAAATTCCAAAAAACAATCCAGAAGAGAAAATTGTGCTTGCTCCAGACCAAAGCAATGGAGAGATTGATCCCGACGCAGAAATTTTGCCTGCTCCGGGAGAGGATGAATTGGTCAAAATTGTTCAAGGAGCCGGCGAGCAGCAATCGGGAAACGATATCGAAAAGGCCGAGAAAGCTCCGTCAATCAAACCGGCTGCTTCAGCTGAAAAGGATGCAGAGGCGGCAAAGAGCGATCCTCCGAAAGATACGAGTTCCGAACTGCGAAAGCTTCTTAAAAAGGCCAACGCAGGAAATCCCGACGCCATGTACGAAGTCGCAACGCTCTTCTTTACGGGTGAGGGCGTAGAACAGGATTCGGCGCGGGCCGCTATGTGGCTTGAAAAAGCCGCCGACGCAGGGCATCAGGATGCAGCATATACGCTGGCGCTTATGTACCAAAACTCCGACGGCGTCGAGCGTGATGCAAAGAAAGCTGAAAAATACTATGAAATGGGCGTTAACCGTGGCGACATCAACAGCATGTTCAATTTGGGCCTGCTTTATGTCAATGCCAAAGAAAGCGACTTCGGTAAGAATAACGACAATTATTCAAAAGCATATGCTCTCTTTGAAAAATGCGCCGCCAAAAGGCATCCAGGATGCGGTTATTACGCCGGTATGATGCGCTATTACGGCGACGGCACGGATCAGGACGAAAAAGATGCGATGAAGATTTTGGAGTCCGCCGCGTTAAACGGCAGCGATCAGGCGATGTTCTTTTTGGGTTCCGTAGCCATGAAGGAAGGCAAGGACGATCCTGCAAGAATCACCAAAGCAAGGTCTTGGCTGAAAAAATGTTCTGAGCTCGGAAACACCGATTGTCTCGTCAATTACGGCATCATGAACGAGCGAGGAATCGGCGCCGCGGCCAATTTCAAAAAAGCTTCCGAATGTTTTGCCAAAGCCGCCGACGCTGGGGATGCCGAAGGCGCATACAACATTGGCCTTATGTATTACAAAGGCAAAGGCTTGGAGCGCGATTTTGCCAAGGCTAAGAAATATCTTGAACAGGCTGCTGCTGGCGGCAGTTCAGGAGCAATGGTCGTATTGGGACTCATGAGCCACGATGGCTCGGGAATGGACACCGATATGAATGGAGCCGTGGACTGGTGGAAAAAAGCGGCCGAAGAATATTCGAGCAAAGATGCGATGTATCTTCTCGGCGTGATTTATCGCGACGGAGCGGATAAATTTGCTCCAGATTCGAAAGAGTCGGCAAAATGGTTCAAAGAAGGATGCAACGCCGGTTCCGAGAAGTGCTGCGGGGAGATAAAAGTCGGTCTCATGAATAAAGCTTCATCCAAGACCAGCAGAACTGACAGCAGCGGACAGGGCAAACTCAGGCTCAGAAAACAGAGAACGTTCTGATTCGGCATCACTCTTGAATACACAAAAAAAATGACCGCGCTTGGGCGCGGTCTT
>JAZQPH010000183.1:0-9778 GCA_045628385.1 Succinivibrionaceae bacterium
TGACAAGATTACAGACGCATCGCCAAAATATGTCATGTCATTAGACAAAATTGACATGAGCCATAATGGAATAATTCACCTGAATATCATTGATTTTCTGCTAAGAAAAGCTGATTTGATTCTGACGTAGGCTGGTTCTCATTGAATTTGTACAGCGACATTGCACATAGGCGAAGTGGTCTCTTTTTTATTTTTCCCTAGTATAAGGTCTTAAATCACCTTCGGCAGAGTTGATTTAAGACCTTATACTTTAGAAGTAATGATCACAGAAGTATATTATGCCTCGTATACGCCGAAATGTTTTTGCGAGTATTCGATGCGCTCTTCGACAGTCATCCGAGGATCTCCTTTCAGCAGCTTTTCGATGTTTCTTAGCCTATGAAGCAGTCCTGCAGCATTTGCAATCTGGATCGCAAGACCCGGTCTTGCGTTAAGTTCGAGTAGCAGGGGACCTTTGTCGCGGTCAAGAACGATATCCGTGCCGATATAGCCAAGCCCCGACATTTCATAGCAGGAGGCTGCCAATTTCAGCGTTTTTTCCCAATGCGGAACTTTGAGTTCTGACAACAGCTTGCCGGTGTCAGGATGCGTGGTCACTGGCTTGTTGAACTGCACTGCGCGCACGGCTTTTCCCGTTCTGAGGCACAGACCGACGCCCACGGCTCCCTGATGAAGATTGGCTTTGCCGTCCGAGCAGGCGGTCGAAAGACGCATCATCGCCATGACGGGGTAACCCTTGAAGACGATGATTCTGGCATCAGGAACTCCTTCGTACGAATAGCCTTCATACGCATTGTCAAAGTGTATCAGCTCTTCAAGCAATGCTTTGTCGAGCTTTCCTCCCAGGGAAAACAGACCAGCAAGGATGTTGCTTACGTGTCTTTCCACATCCTCTAGAGTAATTTCCTGACCGCTCGGTTTTACAAATTTGTCGCCGTTTCTGCCGACGATGACCAAAATGCCTTTGCCGCCCGAACCTCTTGAAGGCTTGATGCAAAATTCGGTGCGTTCGCCGATCATTTTGATAAGCTCCGAGACTTCGAACTGATGACGGATGCATCCGATGAGATTAGGCACGGTGACGCCGGCTTTCAGCGCGATTTCCTTGGTTTTAAGCTTATCGTCGACGAGAGGATAGAGGCTTCTTGGGTTATACGGGCTGATGTATCGGCAATTGCGCACGTTCATGCCCATGATGCCGAGCTTCCAAAGCTTGAACGGGCTGGTGTAATTTTTCCAGAAAGGCGTCATATTCCTTCCTCCGATCAGTCGCCGATTTCGTCGGCAAGAGGCTTAAAGCGCTTAAGTTCGGTGAGTCTGTATCCCGTGTAATTGCCGAGCACGAGCAATATGCCGACAATGACGAGCTGCAGACCGAGGAAATTAAACGTCAGATGCTGGATAAGCGGCACAGACATCGCAAGGTATGCGAGGATTGCCGTAAGGAGCGACCCGCCGCCCTGGATTACGACCTGTTTTGCGCCTTCTTCTTCCCAGAGAATCGACATGCGCTCGATGGTCCAGGAGATGATGATGAGCGGGAAGAACAGAATTTTCATGCCTTCGCTGATGCCGAAAGAGTATGTCAAAACCGTAAGGAAGGTGATGATGCCGATGACCGTAACTATGACCGTCGATATTCGGGCAACTAGCAGCAAATTGAGCTTTGAAAGATAGAACCTTATCAATAGACCGATGCTCACGATGAGAAGAAGTCCCGTGACGCCGACAGGAAGCGACGTCTGCATAAATGCCATGGCGAGCAGCACGGGCATGAATGTGCCTGATGTTTTAAGACCGACCACGATTCTGAGGAATACGACGACGAGCACGCCGATAGGCAGCAGAAGAATGTTTCTGAACAGCGCCTGATCGTCGATAGGCAGCATGTCGAGAGAGAAGTTGATGTATTCGGTATCTTTGAATTTCTCGGCTCGCGCTATAGCAAGCGGAATTTCTTTTTTCATCATCGCAAAAGATACTTTTGCTTTCGAGCCGCCTTCAAGATCGATAATCGGCAGATCGTTGTATTCCCAGAGCAGAAGATTGTCCGGTTTTCCGAACTCGCCCGATTCGGGGTTCATGATGATGATGGCGTCCTTGTCATACATCTGCAGATAATTGACAAGTTTCTGCTTGCGGCGGTTGTCCTGAAGTTCGAGACCGCGGACGATTCTTGTCGGTATGCCGGATTTCATGAGCAGCTCGCGCATGAGCGGCGCAATCTTTTTGTCTTTGAGCAGAAGTGACGCGTTTTGGTCGCCCGATATGAGCAGCTTGTATATTTCGGTCGCAAGCGACTGGGTATCGGCAGACTTTGCGGAAGCCGAGCGCAGAATTTCATTTTCAGCCGCGCTTTCGATTTCGCCTGTTTCTATCGGAGAAAGGTCGGGAGCAGGCGTCGCTTCGGCTTTGGCATTCGGATCGGCAAGTGCGGTTATCGTATAAAAGAGCGTTTGGTTGCCCGATGCGGAATTGATGGTGTAAACCGCTTTTGACTGGGTCTTTGCATCATAGAAGTTGACGCCATAGCCTGGGCTTGCTGGAGTCTGACCAAGAAGCGTAAAGCCGTCTTGAGTTCTCGGAACTGAGAAAGACAAGGAAACGGGTTTGTCTTCGGAATTGGCCTTGAATTGGATCTTGGCTTCTATCTGCCATATCTCGCGGTGTTCGGTAGGAACCCAAGGCACGTCGAAAACGATGTGTCGATAAAACATGAGTCCGATGCCGACTATAAAAAGAACGGCCACCCAGAAATAAAAAACTTTTCTTGAAAGCATTGGATATCCTTAAAGCAAACGTCCGGGTATAGCCGGGCGGGGGCCTTCGTGCCGAGCACTCAGGAAATTCAGTTGGATGGTTTCAAAGCTTTGTACTTGATATAAGTTTTGGCCTTCGGCTTCTGAAAATTCATTTTGGAGCTGACGTCGACAATCATGTCGTCTTTGAGAAAATCGCGTCCAATGAGCAGAGGATGGGCCATATGCGTTCTGTCGCTGAGACCTACTTCGCTTTTTTTCGAGACATCGCCGATTTTTATGGTAAGAGCTACGATGTAGCGGTTGTTGACTTCTTCTCTTGATTTCATCGTGGACTGCAATATTTCCGCGACTCTTACGAAGGGTGCTTCCATCGTGTGCAAAGTTCCGTCCATTTCGGGAACATCGAATCTAACGATTTTTTTGCCGTCGCGCTCGATGAGCTGGATGTTTATGGCAGAAATGCCGGAAGTCGTGGCTCCCGTGTCTATGCGCGCCATGAGCGCGGCATCGATGTCGGGAATGTATCCCCATTCGGTTTCGCCCGCGACGCTCTTGCCTTCATATTTGTTGGAAGCCTGTTTGTCGTCGGTCGAGTAGATGACTTCCTTTTCCTCTTTTTTGTTTTCGGATTTGGCTTGCATGTTTTTTGCCGATGATTCGGATATCTTTTTGCCAAGGGTTGCCTGCCCATCCAGGATCTTTTTATCTGCCGAAGCCATATTTTCTCGCAGAGCTTTGATTTCTGAAGACAGTTCGGTGAGTTGTTTGGACAGTTCTTCGTTTGAGCCCAAGCATGCATTCGTTATCTGCATGTGTTCGTTCTGTCTTTCGGCTGCGGCGTCTCTTGATTCTACGGCGCATCCCGAAATTGCTGAGGTGAGGCAGACAATGCCAGCAATAGCTAATTTTTTCATTTTCAATTCTCTGGGGAATTTCAAAATCCAAAGGGATTATATATCAATTGAACATGATTAACGCTTAACTGCGGTCAGAATTGCTCGCGAAGGCGCTGGATGGCCTTCGACTGTTTTCGTGCGGTCGCGGGGATCGAGAAAATCGGCAAGGGAAGACGATACGCCCCAGTCCGTTGCCTTTTGCTCATCCTCTGTCGTCGCGCATTCTCGGAATGTTTTGATGTCGGCAAATCCTGTTTTTCTGAGCCATGACGAAAGAGCATCCACCGACGGAATCGTCCAGACGTTTTTCATTTTTGCGTAAGTCGTTTCCGGGCAAAGAACGGCGCACGGACCGCCTGGGATCACGAGCGATTCGAGAACGAGAGTTCCGCCCTTTGCGAGAAGTCCGCGCAGCCGCTCCAGATGCTCAAACGGCGATCTTTGATGGTATATGACGCCCATCGAGAACACGGTGTCGAAATATCCGAGATTCTCGGGCATGTCTTCAAGAACGGCAGGGAAGAGATGCATTCCTTCAGGCAACCCCGCAAGCTTTCTTATGGCCGCAAACTGAAATATGTAGTGGGCGCAGGGATCGATGCCGTAACATTCTGCGGCGCCCGCTTCTTTCATGCGCCACATGTGGTAGCCGTTCGAGCATCCGACGTCGAGAATTTTTTTTTCTTTCAGTTCTATGCCGCATTCGAGAACGCGCTTCCATTTGAAATCCGAACGCCATTCGGCATCGATCTCGACGCCCATGAGCCTGTACGGACCTTTGCGCCACGGTCCGAATTCTTTAAGGATGCCGCTGAGTTTGGCTTTCATGCCGGGCGCGAGTTCTTCTTTGGCCGCAACTTCGACGAAGTCGTTGATGCAAAGCTTTCCTGTTCCGAATTCCGAAAGTTTGCCGAGGTTTCGCTTCCATCTGGCAAAATCGCCGTGCTCGTTTTCGGTCCACCACGAGGCAAGACGGGGAGCCATGGATGAAAGAAGTTTTTCAAGTCCTTCCGATGCTGCCATTGCCGCGATGTCTGAAGAAAATTCGTTCATTGTTCAACCTTTTGTTTTGCGAGTTTTGCGCAGATTGCCGCGCCCGCAAGGGCGAAGAAGCAAAATCAGTTTTTTATCGCCAAAAAAGAGGCAAAGTTGTAATTTTGGTACCACGAGACTACGGTTCCGAAGCCTGCGCGTTTTAAGCGATTTTCGATGCTTTCTCGGGTATCGGGAATAAGCACTTCTTCAAGAGCATTGCGCTTTTGGCTGATTTCAAGTTCGGAGTAGCCGTTGTCGCGCTTGAAGTCCCAATAGAGTTCGTTCATGAGACCGTGCGCCGCGGGATCGGAAAAAGCCATTTTTTCGCTGATGACGAATGCTCCGCCATCGCAGGTGGCGTCAAAAATTTTTTTTGCGACTGCGTCTCTTTCCTCGGGACGCATGAACTGCATGACGAAGTTCATGACGGTGAATGATGCAGTTTGCATAGAAAGTTCGGCAACGTCGCCGAGAACGATGTTTACGGGGATGTCCGACTTATATGACGACAGATAGAAACGGCATCTGTCAATCATCGCCTTTGAGCAGTCTACCGCATACATCTGTCCGATTTTTTCTGGAGCAAGATGGCGTCTCATCTCAAGAGTGCATGCGCCGAGGGAACAGCCGAGATCGTAGACTGCGGTATCTTTTTGGGCAAAGACGGCAGCCATTTTTCCGATGCCTTTGATGATTTCGGCATACCCCGGAATCGAGCGGCTCGCCATGTCATGAAAAACTTCTGCAACCTTGTCGTCGAAAGAAAATTTTGGAACTTCTTCCATCCTGTCGGCAAAAATTCTGTCTTTCATCCGGTGCTCCGCAATTGCTGTTTCCACGCAATTTTATTAAAGATCGGCATTATTTGGAAATTTTGGCAGCAGGCGCGTAGGGCTCGGATCGGCGATTGACGGCGATTTGCAATTTTTCGCGCGCATTTTGGTCGGCCTTGTTGGTTGCGGACAGACAAAAGCCGTCCATTGTCGGTAAATTGCCGAAAAGATTGCGCGATATGTGCAATATCGTCCTTAGCGCGTGTAAATATATAGCTGTTTCCTATAAAATCGGTGTATTGTGCCGTTATTTTGAAGCTCGTCCCGAGAACGTTCGGAATCCGGGCTTCGGAATAACCGAGATGCTTGGGCGGAGTTTGTTTTGGCGATAGTGTTGGGTATCGATCCCGGTTCCAGAATCACGGGTTACGGGATTATAAGAACGGACGGAATCAGGCACGAATACGTGGCGTCGGGATGCATAAGAACGAATCCCGATGACGTCTTTCCGACCAAAATCAAACAGATATATGACGGCGTGCTCGAGATTATCGGACAATTCTCGCCGGATTATTTTTCCATAGAGGAGCCGTTTGTCGCCAAAAACGTCCAATCATCGTTCAAGCTTTGCCATGCGAGAGCCGCCGCAATGCTGGCAGCGCTCAATTGCGATCTTCCCGTTGCCGAATATTCGCCGCGAACCGTAAAGCAGGCAGTCGCAGGATACGGCAATGCCGCAAAAGAACAGATTCAGGAAATGATCGTCAGGCTGTACCGGCTGAACAAAGCGCCGCAGGCAGATGCCGCCGACGCCCTTGCGATCGCGACATGCCACGCAAACAGCCTAAGAACATTGTCGGCCATGCGCAAAGGTTCGGGCGGAGTCCTGATGTCGGGAACGTCGGGCAGCAGAATTCATTAAAGACGGAGCAATTATGATAAGCAGACTGAGAGGCTTGCTGGTTGAAAAAGATCCTCCCCGCGCGGTGATAGAAGTGGGCGGAGTGGGGTATGAACTCGAGATGCCGATGAACGATATCTGCGCGCTTCCAGAAATCGGCGCTGCTGTCATGGTTTACACCGAACAGGTGTTTAAAGAAGATTCGCAGGATATGTACGGATTTTTGAGCAAAAACGGCAGAATGCTGTTCAACACGCTCATAAAAATCTCCGGCATCGGCGCCAAGACCGCTCTTCTCATGCTTTCGAACCTTACTGTCGACGAACTCTGCGATGCCGTGCGCAACGAAGATTCCAAGTCGCTCTCAAAAATCCCGAGCATCGGCAAAAAGACCGCCGAAAAAATTATTTTTGAGCTGAGAGACAAAGTCGCGGCGCTTGAGCTTCTTTCGGATGCCGAACAGGCTCCTTCGGGCGGCGGCGCCGCCGCGGATTCGGGAAAAGCCGACAAAGCCAACAGGGAGCTTGCGATCCGCGCGCTGACCGAACTCGGATATGCCCCGAAACTGTCCGAAGAGTACGTAAACAAGGCGTGGGCGCCCGGCAAATCCGTCCAGGATATTATCAAAGAAGCGCTCAGATTCACTTTCGGCAAAAAGTAAGGAATTCGGATGATTGAAGCAGATCGCCTGGTAAGCGGACAAGAGACGCGCGAAGATGCCGCCATTGGCACTGAAGCGCCGGGAATCAGACCGGAATATCTTAAAGACTACATCGGCCAGAGCCATGTCCGCGAGCAGATGGGGCTTTTTATCAAAGCTGCCAAACTGCGCGCCGAGCCTCTCGATCATGTTCTTTTGTTCGGCCCTCCGGGACTCGGAAAAACTACGCTCGCACAGATTATCGCAAAAGAGATGGGAGTCAACATCACCTCGACCGTGGCTCCCGTTTTGGAGAAACCCGGCGACATCGCGGCCCTTTTGACCAAGATGGAAGAAGGTTCTGTGCTCTTTATCGACGAAATCCACAGACTAAACCATAAACTTGCCGAAATGCTGTATTCGGCGATGGAAGATTTTAAATTCGACATCATGATAGGCGAAGGCCCGTCGGCCCAATCTGTAAAAATTGACCTTCCGAGATTCACTCTTGTCGGCGCGACGACCAAAGCCGGAGCGCTCACGGGACCGCTCCGCGCGCGATTCGGCATCACGCAGAGGCTCGAGTTTTACGGAACCGACGATCTTAAAAAAATCGTCAAACGCAGCGCGGGCTGTCTCGGCGTCGAAATCACCGAAACGGGCGCCGAGGAAATAGCCAAACGTTCCCGCGGAACGCCGAGAATAGCCAACAGGCTCTTAAGGCGCGTGCGCGATTACGCCCAGACCATGGCAGGCGGAGTCATCGATCAAAATACCGCTGTCGCTGCGCTCAATATGCTCGGCATAGACCTTTGCGGTCTCGACGATCAGGATTTCAAAATCCTTAAGCTGATAGTCGAGCAATGCAACGGCGGGCCCGTGGGTCTTGGCAATATCGCGGCCTGCACCGGCGAAGACGAAGATACGATCGAAGACATGATCGAGCCGTATCTTCTTCAGCAGGGCTATCTGCAAAGAACAAAATCAGGCAGAATCGCGACGCAAAAAGCGTATGAAGCTTTGGGCGCCGAATTTGTGCTTACGGGACGCTAAAGCGGCAAAGAATCATTACTAAGTCTGAAGCTTTTTTAGCCGCAATATTCATTAATTTGCAACCATGAATTTTTTAGAAGACTTTAATTCCCTGTCGGTCTTGCTCGACAGCAACAAAACTTGGAAATTGCTGCGAGCCGACAACGCTCCTTTCATTTTGTCCTTTCTTAAAAATATTTTTAAGGATGAAAGAGAAGTCGCTTTTGACGACGTCCGGGCAAATTTAAAAGAATTTCTTGAAGAATACCGCTTTCAGGAAAAGATTGTCTCTGACCGTTCCGCGTCCGACTATCTAAGAGAATGGATAGACAAGGGCTGGCTCAATGAAATGGACAATAACGTCATCATGACGGATGCTTCTCAAAAAGCCCTGAATTTTTGCGAAGTCATGAAAGACAAGCTGGTATCTACTTCGGCAACGCATCTGCAGATACTCCAAAACGAAATTCAGCAGTTATGCATAGAAATAGGCACAGACAAAAGCACTAAGATTGAAAGTCTCGCCAAGCAGCGCGATGCGCTCAACGAACGCATTAAAATCATCAATGCGGGCAAGGACAAGTCTTTGACCGAAGCCGAGAAAAAAGAACATATCAGAACCATCTATGATTTGGCTCGGCGTCTGCCTAACGATTTTAGAAAATTAGAAGAAGAAACCCGTGACATCGACCGCTCGATCCGCATCAAGATGATCGAGAACAACAGCACCAAAGGCAATGTTCTCGAAGAAGTACTGAAAGAAGAAAAGCGTCAGCGCAAAACCGAATACGGCGCGGCGTATGACGGCTTTTTTAAAATGCTTTGCGATCATGACACCATGATTTCTTTTAAAAGCCAGGTCGATTATTTGCTGTCGCAGCCTATAGCAAAGTACCTGACAAAAGAGCAGGGGCTTTTCTTGCACAATCTTGTCGATGTGCTGGTCAAGGAATGCGATCGCGTCAAAAAGGTCAGAGCGCGCATTGACGAAAACTTGCGCATGTATATCGAAAGTTCCGATTTCCAAGAAAACAAGATCATCAATAAATTGCTTTCGTCTTTGGAAAAAGTCGGCGTGACGTTCAAGAAAGCTAATGTAAACATGCGCTCGGAGCTTGATCTCGTTATCGAGACGGGATCCGTCAAAGTCGTAAGCCCGATGTCCATGACCTTGAAAACTATCGAAGAAATACCTGACTACAGCGAAGTACAAGAAAATACCAATTCATCGACCATAAATGACAATATATTGAGACATCTTGATTCCGTCAGATTGTCTGAAGTCAGAAATTCTATCGTAAGAACTTTAGGCTCGACTTCGCAGATGAGCGTCGCAGAAATCATCAAAAAGAATACCGTGCGATACGGACTCCAGGAAGTCGTAACGTTTGTGAGAGTGGCGAACGAATTTAAAGCCGACATGGTCGACGGCGAAATCGACGTGGTCGAGGTAAAGGACTATCGCAAGCCGAATGTTGTTTTGAAAGTAACCATTCCGCGGCAGATATTGTCAAGCCAGCATATAAGAAACAGCATTAAAAACAACGGAATTGACAATCAGTGAGCAAAATTATGGATATCAATAACGCGCGTAACGATGAAATTGAAAATGATTCGTCTTCTGTTTCTGCGGGCAATCATTCGCCCAAAGATGTTTTTGCTCAGGATATAAGAAACATAATCATCGAGCTTCTCAAAAAAGGCGCAATAAGCAGTTTTGATAACGAAAAATCATTCAA
>JAZQPH010000184.1:0-3495 GCA_045628385.1 Succinivibrionaceae bacterium
GTGCGGCGATCGGGCGCTTGCCTCGTCATATATAAACGGTACCGGCGTAAAGCAGGATTTGACCAAGGCCCTGCAGCTATTTACGAAATGCGCCGAAGCCGGCGACTCGGAGTGTCAGCACAGTTTGGGCATGATCTATCAATTTGGCGAAGGCGTTCCTGCAGATGCCAAGACCGCGCTTTCCTGGTATCAAAAATCAGCAGAGCAGGGATATGCGCCGGCCATGTGGCGAATCGGAAATATTTATCGATACGGAATATTGGGAGAAAGAGACCCTTCGAAAGCCGTTCCGTATTACGAAAAAGCTGCCGAGGCCGGACTGCCTCAAGCCCAACTGAGTTTGGCCACCATGCTTATGAGCGGAGACGGCGTTTCCAAAGACGAACACAGAGCCTATGTCTTATACAGCGAGTGCGCGCACGACTCGGGAGTTCCCGAGTGCATGGCCGAGCTTGCCAATGCCCTGATGAGCGGAACCGGCGTTGACCCTGATCCGGCATCCGGCATGAAATTATTGGCTGAATGCGCTGAAGAAGCCGCAGATATCTGTCAGTTTGCGCTCGGATATGAGTACGAAACCGGACGATACGTGCAGGCAAACAAGAAGACTGCGATTGACTGGTACAAAAAGGCAGCTGAGCAGGGCTACGTTCAAGCTATGCATAATCTGGGTTATTTGCATCATGCAGAAGGCAGAGATTCCCCAGACTATGCCGAAGCCGTCAAGTGGTATGAAATGGCAGCCGAGAACGGCAAAGTGGAATCAATGGAAAATCTGGCCATAATTTATGAAGACGGAGCGCCGGGCGTAGACAAGGACAGAAAGAAAGCTTTTGATTTATGGCAGATTGGGGCTGAAGCCGGATCGCCTAAATCCATGTTCGGTCTTGCAAACATGTACGCGCAAGGCGATCCTGTCGAAAAGAACATGACAAAAGCTATCGAATACTATGAACTTGCAGCCGAAGGAGGCAATGCATTGGCAATGCTGACTTTGGCTGACATGCTGAGCAGCGGCGACGGCGTGCCGCAGGATGAAAGGAAAGCTTTCGGTATTTACAAACATTGCGCCGAGACGGCTGGCGATCCGCGATGCATGAAAAAAATGGCTGTTGCTTTGATGAACGGGACAGGCACGGCAGCAGATACCGCATCCGGCATTCAAATTCTGACGCAATGCGCCGAAGCAGGCGATCAAGATTGCCTGTTTGATTTGGCGTATGCCTACGACACGGGCAAAGCCGGAAAGAAAAATATGCAGCTTGCTCTGGAACTTTATAAAAAGGCCGCGGCTCTGGGAAGCGTGTCCGCAATGATGAATATCGCGGTTACTTACGACGAAGGAGACGGAGTTCCTGAAAACAACGCCGAAGCGGCCAAGTGGTATCAGATGGCTGCGGACAACGGCTATGTCGATGCAATGGAAAATTTGGCCATTATTTATCAGGACGGAGAGCCAGGCGTCGGCATGGACAGAAAGAAATCTTTTGAGCTGTGGCAAAAAGGCGCGGCATCCGGATCTCCAAAATCATTGTTCCGTTTAGGACAAATGTATGCCAAAGGGCTTTATGCAAAGAAAAATAAAGAAAAAGCCGCGGAACTCATGAAAGCTTCCTGCGAAGCGGAGTTTTATGATGCCTGCCAATGGCTGAAAAATAACGGCATAAAATAATTTTTTGATGCGGCAAGGCATCATTATCAAAATATCGTCGAGGCGGCTTAGCGTCAGCTAAGTTGCTTTTTTTGTCTGTGTGGTCTGAAGGTTTTCTTTTGAATATGTGAATATGTGAATATGGTTCGAAACTGCGTGCGAGCAAATTCTGTTATGCGAGCAGTCATCCCAAGCGGATGTCAATTTTAAATATTCATGGCCTCCTGGCAGACACCAAACTCTTGCTTACCATTATGGCGAAATAAGCGCGAAGGTTTCTTTGCGCATATGGAACGGGAAGGACATCTGTCTGTTCCCAAGAGGTGTGCGGATGTTATCCGCTTTGTTTGGACGCGGGCATTTGCCCGGCCCTGGATTCTTTTGAAAAAGAGATGAAGGGGAAAACTGGAGTGCACATATGCGAAGCAATACCGTCACGCTTATCGGCAATGTCGAAGGAATTCCCGAGACAGTTCCGTTTTCGAATGGAAACAGACTCGTGCTTTTCAATCTGCAGACCAAGGAGCCTCGCCGCGACAAAAGCGGCAAGACTTCCGAACGCTGCGACTGTCACCGAGTCGTCTGTTTCGATGCAGGCAAGGGATTCAAACTCGCCACGCGGGCAGAAACTCTTGTGCCCGGAGATATTGTCATCGTGCAGGGAGCTTTGCGTTCGCGCAGCTACGAACACAACGGCAGAACCTATTTTGTCTATGAAGTGGAGGCAAACGATTTCAGATGGCTGAACGACTCGGAGAGATCCGATAGCGCAGCGGATGAAACTCATAAGTCTTTGATTCATTCGGCAAGGTAGTTTGGAATTTGTCAGGCTGAGCGCCGGATAAATTTTTTTGTTAAGACCCGTCGGGGAAAGCTTCCCCGCGGGGCTTTCTCCGAGGGTTGATTAATTTTTGGAGAAAGTATGAACATGCAAAAAATCAGCGTATCGCTCGGAGAAATTTTTGGTTTGGAAGGAGCCGCAGGCGTCAAAGTAAGCAAGTTTGCCGAAAAGAGACCCGGAGTTCCGCAGGTTAAAGATTTTTCATTCGAGCCGTCTCTTGCAAGAGATGTCGTCGCTTTTTTGGAATGCCCGATCGGCGACGGTCTGTATATATTCGGACCTACGGGATGCGGCAAATCGGAAACGGTAAGACAGGCCTGTGCCCGTCTAAACTGGCCGATGACCGAGTTTACGGGATCGGGAACGACGGAGATGGCTGAATTGTTTGGCCATCTCGCTCTGAAAAACGGCAGCATGATCTACGAGGACGGGCCTTTGGTCCGCGCCATGAGGCTTGGGCACGTGTTCGTGCTCAACGAGATGGATCTGATGCGTTCGTCCGAACTTATGGGCATAAACGATCTTCTTTCAACGGGTTCTGTGACTATTCCTGAACTAGGCGGAGAGGTCGTGACGGCACATCCTGATTTTCGTTTCGTTGCTACGGGCAATACCGCAGGCGGCGGAGACGAGAACGGCGATTACATCGGAGTCAGGGCGCAGAACGTCGCGTTTATGGATCGTTTCCGTCTGTCGAAGGCGGGATACAGAAACCTTAAGGACGAGATTGCTATCGTTAGCAGATTCTGTCCCGAATTGCCTATCGAAACTGTTCGGGTTCTCTGCCGCACTGCCAAAGCGGTGCGCAGAGTGGCCAAAGGATTCGGCGGCGAAACCATGTCCATAACGGTGTCGACCAGAGCGCTGAAACGCTGGGCGGCTTTGTGTCTTTTTTTCAAAGGGGCACCTGATTCGATGAAGTATGCGTTAAGAAGCGCGCTTCTTTACAGAAGTCGGAGGCCAAGCGGTCTTAGGAAGACAATACACCAGTTCAACTCCTTGG
>JAZQPH010000185.1:0-11723 GCA_045628385.1 Succinivibrionaceae bacterium
GAACTGGTGTATTGTCTTCCTAAGACCGCTTGGCCTCCGACTTCAATTTTTCTATGCGGCGGCGCATCGCATCTGCTATCTGTCTTGCAACTCTGGCATCAGCATCTGGTATCAGCAAAACAAGTTCCTCGCCGCCGTACCTGTAAGCCGAAGCACCGTCTCTTGCATTGTCCAAAAACACGCGAGATACGGCGCGAAGAGCCATATCTCCTACCTGATGACCATATGTGTCATTGACATTCTTAAAATTATCTATATCCCCGATAATCAGTCCAAATTGTCTTTGAGTTTCCACAAGAGCCGAAAAATCTCTGTCAAACGAACCTCTGTTGAGCAGATTAGTAAGAGGATCCGTAATAGCCGTTCGCTGCACCTCTGCAAGTTTTCCGCGCAAATCCTCTATTTCCTGATTGGCCCTTTTCAGCTGAGATTTGAATATGCCAATCGTGTGAGAAATATCATGCGAATTGTCGGCAATTTCCCTAACTGCAGATATGGTCTCGTCGATAGACATTTCTCCCGAACTTGCCTTGGCTATTTTGGAAAAAGTTTTGAACATTTTTGATTCAAAAGAATCGGTTCCGCGATCGGCGTCCGACAGGCACGACGAAACCTCGCAGACCATCTTTTCCAAGGCATTTTTAAGTTCCGACAGTTCCTTTTCTGTTCTTCCCGCTATATGCTTTGAATACATTTCAAGACTCTTAGTCTCTGAGCACCCGCCGGAAGTAGCAATTGTCTCGTTGATCTCTTTTGACAGTTCGGGTCTGTCCTTGGCCGAATATGAATACCATACGGAATAGTGGTTGGGTGTAGGTGGAATATGGTTTTTTACCATCAGCGCGACTGAAGATTTCAGATGTGCAGCCGCACTTTCGAAAAGAGTCTTTTTTGTTTCGCTCATGGCATGTCTCGCGAGAATTTTCCGCACCTTGCAATCAAAAGGGGTGGCGAACATCGAACATTCGCCGCATTAACGTATTATAGACCTTGCTCCGAAAATGCTTTGGACGACAATGCGTGCTTGTTGACGCCCGTCACGGCAAAGACATTCCGGCATGATTATTCCTATATTCGGTTAACTTCGCTTCCGCTTGTTGCAGATTTATCCTTTTTGTGATCCCTTTCGGGAATAAAAAGTGGGAAATTTCAACTTATAACAATGCGGTTATACAATGCAGTAAAGGGTCTAGGGTGTCAGCGCCGCAGATTCCAAACTAAGAACAACAACAAGAACAACAAGAAGAATACCAACGATGTCAGTTTACGCTCTTGATTGCGATGCGGAAAGCTTCGCTTCTTGGCTGGAATCGGAAACAGCCAAATACAACAAAACTGAAGAAAAACGACCTGCCGTTGCCATGTTCATCCCGCATGCCACAACCGAGCAATGCGCGAGCATGGCCGTAGAAGCAATGTCCCATATCACAGGTTTGGGGGATTGCCGGGGCATCGCTCTGATCGCCTGCGCCATCGACGACGGCAAGACCGACCGAGCCGGAATTGTGACCGTGGACAGAGGCATTACAGACTATAGCCACGGCTCATTCGATTCAAGCATACCTGTTACGCTTGAACTGAGCTTGAACAAAGCCATCCCATCGCTGACCAAAACAGATTTCGGACCGATTTCAAACAAATATCTCAAAGCTGCATTGCCTTTTGCCGCAGATATAGCCAAAAAGGCAGAACTTCCTCTGATTCCTTTTCTGTATCAGAAGTTGGATGCAAATGCGCTGCACACCCTTTTGGACGCGCTCTTTAGGGAAAAAATTTTTGTCATCGGCTGCGGAAATCTTAGCCATTCAATGTCAGAACCTGAAGTCAAATCCAATGATTCAAACACGATTTCGAAGATCATTTCTCTTGATCCAAGAATCACCGACAAACAATCGTCTTCGCATGCCATACTTAATGCATTGGCAATACTGTGCGATGAAAGGTGTCTGCGTCCGAAACTCATTCGCTACCAGACAACACCAAAGGAAAAATTTTCAAACGTGGCGGGCTATGCATCGCTAATGTATTACAGATAATTTGTTCGGCACGGCATGAATTTCAATTCTTTCCGTGCATAAATTAACAATAACAACAAGGCAAATCTAATGTCGGAACAGCAAAACTTTACGTCTCTTGACCAAGCATTTTCGCTCGGAAACGGACAAGACAGCGCGCTTAACTGGCTGCGCAAAACCAAGCAGCCAGTTGCAATATTCTTAATCAGCGGTATTAAACTTGAAGGAACGATCAGCGGATTTGATCCGTATTGCATCCTTCTCACCGATGCAGCCGGCAACCAGCAGATGGTCTATAAAGCAAAAGTTTCTACAATCTCGCAAGTATCGCATTTGCACGCCGTGCAGAAAAAAGCGCGTGACCGCACCGAACGCGGGCATGACAGAGGAACGCGCAGAGTCGCGGGACACGAAGAATTCGTCGGTACCGACTGATTCATAAACGATTCATGACCGCATAAAAGCCCCCATCGCTTGTTATCTGCTTGGGGGCTTTTTATGTATTGACCGGGAATTGCCCGAAAAGTTGACACTCGATTTTGTGTCGTCAGAGCGATGAACAAACACAAAATAGGCGTAAAACAGAAGATACAAATTTTCAGAAAAAGAACGGAGCATTCAAGCGCATCATCAGAAGCATAAAATTCCGTTCAGCAAAATGATTTCTGGATTTTCTCCCAATCATAAACTTCCTTCGGTCTTACGATTCTCGAGAGGTTCACGTCTCCGTCCTTGACCACGCAGCAGTCCATTCCTGCGGCAAGGGCAGATTTCAGCCCCAATGGTGCATCCTCAAAGCCCAGACAGTCATGGGGATTTATTCCAATCCATTCCGCTGCTGTCGCAAAAATTTCGGGATCAGGCTTATGCTTTTTTACGTCTTGCGAGCAAACCCATTTATCGATGTATTCTCCAAGGCCCGTTGCCGGAAAAACTTTCTCCACGTTTGATTTGAGCGTGCCTGTTGCGATTGCCATCGGAATGCCCATTGATTTGGCAGTCTCCAGCAACACCCGCATGCGCGGGTATATGGATATTTCAGGGATGTGCCTTACAAACGCAGATGTTTTTCTGGCCGTAAGTTCATGCAAATCCGTGTTTATGCCATATTTTTCAGCGATTATTCCTGCAAGAACCTGGCTTGGCACGCCTCCGTGCGCATAAAGCCACGATTCCTCAATCGACGCTCCGAATTCTGCCGCAGTTTCGAGCCATGCCAAAACATGAAACCGCATGGAATCAATCAAGGTGCCATCCATGTCAAATACCAGCCCTTTGTACCTGGCAAGAGACTCAAAATCGCAGCTAATTTGTAATTCCTGCATCGATCATACTTTCCAGAACATCAGATCGCGGACCGTGTGTCCCAGCCGTATTCCCCTTTCCTCAAATTTGGTAAGCGGTCTTGATACAGGTCTAGGAATGAACGTTCCGTCATCAGCCATATTGCAAAAACCCGCCGCTCCGTTCATAACTTCGAGCATCCATTCCGAGTATTCAACCCAATCAGTGGCAAGGTGCAAAATACCGCCCGATTTCAGTTTTTTCCCTAACAGATCAACAAATTTCGGCTGGATGAGGCGACGCTTATGATGTTTCTTCTTATGCCAAGGATCAGGAAAGAAAATCTGTATTCTGGACAGAGAGCCGTCAGGAATCATATTTTCCAAAACTTCGACTGCATCATGATCCATAACACGGACGTTCTTGAGATTTGCGGCTGCAGCGGCCATAAGGCAGGCGCCGATGCCTGGACGATGAACTTCTATGCCCAAAAAACCTGCATTGGGCTCGGCAGCGGCCATTTCTACGAATGATTTGCCCATGCCGAAACCTATTTCAAATACGACAGGAACGTCGCTTCCGTACACCTTGGCAAAATCAAGCATGCCCTTTTCATACGGAATTCCCATTATCGGCCAATTATCGTTTAGCGCGCGCTCCTGGCCTGGCGTAAGCCTTCCTTCTCTGCGGACGAAGCTCACTATTCGACGCATAAATCCAGATTTTGCTTCCTTTTGTTCGTCGTCTTGCAAAATATCCTCAATCTTCTCAGTATCCATACGTGCT
Source organism: Succinivibrionaceae bacterium (assembly GCA_045628385.1). Lineage (GTDB taxonomy): Bacteria > Pseudomonadota > Gammaproteobacteria > Enterobacterales > Succinivibrionaceae > JAZQPH01. The sequence goes on from JAZQPH010000185.1 coordinate 4,086, forward strand.
CTCAGAAAATTTAATGACCGCCGCATGCCGGCGGCGGCAAAAAAAAGCCGCGTCTTCGAGGCGCGGCCCATTCAAACTCACATCGCGGTCTATCAGATAAGTCCGAGATCCGACATTGCCTTGGCGATGGCGTCCTTCGTTGCGGAAGTCAGCGGAACAATCGGCAAACGGCATTCTTCTGAGCAAAGTCCGAGCAGGGAAGCTGCATACTTTGCTCCCGCAGGACTTGGTTCTTTGAACATCAATCTGTGAAGCGGAATCAAGCGATCCTGCAATTCCCTTGCTTCATCCCACTTCTTTTCGGCGCAGAGATTCTGCAGCTGAGAAACCAATTTAGGCGCAACATTGGCTGTAACGGAAATGCATCCCGTGCCGCCGGAAACGTTATAAGAAACTGCAGTGGCGTCTTCGCCTGACAACCATACAAAATCGTCTCTCTTTATGAACTGACGCTCGATCCATGGTCTTGCCAGATCTCCCGTTGCATCCTTGATGCCGACGATGCGCGGCAACTGAGCAAGTTTTTCTAAAGTTTCAGGAAGGATATTGACAATCGCTCTGCCAGGAATGTTGTACAGGACGATAGGGATATTGGTATTGTCATGCACCGTCTTAAAATGCTGGTACAGACCGTCCTGATTAGGGCGGTTGTAATAACCTGCAAGATGCAACGTCGCGTCTGCGCCAAACTTTTCTGCCATTTTGGTATATTCGATGGCTTCTACTGGGTTGTTCGAACCAGCGCCAGCAATGACAGCAACGCGTCCGGCAGCCGTCTTAACAGTAATTTCAATAACTCGGCAGTGCTCATCATGAGTCAGCGTCGGACTTTCTCCCGTTGTCCCAACAGGCACGATACCGTGTGTTCCCTGCTGGATCTGCCATTCGACCATCTTGGACAGCGCATCCTCATCAAGTTTGCCGTTTTTGAACGGAGTAATGAGGGCGACAATCGAGCCGTGAATCATTTTCGCTCCTTGAACTCGCACGAATCTATTTTTTCGGATTATAGCATTTTGCGGAACCTGCGGCACGGAGCAATCTTCAGAGTAAATGGACAATTCAAAATTCAAATCATGAGATAAACGGCGTTTTTTAGCTCGCTGCTGCTTTATGATGAAGAAAATTTGTAGGCCTTTACGGAGTATATTTCATGTCTGGAGTTTTGGCCGTTGTGCTGGCTGGCGGAGAAGGCACTCGCCTTATGCCGCTCACGACTTCCCGAAGCAAGCCTGCCGTACCTTTTGCTGGAAGCTACCGTCTCATAGATTTCGCGCTGAACAATCTGGTCAACTCGAATATCATGAAAATTTATATTCCGACCCAGTTCAAATCCCAATCTCTTTACCTCCACCTCAAGAAAGGCTGGAATATCAGCGGGATTTCAGGATGTTTCATCGACCCAATTCCCGCACAGATGAGACTCGGAAAAAAATGGTATGACGGCACAGCAGATTCCGTATTTCAGAATTTAAGTTTTATCCAGCAGGAAAAACCAGACTATATATGCGTATTCGGAAGCGACCATATCTACAAAATGGACGTGTCGCAGATGCTCGCATATCACAAAAAAAAGAAAGCCAGCGTCACGGTCGCGGCAGTCCGAGTGCCCATAGCTGACGCCAAAGCTTTCGGCGTCATCGAAATTGACAAAGACGGACGGATCACGGGATTTGAGGAAAAACCCGAAAATCCTAAACCAATTCCCGGAGATTCCGAGCATGCGCTGGTCTCCATGGGCAACTATATCTTTACGTCGCAGGTGCTGTACGACAGCACGGCTCGCGATGCCGAAAATCCTTACTCATCTCGCGATTTCGGCAAGGATATTATTCCTGAACTGTACAGGACAGATCCTGTGTATGTTTACGATTTTTGCACGAATGAGATAGCGGGAGAAGAAGATCACCGCGGATATTGGCGCGATGTGGGAGATCTCGACAGCTACTGGCAGGCCCACATGGATCTTCTCGATCATCCTGCCAAATTTTCGTTGTATAACCCCCATTGGCCTCTGCATACGTACTACCCTCCCCTTCCGCCGACAAGAGTCAGATCAATGGGAAACACCAACGTAAACGATTCTCTCGTAAGCGCAGGATGCATCATCCGCGACTCAAGCATCAACAGATGCGTTATCGGATTTGAGTGCGCCATAGGCAGCGGTTCGGTTCTTGAGAACGTAATTCTTATCGGCGAAGTCAACATCGGAAATAATTGCCGCATCAAGAATGCCATCATCGACAAAGACACGATCATTCATGACGGATGCGTCATCGGCGAAAACCCCGAAGATGACAAAAAACGCTTCACAGTTTCCAAAGGCGGAATCTGCGTTATTGCAAAAGGGGCAGAAATCAGATGAACATACTCTTCCTGACATCTGAAATGGACGGCATAGCCAAAACAGGCGGTCTTGCCGACGTTGCCAGAGCGCTCCCGGCTGAATTTAACAGAATGGGTCACAACGTTCGCATCGTCATGCCCATGTATGCCTGCTCCAAGAATCTTAGCGATGCAGTCAAAGTCAGTTCTCATTCTCTTCGAGTGAGAGACACCGAAATACCATACGAACTTTACACAAAGCAAGTTGACGGAACCACGGTATGGCTTATCGCCTCCGAACGCTACTTTTGCCGCACGAGCCTATATGGCGACAATAACAGCGCCTACAGCGACAACGGAGAAAGATTTGCTTTCTTGACCATATGCGCTCTTGAATGCTGCAGACATCAGGCCTTTGCTCCATATATCGTAAACAGCAATGATTGGCATACTGCTTTAGCCCCTTTCCTTTTAAAGACCCGTTATGCCGATGATCCTGTTTTCAGCCAGGCAAAATCCGTTGTCACCGTACACAACGGCGCTTTTCAGGGAGTCTTCCCAAGGGAGCATTTCTGGATGATTCCCGAATTGGAAAATCAATACAACGACAACCTCATGCAGGGCGTTTCGTTCTACAACTTGCTGAAAATCGGCGTTTATTACGCAGATGAAATCAACACGGTCAGCGAGGGCTATGCTCAAGAACTGACCACGTATCTTGGCGGACACGGAATGTCCAAAAATTTCGCCGATCGATCGGGACACCTTCGAGGAATCGTCAACGGATGCGATTACACGCACTGGGATCCCGTAAACGATACTCTTATTCCCTTTAATTACAGCGCCAAGCATCTGGATGAAAAAAATCTGTGCAAGCACATTCTGCAGAGAAAATTGGGTCTGGAAGTCAGCGATTGCCCTATGTTCGGAATGATATGCCGACTTACCGAACAAAAAGGCATAAACATACTTCTTCCTGTTCTGGAAGAGTTTCTTGTACACAAAATTAATCTCGTGATTATAGGCACAGGCGATCCAGCACTCGCTTACCAGCTGGATCTCATGATGCAGAAACATCCAAAAAAACTGGTTTTCATCAACGACTACAGCGAAGTGCTGGCGCACATGGTCGAAGCAGGCTCTGATTTCTTCCTGATGCCGTCTCTGTACGAGCCTTGCGGTCTCAACCAGCTCTACAGCATGTCTTACGGAACTTTGCCTATCGTAAGGGCGGTCGGCGGACTCCGCGACACCGTAAATGATTATGACAAAGATCCCGAGCACGCCACCGGTTTTAGTTTCGAAAGACCTGAACCTATGGATCTTCTGTGCACGATGCGAAGGGCTCTGCTGTTTTTCCTTCAGGAACCGGAGGAATACGCAAGGGTACAGAAAATCGCCATGCATACCAGATACAGCTGGAATCGATCGGCCGAGGCATACATAAAAATGTATGAGGATGCGCACGGGGAATAGTATTTCTCATGCTCTGAGAAAAGCCGTTCGCGCTATTCTTGCAGAACTTCGAGAACTTTCGGATATATAGCCGATTCGACGCTATCGATCGGCTCCTTCAACTTGGAAACGATACAGTATGTCCTGCAAGGATTCGAATGCAGCCGCATCTTCGCACGCCTTGGCGGCTGTTTCGGATTCTTGGGGCGACGCTGCAAACGCGCCGTCCAAAGGATAGGAGCGTCTGGAGTTTCCTTGGGTTATGCATACCCCATTCTTGGTAACGGCAACTGACTGATTGTAAGCAAAGTCATACGGGCATTTCTCTTCTGAAAACAGGTTGCATCCAGTAGATCGGTGGCGAGCTTCGCTCAGCGAAATGCCATACAAAGTGGGCATGATATCTTTCTGAGAAGAGAATCGAGCGCGATCTGCCACAAATCCGGAAACGGCAACTCTGATTTCTTCAGGAACATATACCGCAAACGGAACCATGTGTCCCAGAACCTGATCTTCGGGCTTTTGATAGACTCCCAGTCCGCGAATATTATGATCCCCAGTAAATGCCACCACTGTGTTCTTTGAAAGCAGAGGATCGCGTTCTACGCCCAGCAAAAAACTCCCCAGCCTGTCATTGGCGTATTTAAGGGTACCGAACATATCCATAATGTCTTCTTTGCCTTTGTAACGCTGCGAAACTTTCTCCCAGGAGGACGGAAGCCCAGGATCATAATTGTTGGGCAAAGAATACGGAGAGTGATTGGTAACGCTCAAAAACAGTGCAAACACCGGTTTGCCGTCAGAATTTCTTTTTTGAAGCGCAGAGAACAATGCATCGAATGCGCATCCGTCATACACGCCCCATGTAGAAGCTTCGCATTCGCCTTCTCCCGCAAGAACAGACTGATCGATAATTTCGTCAATTCCCTGAGCTGCCGCGAAGTCGCCCAATTTTCTCCAACTCTGAAGTCCCGCTGTGACAAGGACAGTCCTATATCCCGCTTTTTTGTACGGACGGAGGATCGAAGTAAAAAAATTGACTCCGGCATATCGCCCTACTGAATGATCTGAGTGATCGCCAGATCTGACCATGATTCTTGCCAGAGAGTCTATCGTTCCGTCGCCTTCAGACAGAAAGTTGTCAAATGACACCACCCTCGGATCGGACATCGCATCGCGAAGCGAGCCCAATACGTCAAAAGATCCAGGCTCATCCATGTTCATCATGTCGCGGCTCATGCTTTCCATAACAATAAGCGCAACATTGGGCTTTATTTTTTCCAGAATTTCGTTGGCTGGAGTTACCGAAAGAATTAATGATTTCGGCTCGCGCGGATTGCCGGCAAGACCGAAATAACGGGCGGCTTCTTCGAAATCGGCCATTGATACAGGATTAACCTTCGCTTTGTTTCTGTGATCAAATATGGTCCATCCAAAAGCCAAAATTCCCGACGGCACGTGCTCATTCACCGCAGGCTGAGGCGTAACCGCAACATTGCCGGTTCTCAAAGGAAAATGCCCGAAACTGCCTCTTGCCATGAAAGCCCACGACGCCGATGCCAGGATAATCGCAAATATGCATTTGGCAGCGCCCCACGAGGGAGGATCTCTCAACAAAAATCCATGAACAAAACGCATTCCTTTCGCAGCGCACCATGCCGCGAGCGAAGAAACCGCAATTATCACGATAACCGGATAGTCTTCCCAAATGCTTTCCAATACTGCGGCCGTATCCTCATCAACAATGCCAAATATCATGGCGTCAAAAGGATGTCCGTACGTCCTTATCCAGAAAAAATTACAGACTCCGGCCAAGACGACCGCGCCCGAACACAGACCGTACCAAAAGTTGGATAATCCGAGAATTTTCTTAAAACGCCATTCTGAGAAGGCAAACAGCCAGCCGAAAAGCAAAGGCGGAATAGTAACGATTGAAGCCACGCGCAGATCGAATCTCGCGCCCATAATCCAAAAGTCCAGACAAAAATCTGGCGACAAATCCATATAAGGGGCAAGGCTCAGAAATTGCACGCCCAACGCGCGCATCGCTGTCATTTCAAGCATCAAGATGAGGAGCGCAACAAGCGCTGCTTTAAGGGTCACCCCGACTCTGAACACGTTACTGCCTCCGAATTTCACTCTTAAGGATTGTATCACTAGCTCAGGATAGCTCTCAAAAACAAACGGAGCCCCAGCGGACTCCGTCATATTTAATCATACCTTGCGGAACTTTATTCCTGATATGCTTTCACAACTTCGGCATCAGGAGCATTTTTCTTAATGGATTCGATTCCGTTCATGCAGCTTGCAAGCCTGGTGTAGCCCTCGCCGGTTGCGATAATCTGACCGTTAGTCGCTTTGAGACGGAATCTGAACTCTCCCGCTTTGTCTTTGTAAACTTCAAATTTAGGATTTTTTTCTTCCGCATATCCTTCTGCAGTCTGGTTTTCGACGGCAGCCACGGCAGCATTCTTGCGAACGCTCTCAATTCCGTTGAGGCATGAATCCTCTGCCGAATAAATCTGAGAAACGGCAATCACTTCACCGTTTCCTGCCTTAAGCACAAACTTAAAACCGTCATTCTTGCTCTTGTCGATTACGAATTTACCCATGTTATTGCCTCTATACATGATGCATGTGAATTGTTACGCTTTGCGGCCCTGCGTCTGGCCGTTAACCTTTGCCATCTGCTTTGCCATCTCGTCGGCAAGCTGCAGAGCCTTTTCGGCCTTGGCGCGTGCTTCTTCTGCCGCTTCTTCAGCCTTTTTGGCTTCTTCTGCCGCCAATTTCTGCTGGCGCTCAAGCTCGCTCAGACGCGCTTTTTCTTTATTTTGTTCCTTTTGCTCGTTATCAAGCCATCGAATGGCAGCCGTTACCGCATAGATCACTTTCTCTTCCATATCGGCGCGCTTTTCATCGGACATATAAAAATACATATCCACGCCATGCCTTATATAGTGAACAGGAAGCTGATTGAGAGCCAAACAGTACAGATCGCAGAGGTAATCCTCCGAGCGAGTGCTCTTTAATTCAAGCGCATCGATATAATTGGAAACCAAATCCTCGTAATAATTGTGGATTTCAGACAAAGCCATATGACACCGCCTTTTGAATGCTATCTCTGTGAGAGTCTATCAAAGCCTTCAAATGCGGTAATTTCATTGGATCACATATTCCGCCATTAAGAAAACATAAAACATCGTCAGATGGGCAATGATTGCTGCCCAAAAGATAGATTACTGCCTGATCCATCCTTTGGATAAATCACCGAAGCAAAATCATACGGATTTTTAATATAGTCCAGAAGCAGTCCTCTGCGCGCAAGGGATACAAATATCGCAACAGATCTTGCCTGACAGTTAAGAGATTTTTTAGGATTGAATTCGATATCCGTGAATGCATCAAACTGCATAAGCGCATTGCCAAGATTGGGATTCTGCCAAAGCGCGGTAATGTAAATATAGTCGTAAAAAAAGGACACGGGTATCAGCGGCCATTCATCGCCGGCGAACCTAAATGAAACAAGTTTTGCTGTCGGATCTTTTATGCGATTATCGGTTTTTGCGTCTTTTGGGGATACCGACAGAAGATCAAGATACGGACCGCCTTTATCGAAGACCTTGCTGGCCTGGAAAATATTTTCCACAGGAATCCATTTTTCATCCTGCGTGAAATAATGAAGATTAAACGCACTGAGACTCTCGCCGAGCGGAGATTCCGAACGGCGAGATACTTCGAGAATTCGTGAGCCAGGACGGATTGTCGAAATAACCCGGTGCATGGCTCTGACCGACATCCGCTTTCTTTCAAGGCTGAAACCGCTATAAAACGGAAACTCGCAATTGGCTTCAATAAACA
>JAZQPH010000186.1:0-2758 GCA_045628385.1 Succinivibrionaceae bacterium
TTGTGCTTGTCTTCTTCGAGTTTCGTCAGTCGAGCGAGCAGCACGCTCATAGCTTTTGCGCGATTTTTGTGCTGCGAGCGTTCGTCCTGACATTCGACGACGAGACCTGTAGGAATGTGAGTGATTCTGATGGCAGAATCGGTTTTGTTGATGTGCTGACCGCCTGCGCCTGACGAACGGTAAGTGTCTATGCGCAAATCCGCAGGATTGATTTCAGGGGCTTCCGCTTCTGGGACTTCGGGAAGAACCATGACGGTACAAGCAGACGTATGAATGCGTCCCTGGGATTCAGTTTCCGGCACTCGCTGCACTCTGTGACCGCCTGATTCGAATTTCATGACTCCGTAGACCGACGTTCCCGACATCTTGACGATAATTTCCTTATAACCGCCCATTTCGCCGTCGCTTTGGCTGATAACTTCGGTTCTCCAGCCGCGCTTTTCGGCAAAATATCCGTACATGCGGTACAGATCGCCAGCGAACAAAGCTGCTTCGTCGCCGCCCGTTCCTGCGCGGATTTCAAGAAAGCAGTTGCTGTCGTCTTTTGGATCTTTTGGAATAAGTAGCAGCTGCACGGCTTCTTCTTCGCGAGCCAAAGCTTCTCTTGCTCCGTCAAGCTCTTCGCGGGCCATCTCTTTCATTTCAGGATCCGAACTTTCAAGCATTTCTTCGACGCCGTCCAGATTCTCTTTTGCAATTTCGTAGGCGCGGAGACCTTCTACGACCGCAGACAATTCGGAAAATTCTTTGGATAAAGCCGCAAATCGCGTTTGATCGGCAACAACATCAGGCTGCCCCAAAAGGTTCTGAACTTCTTCGTGGCGCTCTCTCAGAGCTTCGAGTTTTCTGATGACGCTTTCTTTCACGGTTTGTCTCCGTATATAAATAGTGTGATTTTCCGACAGGTACTTGAATTAAGCAATTTTATCACACGGAACCTTGCTCCACGCCCGCTTCGTTATGTTCTGCCGTTATTGCATGCGTGGTATTTTTGGCATCGTCGCTCTGTTGATTTTCTTCAGGCAAACAAAGTATTTTGGAAAGAATCGGCAGGGATGAACATTTGCCTGCGATCATCTCCGACCAGACTCTCATGAGTTTTCTTCTTTGATCGTAGTAATCGCTGCGGTTGTAAGCTTTGGCAACATTATTTCCGAATTCATGCGCCAGAACAGACTCTATGATCCATGGAGAATAACCTTTTTCATGAAGCCATGTGCTGCCGATGGCTCTGAATCCGTGATTTACTAGTTCGCCTTTATAGCCGTTGCGTTTTAAAACCTGGTTGACCGTCTGGCTATTGAGAGGACAGTCATCGTTCCTTCGCGATGGAAATATATATTCTGGAGATATGCCTTTTTCTTTGTTTTCTTGCTTGATTTGTTTAAGAAGAGATACGGCGATCGGAGGCAATGGAACGCGGTGGGATTTTTTCATTTTCATCCGCTCGGCAGGAATGTTCCATGCGTTTCTTCTGAAATCTATTTCTTCCCATTTGGCGCCGCTTGCTTCTCCTGGTCGCACAAGAGTCAGAAGATTGAACATGAGAAGTCTCAAAGTGCCTATTTTCGAGCTTGATGTTTCAATCACGGAAAAAAGTTTTCCTAACTCTTCAGCTCGAATTGATGGCTGATGCTTTACCTTGTGCTTGCCGAGGCATTTTGATATTCCTGCGCAACAGTTTGTTTCTGTTGCTCCGATCGACACGGCATATTGGAAAAATGCCGATGCATATGTGGATATTCGTTTGATCGTGGCTTCAACGCCAGACGTGTCGAAGTTGTGTTTGAGAACGGAGACAATTTCTTGGGTTGTAATTGTCGAGATTCCCCGATGTTTGAAATCATCTATGAGATATCGTTGCATGGCACCTCGCACGTCTGAGAAATTTTTTACATGAGTGTCTTTAAGCTTGCACCAATCATCAAATACTTCTTGTACTGTTTGATAATTATTTGCGGCATGTCTTTCTTCGATCGGATCTTTGCCTTCATATATGCATTTAGCATATTCATTTCTCTTGATCCTTGCGGCTTTCAGGCTAATGACGGGATGAACTCCTAAACCCATGGTTCTGCGCTTTTTGGTGACAGGGCTTGTATATCTAAAGACCCAGTTAAGCTGACCGTTTGGTTTGATTCGCGCATAAAGTCCCATACCATCACTTATCGTGGTAGTTTTTGTTTTGTCTCTGGATGACAGTGCTTTAGAAATTTTGCGCTCTGTCATACGATTCGCAGTACGTGTTTGAGATGCTGTTTTTGCCATTTGAGTCACCATTTGCCATGTTCTAAATGATGGATTTTTTTATCAGCAAAATATTGTCATGTCTTAGTTTTGGCGCAAAATTTGAGTTAGCCGTACAAGTTACCAACTTGTCTTCTAAATTTTATGTGTCGAGCTGTTTCTTTTGGTTAAATTATGTTCATTGGCGAATGACTCCGCCGAGAATTTAATGGTGCTGAAATTGGGCATGGGATGATGCAAAATTTGGCGTTATGTTTACTTTCGCATCTGCAGTGGATTTCCACGGTTACATGCGCGCTGGCCTTAACTACTCTTCCCAGGGCGGCGACACCTACTGCTTTGGCAACGGTTCCAAAGGACATCTACTTGGACGTCTCGGTGACGAATGTGATACTTATGCCGAAATTGTTCTTTCGCAAGAACTTTTTAACAAAGCAAACAACAAGTTCACAGTCCATACTCTCGTTGCATATGGCAGTTACGAAACTCCAGATGCTGAAAATGGACAGTT
>JAZQPH010000187.1:0-20291 GCA_045628385.1 Succinivibrionaceae bacterium
CTCATCATCATGCCTGATATCGAAAAACGTCTGGAAGCGTTCGTAAGATTCGGACACGCGTTCGTCATCTTCCCAGGCGGTCCGGGTACCATCGAAGAACTGATGTTCATACTCGGGCTCAAAACCGATCACGCAAATGACGATCAGCCTATTCCGCTCGTTTTGACGGGACCAAAGGGCAGCGAGCCTTACTTCGAAGCGCTTGATGAGTTTATACGGAACGCACTCGGCAACGGGGCAGCCCGCCAGTACGACATCGTGATAGGCGATCCTAAGAAAGTGGCCGATATCTGCGTGGACGGAATGAAACAGGTCAAAGACAGACGAATCAACCTGTCAGATTCCTTCAGATACAATTGGAAACTTAAAATCAATCCTATTCTTCAGGAACACTTCGATGCCACGCATGAAAACATGCGCAATCTCAAACTGACCCAGGATCAGCCGCTTTCCGACCTTATCTCCAATTTAAGACGGGCATTCTCGGGAATCGTTGCTGGCAACGTAAAACCAGACGGCATACAGAGAATAAAAGAAAACGGACCGTTTGAAATCAAAGGCGACGAACTCATCATGTCGCATGTCGATAAACTGTTAAGAAGCTTTGTCGAGCAAGGACGCATGCAGATATCAAAAGAGTACGTGCCGTGCTACAAACTTTTATAGCGGATTGAAGAATCGCAGGATCGTCGCTTTTAGGTGAGCGATGATTTCTGACGTGCATCCCTCTTTAGGCATCGACAGCCTTGAGAAGGAAGCACTTATCGTTCAGATGATTTCAAATCATGTTCGTCGGAAAATACCTCATCTTGGCAAGAATATGCATTATCCCGAGCATCTCTGAAAGATTGCCTCAAGATCCCCTGAATAGTCATACTTCTTGCCAATGGGTGAACTTTCTCTCATTGCCGTCGAAAACCAGAGCAATGCAGACGGTTTCTTCTTTCCTCGGGAGCACATCTCCATAATTGTTATTGCGCATCTGCGATGCGGCAGCTGCAAGCTGAACGGAACAATCGGTATCTGAAGTTCCATACTTAAACTCAAAGACCAATCTTCTGGCATTAAAATCTATGCGAAGATCCGATCTGCCGTTTGCGCTGTGTGCTTCTGCCATGGCATTGAGTCCGCACCCCATCATGAAGCAATGCAAGCAATTTCGCACGACGGTTTCACTCGTCAATGGATGATGATCATAGCTAATGCTGTTTAATATAGTGTTCAGTTCGCCAACGATAGCCTCAGATTTGCCATGCTCAAGAATAACTCTTGATTCTTTATTAATGACTGGGGGAACTCCGAACGTATTTAGTGTGAGCAATCTAAATAATGATCTTCTTACTTCATTGTCAGGAATGCCTAAAGCAATCTCTCCCGAGAGAGGATTAATCTCGGACCGCAGCGTCAGATAACCGGTCTGAGACATAAGGATGTTTTCATCCATGCCGAGCAAACTCACAGGATTGCGGAAATCGTCATAATTGACCTTGATATTTCCTGCCGCTAATCGTTCAATATCCAGCGAACGATTTTTTAGATAATTTGCAAGTATTGACGGCATGCCGCCGTTGTCATACCAATAATCACCGTAAAACACCTCTTTTTCGCTTATGACATTGCTAAAAAATCGGTTAACGGACCAGGTATTGAAAACCCTTACTTTATTTGATTTGTCAAATGAATATCCATCGTATTCAGCGGCCATTTTTTCCAGTACGGCTTCAGTGTCTGCATCCGTTACCTTCTCGATTGCAACCTGTTTTTCCAAAGACGCAGCCAATACCAGATAATCATGGTAGTAATTTCTGATTTCATCCTTGGTAAATCCCGCAATGGAAGCAACGCTGGAATCAAATGAAATATCCACGATATCGGAACCTACGGAAAATATAGAGGCATCCTTTAATCTGGTAACCCCTGTTATCCCCAAAAACCTGATTTGCGCTTTTTCTTTCATAACAGCGCATAGATTTTGAATAGCCTGCCTGAATTTTTCATAAAGCGGTTCATTATTGATATTGGCGCACAACTGACGGTCATATTCGTCAATCAATATTACGATTTCTTTATCTGTATTCCTTAATGCACTGAAAAGTGCAAGAAGAGCATCAGATGGAGTGTTTCTTACTTTGTATGTTGATAATTGCAGTTGTTCGGCAAAATCTGTAATTGCATAAATAAACTGTTCTGCAAAAACCTCATAATCTGCAACGTCAAATTCTAAAAAATTCAGACGAAGTACTGGATATGTAGGACTATTCCATTTGTCATAAATCCATGTGTCTTTAAAATATGGCTCAACTCCGCGCTCAAAGAGAGTGCCTATAGTGTCAAGGATAGTTGACTTACCGAAACGGCGAGGTCTAGACAAAATGCACGTCCTTTTTTTATCATTGCCAGGACTTTTTCTGTTTTGTCTACATATATAAAATTATCTCGATAAAAGTTCTTAAAAACTTCCCCTGATGCTATTTCTTTCATATTAGGTATAGGCATCTCCAAGACACAGCTATAAATTTGTTCTTTATAATGCGACTTTATTGTAACACAACCGCATAATTAAGTAATTGATATCTAACAATTGTTTATTGTTACACAAAATCACCTATGACCGAACAAGCAAAAACTAATTCATTGCTCAAATTTGCGTTAGCATAGTGGATTATGATCGTTATTACGCGTTAACGCATTGCATTGCAATACAGCGACATAAAAGCAAGCTATCCCACTAAAAAAACAAGTCCTAGCAAATAATTAATGTTACTTTTTCGTTGTTAAAGACTGCAGCAAATTGAGAGATATCTAAGCCAAACATGTTCTCTTGTCTCATCATTTCTTGGACTGGATCATTTTCTTTTGCAATAGTTGCCACCTTTTGAAGCAAAGGTGGTACTATCAACATAGTATCGACGGAATCCGTCCATGCGGTTCTTCTTGCCGAATGCGGCCATTATCTCCGCTTTGGCGTCGCCTTGTCGTTAGTCAATACGAGAAGGTATTAAGCTCGGCTCATGCGCGATGCGCAAGCCGAATGCAGATTTAATTTGTTTGTACACAGTATGGGATCCTCATTGGAGCTTCAATGCCGTTCATGCGCGCATTCTGAATTTGCCCCGCGAGATCCCAGATAAAGCCAGGAGCATATCCATGGAAATGTTATCAGGAGCGCAAATCGTCATCCGCGCGCTGGAAGATCAGGGCGTAGACATGATTTTCGGTTATCCGGGCGGCGCCGTAATTGATATATACGACGCGATCTACGAAGCAAAAAAACTTAAGCACGTTCTCGTACGCCACGAACAAGCGGCAGTACACGCAGCAGACGGCTATGCGCGCGCAACAGGCAAAGTCGGCGTTGCCCTTGCAACCTCGGGTCCTGGCGCAACTAACTGCATAACCGGCATCGCGACAGCTTATTCGGATTCCATCCCGATGGTCATCATCACGGGTCAGGTTGGCAACAAGCTTATCGGTCTTGATGCTTTTCAGGAAGTCGATACCGTCGGCATAACCCGCCCTATCGTCAAGCACAGCTTCCTTTGCAAGCGCGTAGAAGATCTCGCGATGACCATCAAAAAGGCATTCTATATTGCTTCGACAGGACGTCCTGGTCCCGTACTCATCGACATTCCTAAGGATGTTCAGAACCCTAAGGTTCAAATCCCTTACGAATACCCGACGGATGTTTCGCTGAGATCCTATAATCCGACGAAATTCGGACACAAAGGTCAGATCAAGCGTGCCGTCAAACTGCTCGCAGAAGCAAAGCGCCCTATGCTCTATCTGGGCGGTGGCGTTGTTCTTTCGAATGCAGCCAAGGCCGTAAATGAATTGGCAGAACGCTTCAATATGCCTACCGTTTCTTCGCTAATGGCTCTCGGAGCCATGCCTTGCCAAGACAAGAAATTCCTCGGAATGCTCGGTATGCACGGCACATACGAAGCCAACATGGCGATGCACGAGTCCGACCTCATTTTGGCAATCGGCACGAGATTCTCCGATCGCTCGACCAACAATGTCACGAAGTTCTGCCCTAATGCGAAGATTATTCATATCGACGTCGATCCTGCTTCGATTTCCAAGACCGTCAGAGTCGATATCCCGATCGTCGGTTCCATCGATGTAGTCGTTCCGCAGATGCTCGAAGCCTGCGATGAACTCGTTGCCAGAAAAGACGATGCCGCGAACGCCGAATGGTGGAAGAAAATCGAAACCTGGCGCGCAGACAAATGCCTTGATTACGATCGCAACGCAAAATACATCAAGCCGCAGGCGGTCATCGAAGGCATCGCCAAAGCCGCAGGCGACGCAATCATCGCAAGCGACGTCGGACAGCACCAAATGTTTACCGCGCTGTACTTCCCGTTCAAGCGTCCGCGCCAATGGCTCAATTCAGGCGGTCTCGGAACAATGGGCTACGGACTTCCTGCAGCCGTCGGCGCGCAGATGGCGTGCCCTGATGAGCAGGTCGTATGCGTCACGAGCGATGGTTCGGTTCAGATGAACATTCAGGAACTCTCCACCTGCATGGAATATAACGTGCCTCTTAAGGTCGTCATCCTGAATAACAACGCGCTAGGCATGGTCAAGCAGTGGCAGAAACTTTTCTACCAGGGACACCTTAGCCAGACATGTTCGCCTGAATACATCAACTCGCTTCCTGACTTCGTCAAACTGGCCGAATCATACGGACACGTCGGCATGCGCATAAGCGATCCTTCAGAACTTGATTCCAAGCTCGCAGAAGCCATGTCCATGAAAGACAGACTTGTCGTCATCGAAGTTCTCACCGATCCGGAAGAACTCGTTTATCCGATGGCAATCATGGGCGGCGCAATGTGCGACATGAGACTTGCAGGCAAGGAGAACGCATAATGAGACACGTAATTTCCGTACTTCTCGACAACGAATCCGGTGCTCTTAGCCGCGTTGTTGGACTCTTTTCGCAGCGCGGATATAACATCGAATCGCTGACTGTCGCGCCTACCGATGACAACACTCTCTCGCGCCTCACCATTGTTACCGCGGGAAACGACGAAGTCGTCGAACAGATAACAAAGCAGCTGCATAAGCTCATCAATATCCTCAAGGTCTGCGATCTTGTCGACGCTCCGTACATCGAGCGCGAAATCATCCTGGCTAAGTGTAGAACCGCGACAGCCGAAGCAAGAACTGAAGTCAGATCGCTTTGCGAGATCTTCCGCGGTCAGATCGTCGACGTAACCGATGAACTGTACACCGTTCAGCTTGTAGGCGATTCGGAGAAAATCGACGCATTCATCGCGGCTGTCACCAAAACGACCGAACTTATCGAAATCGTAAGATCCGGCGTTTGCGGCATCGCAAGAGGCAAGAGAGCGTTATAACGCCTATCACGCCATTCAAAAAAAGCCTCCATTTGATTTGGAGGCTTTTTTTTTGAATATTCTTACAGAATAACTTATAGATATTTTTCTTCTGAAATTTTCTTTGCCGATAAATTTCTGCATAGAATGTATCGGTCATTAAAAGTCATATAAATATGGTTGCATCTTGCTTATTCGCACAGATTTATAGTTATTTTTTAGACTAAGCTTAAAAAAATATGACCATGTTAAAATAACAATATCAGCGAAGCTAACGGAGATAAGATTATGGGCGATATCATCAATCCTGTCGCTGGAAATTCATTTATTGAACTTGCTGAGGCAAGAGATACCAGAATATTCGTTGATAAGACTGATTTTCTCGACCATGCCAACGCGCTTCTCAATACCGACGGAAAATTATTGGCGCTTACCCGTCCGCGCCGCTTCGGCAAAACAGTCGCCGCCGATATGCTTCTTGCCTACTACTCAAAATCTTATGACGGTCAACATATTTTCAACGAACTAAAAATTGCCCAAAAAGAAAGCTTTGCCAAGCATCTGAATAAATATGACGTCATATACATCGACATGAACTCCATTCGTGATGATTATATTTCCTATACGGCCGATGAGGATCTTCAGGTTAACGGAGTCGACACGATTGTCGATTATCTCCAGTACTCCATAATCGAAGAACTGAAAGAAAATCATGACTTTGCGGAATTGCTCAACAACAGCAAAAAAGTCGGCAAGATGAATCTTTCATCGGCGTTAAAACTAATATGCGACAACACCAAAGGTAAATTTATTCTCATCATGGATGAGTGGGATTTAATTTACAGAGAATATCGCGACGACACGAAACTGCAGGAAGCATTTATTGATTTATTGAGAGGGCTGTTTAAAGGTAAAAAAGGCCAATCAAATTTTGCTCTTGCTTATCTCACGGGAATTCTTCCCATCAAAAAATATAACTCACAATCGGCATTAAACGGTTTTAAAGAATATAACATGCTGAGACCTGCGCCATATGAGGAATATTTCGGTTTTACTGAGGAAGACGTCGCCGAAATTGTCAAATTGCCGCAGTGCGGGCTATCCCACAAAGAACTGAAAGAATGGTACGAAGGCTACAAACTTAACGGAAAGGATATATATAATCCCAATTCCGTAGTTTCGGGAGTCTATGACGGAGTATGCCAAAGCTACTGGAGCGGAACTTCGTCCAATGAAGAAGTCGTGCGCCTGATCAACATGGACTTTGACGGCATAAAAACAGACATCATGAATGTCATCGAGGGTGCCAAAATACAATTTGAATTCGCCAACTTCCAAAATGACATGGTCACCATAAAAGATAAAAATGATGTGTTCTGCCTTTTGGTCTGTCTTGGATATCTTGGTTGTTCCAGCATTACTGGAGATGATGATCTAAAACAAGTCTATGTTCCGAATAAAGAAATTAAACGGGCGTTGATGGGGATCATTAGGCAGCAGGAATGGTATGCGCGAATGGACACCATCAAGCGTTCGGAAAATCTGCTCAAAGCCATATTGGATCTCGACGGATCAGCCGTAGCGGCATTGATTCAGGATGTTCATAACTCTCCAGCAGTCGCCCTTCTTGATTACAACGACGAAGAGTCGCTTACATATTGCGTGATGACCGGGCTTTTATGGTCTACGCTCGGAAAATACGTTTATCACAGAGAGGAACAGGCAGGAAAAGGCAGAGCAGATCTCGTATATGAACCTGCCATCAAAGGAACAATGCCGCCGATCCTCATTGAATTTAAGTACGACGGTTCAGCCGAAGATGCGATGGCGCAGATTAAAACTCAGGAATATTTCAAGCGCTATGCCAGACAATACAGATATACCATCATCGTCGGAATCAATTACAACTCAAAAACCAAAGATCACCAGTGCTTGATAGAAAAGCTTGATTAGTCCGCACGCAAGACCTATGGCATGAGGCGCTGAGCGCGAATTCCGCTTTTGACTCAGGATCTCAATCATCGATTCAAATGAAAAGACATAATCCCCATTCCGGCGTACGGCCTCCGTTTCGGGCAAATTTCCGTGCTAATCCATATAACCAGCACCATGAAGGAAGCTCTTAATCATTGAGCAATTATTCAGTCCCTCAGCGCCTTTCGTCGGCTTTTGCCGATAAATGGTAAAATAAGAAGATTATCAGAGATGCCCTCAACGGGCGAAACGGCGGACTGACGGTTCGCATATTTCGTATAACCCCGCATTGGATATTTATGGTTCAATTTGTTCATAAGGATCCCAACGATCCTACCTGCGAGTTCGGCGTGCTCGGCGCATACAAGCGCATGTGGCCGTTCATCAAAAAGTATCTTTGGCTCCTCGTACTCGGCATTCTGCTGACTGTTCCCGTAGGAACTTTGGACGCTCTCATAGCGCTCTTCCTAAAACCGTTCATGGATAACGTGATGGTCGACAAGCAGCAGGAATTTGCGTCCAACGTGCCGCTCATAATCGTGGGCTTTGTGATCCTGCAGGGCGTATTCATTTATACGTCAACGCTCGTCAACACCTACATCGGCAACAAAGTGAATCTCGATCTGCGCACGGCAATGTTCAACAAATTGCTAAAACTCGACTGCGCATACTATGACAAGATGGATTCGGG
The DNA here is from genome assembly GCA_045628385.1 of Succinivibrionaceae bacterium. Lineage (GTDB taxonomy): Bacteria > Pseudomonadota > Gammaproteobacteria > Enterobacterales > Succinivibrionaceae > JAZQPH01. The sequence goes on from JAZQPH010000187.1 coordinate 8,011, forward strand.
TCTCATAATTTTCCGCTTCTATAATGATGCCGAACTGTCGACCGGCGGTCTTATCGGCAACTTCCGCCTGTTCCTCACTAAGTTTTTCTCCTCGCTGTCGCTCATAATCGTTCTCATCTACAACTCCTGGCAGCTTTCTCTTGTTGCCATCGGAGTGCTCATTTTTTTGCTCCTTCCGATGAGAATTGTCAGAAAGCGCATTGCCTACATCATGAAAAGAACCGTAATGGAAGGCGGTTTCATTCTTACTGTTTACAATGAAGCAACCGGCGGCAACCGCATCATCAGATCCTATACTCTGGAAGATTCCATGCTGACGCGATTCAAAAAATCCGCGCTTTTTCTTTTCGGCATGGGCATGAAAATGTGCCGCGACACCAACTGGCTGTCGCCTATGATGCACGTCGTGAGCGCCTGCGGCGTCGCCATCGTCATCTGGTACGGCGGAAAACTCATCGTTGCCCAAGAAATCACTTCGGGCACGTTCGTTTCGTTCATCGCAGCCCTCATCATGCTATACACGCCGCTCAAATCGATCGGCAACAACTATATTCAGCTGCAGCAGTCATGCCTTGCGGTAGAACGCGTGATGGAAATCTTCAACACCGAATCGGCTGCCGAAAAAGATGAAAAAGACTGCTATCCTGACCTTCCGGAAATTCAGAAAGGCATAGAGTTTAAGAACGTCAAGTTCGCTTATCAGGGAACGGAAAAGAACGTCCTTGACGGAGTTTCTTTCACCGTGCCGAAGGGAAAGAAAGTCGCTCTGGTCGGAAATTCCGGCGGCGGCAAGTCAACCGTCTGCTCTCTCATTCCGCGCCTTTATGAGATAAAGTCGGGTTCCATCGAAATTGACGGAAAAGATATCAGAAACGTATCCCTGAAGTCTCTGAGAAGCCAAATCTCCATGGTTTTCCAGGACAACTTCCTCTTTGCGGGAACAATCCGCGAAAACATCCTCATGGGCAATTCGCAAGCAACCGAAGAAGAAGTCAAAGCGGCATGCACGCACGCATGCCTTGACGAATTCCTGGCCAAATTGCCTAAGGGCATCGATACCGAAATAGGCGAACGCGGCATTCTGCTCTCTGGCGGCCAGAAGCAACGCGTGGCCATAGCGCGCGCGTTTGTCAAAAATGCCCCTATCGTCATCCTCGACGAAGCGACGTCCGCTCTTGACAACAAATCCGAAAAGGTCGTTCAGGAAGCACTCGACAACCTTATGAAAAACAAAACGGTTATCGTCATCGCCCACCGCCTCAGCACCATCGTTGATTCTGACTCCATCATGGTCATCAATGACGGCGAAATCGTCGAACAGGGTTCGCACGCCGAACTTCTCGGACACGAAGGCGCCTACGCGCTCCTTTACAAGTCGCAGTTCAGCAAGAAAAAGAGAGAAGACGATGATGACGGCTCCGACGCTGATGCCGTCGTCATGGCAGAAGAGTCAAAGCAGGCAAACGCTTAAACCGTCTTCAGCGGTCCCGCTTGATTTAGCCCCCGAAAGGGGGCTTTTTGATAATGCAGGCGCATTCTTCATGGCATAATACCGCTGTTGCGTCTTCTCGCCGATGAGCGCGGAGACAGAATCGTTTTCCCAATATCACCGACATGAAACAATTTTTCATCATTCTTGCCGCTTTTGCACTCGCGGCCTTCTCAGGCGTTGCCTACAAATTCGTTTTTTCTTTTTACCTCGGCGGAATGGACTCAGGCAATTTTGCAGCCTGCCTCTGGGGCATGCGATTTGATATTGCTATCGCCGCGGCTGTCTTTTTGTCCGTCATCATTCCTCTATACCTGTTCGCAAGGTTCAAAAGATATCTTCCGTGCGCAATTCTTGTTTTGCCGACGCTGATTATTCTTCTCGTGCAGACCAGCGACGCTCTGTATGCCCTCAACGCGGGAAAACATATCACGAGCGAAGCTGCGATGTTCAAAGAGCAGATAGTCAATCTCACCGTCGTTGCCTTCACTGATTACTGGATGTTTTTGCTGCCGTTTCTTGCGGTCCTGTTTTTTCTTTTCAGACAGCTTTCGAAACTTAGAATTAATCTCCCCGCCCCGTCTCTGGCCCGAACGGAACTTCCGATGCTTCTTCTCATCGGCATTTTCATCATAGCATTCCGCGGCGGCGTTACGGGAACGCCTCTTAAACCGAGCACCGTATACAATTTGGGTGACAACTCGCGCGTCATTTATGCAATGAACGGCGCTTACAGCACGCTGTACAACCTTTTTAAGCGCAACACGGTCGAGGCGGAATATAAAAAATTCAACAAAGAGATTCTCCCCCAAATCGTTCGGGATGCGGACGCCAAACCTGAAAAAAAGATCGAAAACTCAAAATACAACGTGGTGCTGATGCTTCTTGAAAGCTGGCCCGCAAGCTCAATGGGCAACATTAACGAAGATCAGAACATCACTCCGTTTCTGAACAGAATCCAAAAAGAAGGTCTTTCTGCATATGCCATGATTGCCGACGGCAAACGAACTCATGAAGGATTGTTCGCCGCGCTGTGTTCGGCAAGAAATCCGCTGGGAGAAGGACTTACCCGCAATCAGCTTAACGATTATTCCTACAGATGCCTTCCCGAAATGCTGAATATGAAATCAGTTATTTTTCAGGGCACCAGCGCCGATCTCGTAGGAGATCTCGCATTGCAATTGGGAATCAAAAGTTCATACGGAAAACAGGAAATCGCCCCTTTTGCCAAACATAAACAAAACAAATGGGGCATCGTCGACGAAGATCTCCTCGCATTTGCCGCCGAAAAAGCCAAATCGGAAACAGAGCCGTTTTTCTATGTTCTGAACACGACCACGACTCATGACATCACTCTTCCGGAAGGAAGCGAATTTGCTTACGGCAAGGAAACTTCCTGGGATATCGAAAGAAGCCAGTTAAAGCACGTGGACGCACTTTTGGAAAATTTTTGGAACGCTTTCCGAAACGATATCGGACGCCCTACTCTGTTCGTATTTATCGGAGATCACACAAGATTCATCAAAAAAAGCCCCGTGAACGAATATTCCGTGCCGTTTGTCATGATTGCAACTGACGGTACGGTCGCACCCAAGTTCATTGACAATTTTACAAGCCAGCTCGACGTGGCTCCGACCGTTCTTGATTTTCTAGGCGGCAATGCTCCGTGGTTCCAGGGCGTGAGTCTTTATGACAGCAAGCAGGGCAGCAGCATTCGCAGTTTTTACAAAGATGGCATGATCGGAACCATTTTCGGCGATGTTTATATAGAAACTTCTCCCAAAGACGGAAAGTCCGCTTGCTATAATTACAAGAAGAAACCTCTTCTCGGACTCAGCCCCGCCGATTGCAGCGATGCAATGAAAAACGAGAGTCTCAGGGCTGCTTCGGAAACTTACTACTCCCAGGATTTGCTTTTTGACGGCAAAACTGCCGAATACCTGCACGAGAAAAGATAATTTAATACGGAACTTACTGCGATATGACTACCAGCGTAAACGTCAGCCTGGCTTCGGATGACAAATACTGCAAATATATGGCAACCGCCATGCTGTCCATGCTTGAAAACACCAAAGCAAAGATCAACTTTTTTATCTTCGATGCGGGCATCAGGCAATGCATCAAAGACAAAATCGCAGGCATGCTGAAAAAATACAACAGCACGATCAAGTACGTAACGCTCGATGAAAAAACTTTGTCTCTGATGCCGCCTACGGGAAGCCATCTGACTATGGCTATCTACTACAGACTTTTTGCCGCATCTCTCATTCCCGAAGCCGACAGACTGATCTATACCGATTGCGACACGCTGTGCCTCGGCGACATCGCGGAACTTTATAACACCGATCTTGATGGCAATATCATGGGGGGCGTGCTGGACGGACAGTCGTCAAATCACGCCAACAGGCTCGGAACGGAAAGGTACTTCAACTCCGGAGTCCTCGTCATGGATCTGAAAGCCATGCGCGAACAAAATATCGAGCAGCAGTTCCTCGACTACATCGAAAAATATCACGGCGATCCGCGCATGATGGATTTTCCCGATCAGGACGTGATCAATTACGTGCTCCACAACAGAATTGCCATTCTTGATCCTTCCTGGAACACGCAGACAATCGGCATCAGACGATCTTTCAAGGCAGGTTTTGACGATCAGGCTACAAAGAAAAATATCATCCATTACATCGTCCGCAAGCCTTGGCGCTACCATTGCCGATCGCCGTTCCAAAGCCTGTGGTACAAGTACTTTGCCAAAACGCCTTGGCGCATCGGATGCATCAAATGGCCATTCGTCAAACTTATAAAATTTTTCTTTTACAAAAGAACCGTATCTGCCGATGAATGCCGAATCAGCGTTTTGGGCATAGACTGGATTAAGCAAAAATTTGCCATCGAACCCGACGGACATGAGTACATGACCACGACTTTTCTTGGAATAAAAATAAACAAGAAAAAAGCGTAAAGGCGAATATGCGCGTCTGCACAAACGCGCCATTACTTTTGGCTCTTTTATCAGAAGCCTCGAACAGTTGAAACGGTCGATGAGACAAATTAGTATAGAAGCAACGGAACGCCGCTAAGGTTTGCCCAAAATGAAAGAAATTGATATCGGAAACGAAACTTTCGCGGATTTCATCAACAACGATAGTTATTACGTCGACAAAACTTCCCTTATCAGAACTCTTTTTAAAAGAGGCACGAGCAAGGTGACTCTGATTACCCGCCCGCGTCGTTTCGGCAAAACTCTGTCCATGAGCGCCTTTCATGAATTTTTAAGAATTAATCCCGACAACCCCGAAGATACTTCATACCAAGAGCGGCTGTTCAAAGACACCAAAATCTTCGAAGACCGAGAGTTTTGCCGCGAGCATATGGGCAAATACCCCGTAATATCCATCACTTTCAAAGAAGTCAAAGGCGAAACCTATGCGCGCGCATTCAAGCAATTAAAAGAAATTCTGTGCTACGAAATAGGAACAAATTTTAAATACCTGCGGTCGAGCGGCAAACTCGACGATTCAGAAAAAATCAAATTGCGCAAACTGGGAGAAGAATCGTACTACACCGACGGAGCATACAGAAAAAGTTTAGATTCGGACAAATATGACGGTCACGACGACGCCGACGACATTCAAAATTCTTTGCAGAGTTCGCTCAGATTTTTGACCGAATGCCTGTGCAGACATCACGGCGTCAAGCCGATACTCCTTATCGACGAATATGACGTGCCGCTCGACAAAGCCGCGACATTTGGCTATTACGGCAAGATGGTGCCGCTTGTCAGCGGTCTTTTGAGCAAAGCGTTAAAAACCAATCCTTACTTGGGCAAAGCAGTGCTGACGGGATGCCTGCGCGCCGCTAAAGAAAGCATCTTCACGGGGCTCAACAATCTGAAAGTATATTCCGTGCTGGACAAAGGCAATCCGGAACTTTCAAAAGGCATCGGCTTTACCAAGGAAGAAACTCTGGAGGTTCTTGAGTATTACGGACTGGGCAAATATTGCGATTTGGTGACAGCCCACTACGACGGCTACCGCTTCGGCAGGGAACATATGTACTGCCCCTGGGACGTCATGAATTTCTGCGACGAAAATCGCCTGAATGTCGGCGTAAACGAAGATGATATTTTCGCAGGCAACTACTGGATGAACACAAGCGGCAACGCCGTCATCGAAGAGTACATGGGTTACATCAGGCCCGAGCACGTCGACCAGATGCAGACATTGGTAAACGGCGATTCGATATTCACGTCCGTAAGACCTTCTCTTTGCTACGGCGATTTGAAAAACCACGACATCGAGGATTTCTGGACTCTGCTTCTTTACACGGGATATCTGACTTTCAATCCCGATTACAAATCTGCGGACGCCGACGAATACGAACTCCGCATCCCCAACGAAGAAATAAGAAAATGCTTCGAAGAAAAAGTCCAAAGTTTTTTCAAAGGCAATCATGTCATGAAGAACTGCGCGGACGATTTGGTCAAAGGCATATTTTCGGGCGATGCTCAAACCGTTGAGCAGAACCTCAATGCTCTGCTGGCAAAATACGTATCCATAAGAGATTTCGCAACAAAAGCTCCGAAGGAAAACTATTACCACGGTTTTATGAACGGATTGCTTGTCAGTTCTTCGCACATTATCCAAGAACAAAGTTCAAACATGGAATCCGGCGACGGTTATGTTGATTTAATCATTTCGTCAAAAACGGAACCCAAATTTGTGCTGTTAGAATTAAAGAAATCAGGCAGCCCGACGGACGACAGAAAAAAAATCGCGCAATCGGCAATTAAACAAATAAAAGAAAAAATGTACGCCGAACCGTATATAAGCAATACCACCATCGAAGACGTTTATGCTTTCGGAATATGTTTTTTTAACAAACAATGTTCGGTTGTGTCCGAAAAACTAAAATAAACATGGTTGTTTAAAAGTTTTGGTAAATTTTTTTCATAGACTTTATGATAAGCAAAAATATTCTTTGAACATCCTATGAAGAGGTGGCTCAAATGACACTTCTGTATCGCTTTATCTGTTCAAGCAAATTTCCCGAATTTCTGTCAGAATCTCCCAGAACATCATAATCTTTGGTCAGAAACCTCAAACAGTTGAAATGGGTAATAAGACAACTTAGTATATGAAGCAACGGAGATTCGTTAAGGTTTGCCCAATATGAAAGAAATTGATATCGGAAACGAAACTTTCGCAGAATTTATTGAAAATAACAGCTATTACGTTGACAAAACTTCCCTTATCAAAACTCTTTTTAAAAGAGGAACGAGCAAGGTAACTCTCATTACCCGCCCGCGCCGCTTCGGCAAAACTCTGGCAATGAGCGCGTTTCATGAGTTTTTGAGAATAAATCCAGCCAATCCCGAAGACACTTCATACCAAGAGCGGCTGTTCAAAGACACGAAGATTTTCGAAGACCAAGAGTTATGCCGCGAGCATATGGGCAAATACCCCGTCATATCCATCACGTTCAAAGAAGTAAAAGGCGACACCTACGAGCGCGCATTCAGGCAATTAAAAGATGTCATACGAAAAGAAATAGAGGACAAATGCAAGTATCTGCTGTCAAGCGGCAAATTGGATGATTTAGACAAAGAAGAACTCCTTAAGCTAAGAGACCCCAAATATTATTCGATGGGCATATACAAAACCGATTTAAATTCAAACACCTTTGACGGCAAGGATGACGCCGACGACATTCAGAATTCTTTGCAGAGTTCGCTCCTTTTTCTGACCGAATGCCTGAGCAAACACCACGGTGTCAAACCGATACTCCTTATCGACGAATACGACGTGCCGCTCGACAAAGCTGCGTCTCTCGGCTATTACGACAAAATGGTGTCTCTTATCAGCAGTCTCTTGAGCAACGCATTAAAAACCAATCCGCATTTGGGCAAAGCCGTGCTGACTGGATGCCTCCGCGCAGCAAAAGAAAGCATCTTCACAGGTCTCAACAATCTCGACGTATGCTCGGTTTTGGACAAGGGCACGCCCGAGCTTTCAAAAGGAATAGGATTTACCAAAGAAGAAACGCATCAGGTCCTCGAGTACTACAATCTCGACAAATATTTTGATTTGGTCACCGCTCACTATGACGGCTATTACTTCGGCAAAGAACAAATGTACTGCCCTTGGGACGTCATGAATTTCTGCAAAAAGAATTATCTGCTGGTCGGCGAAAGTGAAGAAGACATAGAAGCCGGCAACTACTGGATGAACACAAGCGGCAACGCCGTCATCGAAGAGTACATGGGTTACATCAAGCCCGAGCACGTCGAACAGATGCAAACTTTAGTAGACGGCAAATCGATATTCACGACCGTAAGACCGTCTCTTTGCTACGGCGATTTGAAAAATCATGACATAATTGATTTCTGGACTCTCCTTCTTTATACGGGATATCTTACTTTCAATCCTTATTACAAATCAGCCAACAGACAAGAATACGAGCTCCGCATCCCCAACGAAGAAATAAGAAAATGTTTCGAAGAAAAAGTCCAAAGTTTCTTCAAAGACAATCAGGTCATGAAAAACAGCACTGTCGATTTGGTCAAAGCCTTGTTTGACGGCGATGCCGAAGCTGTCGAAACCAATCTCAACATCCTTCTGAAAAAATACGTATCCGTCAGAGACTCCGCTACAAAAGCTCCGAAAGAAAACTATTACCACGGTTTTATGAACGGATTGTTGGCAAACGGATCATCGACAATCCAAGAACAGCATTCGAACATGGAATCGGGCAACGGCTATGCCGATTTAATTATTTCATCTGCATCAGAATCTGAAATTGCCATTTTGGAAATAAAGCATACCAATAAATTTACAGATGACAGAAACAAGATTGCATTGTCGGCTATACGACAAATTGAAGAAAAAATGTATGCCGAGCCATATGTGAACAATACTTCAATAAAACATATTTATGCATACGGAATTTGTTTTTATAACAAATTATGCAACGTCGTATTAAAGCAATTAAAATAACGACAATCGCTGAACGAGGGAATGCAGAGAAACGTGTACTCTGCACTCTCATTATTTTTCAATGTGCGGTTTTATTGCCTCCAACACATTGAAACCAAACAGTTCGACGCCTCTCTGCGACAGATGGCCGTCATCGGCATAATAGATAACGCCGTCCCTTGCCGCATAACAAAAATGTATAAGGTCCAAACATATTTGATCTGAAGAATTTCTCGTCAATTCGAAAGAATTTATAACGCAGTCATTGACGTTTATTAAATTTTTTAATAAAGCTTCTTATCGAAGTCACTTTGCTCTTTTCCTTTGTTTTGTTTAGCAGAGCTACAAAGATAACAGATCGAAATAGTTTCTTCAATTTTAATAAAGCAAAATCTGCTAAATCGCTATTAGGGTAAAGCTCGTTTATGAACTAATTAGTTTACCCACACATGCGCACGAAGCCTCAAATTTGAACGTAATTACTTGTCGCCATATGAATTGTTGTAAACCTGATAACTGAAGATGAATTGAAGCAATTCCGTATAATTCTGATAGTCTGCTTTAGCTTTCTCGTTTGTATAACTGGTATCGGATTTATTATTTTCAATAAGCACTTCCTCATTAAATCCGAAACTATAAGGACATTCCTTGTCTGAAAATAAATCGCATCCTAATTTGACATACTCTTGGTTGCTGAGGGTATGTTCAATAAGCGTTGGCATGATGTCCTTATGAGATCCAACTTTGTCTTTTTTATATATAAAATTTTGGCTTTGCTTTAACACTTCTGGAATATAAAACGAGGTTAATACTCCCTTGACTATTGTTTGATCAAAATTTGGATCGGAATTACCGATTCTTGCATTATGATCGCCAGTAAACGCTATCACCGTATTATTTTTCAATACATCGGAATTTTTGACTTTATTAATAAAATTACCGAGCATTTCCGCTGAGTATCGATACGTTCCGTAATGCTTTATAACCTCGTCATGAGGGTACCTTGAATGTTCAGAAAGAATTTTCTGCGGAAATTTATCCGTATCCAATCCCACATAATTTGACGGAAGTGCATGAGGTGTATGGTTTGTCGTTGTCAGCATGAAGATTGCAAGTGGTTTGTTGTTTTTGGAAGCCTCATTAAGTAGATCCTCGGCATATTTATATAAGTATTCATCAGCAACACCCCAATACAAATTAGGAGCTTCTGGATATTTTTCTAAGATAGAATCTGCGCATGCAAATTTTGTAACCCCGTGGTTCTTTAAAATAGTCGATAAATTTCCCCAAGAACAAGGGCTGCCGCTTATATACGCCAATTCATATCCTTGCTTCAAATAAGGCTCAAAAGCAAAGGTTCTATAATGCAGCTTTGAAAAGTCTGTATGATAAGGCAATAAATAAAAAGGTACTCTGAACAAAAATCTGACAACTGATTTTAAAGTCGCACCGCCCTCTGATATAAAGTATTTGAAATGATGATCTTCTTGTAAATTTAATCTTAAAGAAGATAACAGGTCAAAAGAATCCGAGTCGAATGTCGACATCTGATAACTGAGTGATTCGGCAAAGACCACTACCACATTAGGTTTGTTATTTTCGAGATATTCATTTTTATCGGTAACAGAATAAAAAGATCTTATTTTGATATTTTCTCTCGGAAGAGAGAATTTATTCAATATAGCGGTGTATTCTTGCTCAGACGGATTGCTAATATTTATTTGGCGTGCTTCTCTGTATTCCTTAAAATACATATGAAACAATGATATCGGATTTGAACGTGCTTGATTAATGACCTTGACTGGCGAAATGTCATTAAAAGTTACAGCCTTTGCTCTTATTTTTGTTGTGGTAAACCCTCCGTTATAAAATACTCCCACAAAAAACAACAATATGACCAACATGGCAAGTGATACATAAACATTTGTCTTTTCAAAAACTTTAGCAATAACTTTTATCAATTTTTTGATAACACTGTATACAATTAATGCAGATAGAATTAAACCTATAAATATTAGTATTATAGGATAGTCTTTATAAACTGTTATAGCCAGAGCGTTTATGTCTTCGTTGAAAAAATTATAAAAAAACACGTCTATAACTTTTTCATACGTTCTATAGTAGTAAAAATTAATAACTGACGCGAAGATAGAAATTACTATAAATACACTAAAACAAATACTAGCAATATTACCTGCTATACGGTTTTGTTTGAATAAAGAAAGAACGAGACAGATAATAGACAGAGCGCAAGTTATTTGTATTCCGATATGAATATCTAAACGAAATCCAACGCCAAATAACTTTTGCAAATCTGAAAAATTTATATCTTTTAAATCAATATTTGCAAACGAATACACCAACAAAAATCTTTCAGCGGCAAATATAGTAGTCCCAATCAGGGTTGTAAGAATTGCAAAAAATAGCAAAAAATTTATATTTCTTACTATACTTGTGATAAATTTCATATGATTCCTATTTAGAACTATGCAGTACCACGATCACATTGACATTTATTTGACAGTCAAAGATTATCATTGCGCATACTCAGAGCATTGCCCAATTTTTAATAAAAATGTTATTGCAAACTCCTGTTTACGAGCATAAGACGGACAGATGATCGTATTTCTGGTAGCTTTATTTTCAAGACAAAGTCTTATCGCATCCAAGATACTTGATCTGAACAATTTTACTCCTTCTTGATTAAAGCGACCGTCATCTCCGTGATAAAGTACCCACCTTTTGCCACATAGCAAATAACTTTCTCGAATAGTCGGCAGCTTCGCCAGGTCCATATTGGCGAAATTATTCGCAAATTTTCAGAACTTAACTTATGTTGAATCAGATTGGGATGTTTCGGATATGAAGATACCGATTTTCCTATCAAAAGGAAACATCTTCATATTCATCGATATAAGATTCATTAAATAAGACAGATTCCCGAACGATATAGAAAACTTTTTTCATGATGTCCGAAATTGCGTCAAAGGCTCTTCGCATGGATCATTCTTCATTTGATGTCACACTTTTTGCGAATCAGGATAAGCCGTTCTTTGTTGCGCTGGTCGCAATCAAGAGCATGCCCAGGACTATTACGTTCATATTCCTTATTTGGAACCCCAAAAAATCTCCGAAACATTGCAAGTACCGCTTTGCAAAAAGTTTTCTATTCTTAACAATGAACTTTAGCCAGCAGATTCTCAGATTCGTATATAAAAAGAAAACGCTCCCGTCAGGGAGCGTCATTTGAATCACTTAACTGAAAGGTTAAGAACGATTACCACCAAGCCTCAACCTGTGCGCCGAGGATGAATTCGTGATTGTCTTCCTTGCCGGTGTGCGCCTTGTCCATGTAGTTGCCAGACAACCAGGAAGCGAATACACGGATGGATGGTCGTGCCCAGAAGTGGGTCATCGGAGACCACTGCTGCGCAATAGTCAGCTTGGTTGCAGACATATGTTCTTTATGAGAAACTTTCCAACTGTCCTTAAACCAACCATAATTTGGCTGATGCGTCCAACCGAATTCAAGAACGGTGGAGGTGAAGTCAGACCACTTGTAAGCAGGACGAAGAACGATTGCATAATCGTTGCCGTTTGGATGAACCCAACCTGCACCCCAGTCATTGCTGCCTTCACCATTTGTTGGAGACATGTGGGACACTAAGAAAGCGTAGCCCAAATTCCAAGAACCCTGTTCTACAACACCCCAATCGATGAAGCGATAACCGTTGCCGCGGTTGTTATATGGAAGAACATTATCGCCCACGTGGTTGCCGTTCATAATAGCGCCAACGCTTTGAAGAGCGTTGTGACCA
>JAZQPH010000188.1:0-12489 GCA_045628385.1 Succinivibrionaceae bacterium
ACTGGATTTCTTGCGATGCTCTTCAGTTTTTCGGCGTAATGCGGATCCGTCGCGTATCCTGCTTTCTGCAGTTCTTCAAAATACGTATCCCTGTCAAAAGCGGATGCGGCAGCTTTGCTGTAGCGCTTATTGCCCGTGATGAGTCTTGCATAATCTTCCATTGAAGATTCGACGCTGTCATACGCTCTGAAATCAGCCGACACGCGGATCATCTTTCCCCCAATAAATTCGGAGGTCTCGGCGTTCACTCTGCTCTTTGAGGAAGAAGATGCCTTTATTCCGAAGAGGTTGTTGGCTGAACCGATAAGGCTCTTGCCCCATCCCGTTTCAAGCGCCGCCTGGGCAACCATCGCCACCGGATCAAGACCGAATTTTTCGGCGACCTTTTTGGCTATCGGCATCATCTTTTCCACAAATTCGGCGGCCCGCGGCGTAGCGGTTCCCGACGAAGCATAAGAAGGAGCATTGACGGATGCCGCCTCTTTGGCATAGGACTTCTGCGCGGCAATTTCTTCAAACAAAGAACCTTTAATGACGCCTGCTCTGGCCAAATCCGCGCCTTTGGAGCTTCCTCTGTATATGCCATCCCAAGATCCGCTTTTTCTGGCCCCTTCGAGCGAGAACGCTTTGTCATTTGAGCCTAGTTCAAAAGCTTTGCCTTCGTCGGCGTTCGGCATTTTAAGCTCGCCTGAGCTCTTGTTTCCCGCACCGCGATCGAGCTGTTTCATGATAAGTTCGGACAATGCGCCGCCCTGCATGCCGCCAGATGCTTTTGATGCAAGATCGGTAGACATCTGCTCATCCAAAAACGACTGATAGAGATCTGAAGTTGAAGACCTCAAAGGATTGTCCTTGAACATTTCCTTTTCGGTCTCTCTTTGGGATTTGAGCCACATCTGGGTAAACATGGCTTCGAACTGATTGGCGGCCTGGCGAAGAGCTGCTTTCTTTTCATCCTCGCTGCCATTGATGCCCGAGCGGCGAAGGCGTTCATACGATTTCAGATCGTTGACATTAAGGGAAATGTCCGTCCCGATGCCGTTTGCCATGATTGCGCCTCCGCCATGCCCCAAGGGCTTAAATGATTACCAGTTCCCCCTCTATTGCGCCAGCCTGCTGCAGAGCTTCAAGCACGCTCATGAGATCGCCTGGAGCCAAGCCGATCTGATTGATGGTTCTTACCAGATCGTCGAGGGAGTTTGAGGATTCCAGCTTGAACATGCGGGTGTCCTTTTCCTCGATCTTGATGTTCGAGTTGGGAACTACCGCGGTGTCTCCGCCCGCAAGGGCGTTCGGCTGATAAACCTCGATGTTTTCCTTAACAGTTACCGTCAGTCCGCCGTGCGTGATGGCTACAGGATGCAGTTTCACGTCCTTGCCGATTACGATGGTGCCCGTGCGGGAGTTGACGATAATCTTTGCGGCTTCGTCAGCAATGTCGATGTCGAGATTTTCGATCGCCGACAAAAAACTGACTCGCGCGGAAGTATCGCGAGGAGCAAATACTTCAACTGACGTCGCATCTATCGCTCTAGCAGTATCCTTGCCAAAATTTTCGTTAATGGCTCTTGCAAGGTTGCCCGCCGTGGAAAAGTCCGCGCGGCGCAGGTTAAGAGTAATGGTGTCGCCGTAATCGAACGACGAAGGCACGGTGCGTTCGACGATGGCGCCGTTTGCGATTCTTCCGACCGTCGGAGTATTGACGACCACTTTGGAACCGTCAGCGCCTTCCGCGCCGAGACCCGATACAACCAAAGACCCCTGAGCCACGGCATATACCTGGCCGTCGGCGCCTTTTAAGAAGGTCTGGATGAGCGTGCCGCCCCTGAGACTCTTAGCCTCGCCTATCGCAGATACCGTGACGTCGATGGTCTGGCCGGGCTTTGAGAAAGCAGGCAGCTCGGCATGCACGATAACGGGAGCCACGTCTTTCATCTTAGGCTTGATGTTGTCGGAAACCTTGATGCCGAAGTTGTTGAGCATGGTTCTGAACGTCTGCTCGGAAAAAGCATTGTTCTTTTCGCCCGTGCCGTTCAAACCGACGACAAGACCGTAGCCGATGAGCTGGTTGGCGCGGACGCCCTGAACCGAAACGATATCCTTGACTCTCGAAGCCGAGGCATCTGCCGCCGCGAAAAGAGACACAGCCGCTGCCGCTATGCAGATTGCTTTTCCTAACTTAGCAAATAACATGATGCGTCTCCTTTATCAGAATGGGCTGAAGAGAGTGTTGAAGAATTTGGCAAGCCAACCGCGCTCCTGCGTGTTGGCAAAGTCGCCCGTTCCGCCATATTCGATTCTGGCATTGGCTATGCGCTGGGAAGACACGGTATTGTCAGAGTTGATGTCCTCAGGACGCAGAATGCCGGTCACGCGGATGTATTCTTTGCCGTTGTTCAGCATGAGCCATTTTTCGCCGCGCACCTGCAGGTTGCCGTTGGCAAGCACATGAGTCACGCTCACCGAAATGCTGCCGTTTAAGCTGTTGCTCTGATCTGCGGACGAACCGCCTTTAAAATCATTTTTCGCGCCGCCCGAAATATCGGTGGTGAATTTGCCAAGATGCAGGCTCTGTCCGAGGAATTTCGTCGGCTCCATGCTGAGCGAACTGTCTTTGCCGAGCTTGGTGTTCGCATTTTTCTTGGCGGAGGTGCTTTCCTGAAGATTGACGGTGATGAGATCGCCTACCTTGTGCGCCTTAATATCGGAATAGATGCTGCTCACGCCGGCATTAGAGAAAATGGAACCGGTAGGCACAACCTGCACGACTCTTTCTTCAGGAACCGCTGGGGCAAACATCGGATCGTCGGGCGTAGGCTTGCCCGCATTGATAACCGATTCGCAGCCGCAAACTCCAAACGCCATAACGGCCATTGCAAGAGGTAATACTTTCATCGCCGACTCCGTCCTTAAAATTCTTATATGCATGATCTGATAGATCGTTTGCTTAGATATAAGCCATATGCGTGCCAAAGCGGCAAACCTTTGCCGACTGTCAGCATATCTTTATGAATTCAAATGATTATTTTGGATATCGGATGCGCAAAAAAGAAATAAAGCCAGTCGGAAGCGGCTGTTGGGAAGAAGCAAATTTCGGCATGCCGCACAACTGCCAAAATCCCGTCATCCGGGATATCGGCAATCGTTGTCGAGCGAATGCATGACGCCCTAAGCGGCGTTTACGGCGTCTTGCGGGAAACGTCAGCCAATTATGTATTCTGCTGCAGGGTTCCAAGCATTTCGTCAACGGTCGAGAGAACTTTTGAGTTCATTTCATAGACTCTCTGCGCCTGAATGAGGTTCACGAGTTCTTCGGTAACATTGACGTTGGAAGTTTCGAGCATGCCCTGCTTTATCATGCCCATGCCGTCCATGCCGCCCGTTCCCTGAATCGGAGCGCCCGAGGACTGAGTTTCAAGGAACAGATTTTCGCCGATAGGCTCGAGACCCTGAGGATTGATGAATCTCGACATGTTAAGCTGGCCGAGAACCTGGCCGCCGGCCTGACCTGCGACCTGAACCGTCACCTGTCCGTCGGAACTTACGGTAATCGACGTCGCATTGTCGGGAATCTGAATCTGCGGCTGCAGAACATAGCCGCTGCCCGAGGTCACGATCGTGCCTTCTTCGCTCAAGGCAAACTGGCCATTTCTCGTGTATGCGGTGGTTCCGTCGGGAAGTTCGATTTCAAAGAAGCCTGCGCCGCTTACCATGAGATCAAGAGAGTTGTCCGTAGTCTGAACGTCGCCCTGTGTAAACGCTTTCTGGGTAGACACAACCTTGGCGCCGACGCCAGTCATGAGTCCCGAAGGAAGAGTGGTGTCCGCAGAGGAACGGCCGCCCGGCTGGTGGATATTCTGATAGAGCAGATCTTCAAATACCGCCCTGCCCTTTTTGAAACCTACGGTCGAAGCATTGGCCAGGTTGTTAGAGATGACAGATATATTGGTCTGCTGGGCATCAAGACCCGTTTTGGCAATCCAAAGTGCAGGCATCATGGTATACGCTCCTTGGCCTTAAGACAGGCGCAGCAAATTGTTGGCAGACTGGTCGATGTCTTCGGCCGTCTTCATAAGTTTTACATTGGCATCGAACTGGCGCTGCAGACGGATGAGATTGGTCATCTCGGCCGCGACATTGACATTCGACATTTCCAGCATGCCGCCTTCGAGCTGAACGGTCGGATCTTCAAGCGCCGGCATTCCGTCAGTTCTTCTGAACAGACCGTCTCTGCCCTTTACGAGCGAACGGATTTCGGGGTTTACCAGCTTTATCTGTGAAAATTCTTCGATGGTGCTGGAGTTTTCGCCCTCGGGAACGCCCGCGACCGTGCCGTCGGCGTTGATGAATACTTTCTGAGCAGGCATCGGTATGGAAATTTCTTCTCCGCCCATGCCTGCGACCCTAAGCCCGTTCTCCGTGCGCAAAATACCTTCATCGTCGATGCGAAGAGAGCCCGCTCTCGTGTAGGCTTCTTTCCCGTCGCGGTCGAGAACGGCGATAAAGCCGTCGCCCTTGATGGCAACGTCGAGATCGCGGTTAGTGACGGTGATGGCGCCGTGGCTCATGTCGTGGCCAGGACGCTCGGTCAGAGAGAATACGCGGGACGGCAATCCTTCGCCGTAAGCCTGCATGGCGCGGGCCTGCTCGTAATCGGCTTTGAAACCGATGGTCGATGCGTTGGCGAGGTTATTCGCTCTGACAGCCAAGGCATTGAAATTTTCCTTGGCTCCCGTCATCGAGATGTAAAGAAGGTTGTCCATGCTGATGCTCCCAGGGTATCTGACCCATTTGCCAAAAAATAAGCAACAGGCATGCCGGAATATACAGAAGTTAAAAAAAAGACTGTTTTACAATGAGATAATCAAAAACCAAGAAAGCGTTAAGATAACTGCCCAAGCAGCAATAAACAAAAAGGCGGGGAAAGCTTTAGCCCTCCCCGCCAAAAATCCGGCATCAGATTTTTATGCCTAAATTTCGTCAGTGCAATTCATCAAGATACGTTGAGAATTGCCTGCATGATGTTGCTCGCGGCTTCCAGAGCTTTGGTGTTTGCCTGATAGTTGCGCTGCGCCGAAATCAGTTCGACAAGCGATGCGGCCAAATCGACGTTCGAGCTTTCAAGAGAAGATGATTTTATCGATCCTGTCGTTCCCGAACCAGCCGTCGTAGGCATGACTTCGCCAGATTCCAGAGTTTCTTTCCAGCAGGTGTCGCCAACCTGCGCCAAGCCCTGATTGTTGGTAAACTTTGCCATGGCGATCATGCCGAGGTTAACCGTCTTGCCGTTGGAGTAAGTAGCTCTTACAAGACCGTTGCCGCCGATCTGCAGTCCGGTAAGCTGGCCTACCGCAAAACCGTTCTGGTTCAGCCTGTCCACCTGCATGTTGGAGGTAAGAGCGACCTGCTTGATGTTAGGGAATTGCAGTTCAATCTGCTGTGTCTTGTCTACGCCCTCGACACCAAGCTTTTCATAAATTTCTCCAAGCTCTTGGGTTTTAATCTTGTTAGGTGATTGGCTGACGCATTTTGAACCTTGATACAAGAAAGTTACGGTATCAGTGAGCTTAGGATTACCTTGATCATCGAGTTCGTCGGATTCCATCTTGATAGGATTTTCCATGTCATCCATGTAAACCTGCATATCCCAGCGTACTTGACCTGTACCATCATCTGTTTCGCCGCGCTTGGCAAAATAGTAGGTAACAGAGTGGGTGTTGCCCAAAGAATCGTATACCGTCACGGAAGTTGATGCTGTGTAGGTCTCTGGATTGTTGCGGTCAATTGCAGGATAGACTTTTTTCTCAACACCTGTGTCTGGATCTTTCACAATCTCATACAAGTTGCCTGCCGATGCATTCAGTATAAGGTTTGCTTCAATTTTCGATGTTGCCGTAGGATCGCCAGCGCTCGAAGGAATCTGCAGCGGCTGAGTCGAATCAAGCGACATGGAACTGACGCTGCCGTCTTCATTGACAGGATATGCCATCAATGAGTAGCCTGCAGGAGTTACGACATGACCAACGTCGTCGGTTTCGAAGAAGCCAGCTCTGGTGTAAAGTTTGGTAGCGTCGCCGCTGCCTGCGGACAATACGAAGAAGCCTTCTCCCGAGATCGCAAGGTCGAGGGTATTGCTGGTGCCTTCGATGGAACCCTGCGAGAACTGCTGCGCAACAGATGCTGTCTGAACGCCGGAACCGACTGCGGTTTTGGCATTGGACATGACGGAGTTCGAATATACGTCGGAGAACTCTGCTCTCGACTTCTTGAAGCCCGTGGTCGCCACGTTTGCGATGTTGTTGGAAGTTACGTCAAGAGACTTCTGCGCTGCGTTAAGACCGCTCAGAGAAATGTTAAATGACATAATGAGCTCCTTCGTTGATCCTTTGTAATAATCTTTAATTAACCTTTAGTTGCCGATTTCAAGCACTTCGTTGATTCCGTACTGTCCCATGCCTTCGAGGTTCAAGACCGTCGAGGATGTGGAGCTTCCGACCAACACGCTGGAAACCTTGGCATATACTCTTGCGCCGATGTCGGTAGAAATGCCGTTCACGAGTCCGTTTGCCGAAACCTTGTAATAACCGCCCGGCAATTGATTGCCGTTTAAGTCTTTGCCGTCCCAGTCAAATGCCACGTTTCCGGAATAATCACCCTGAGCCGAAGCCTGATATACGATTTCGCCGGCTTCGTTCGTGATGGTGATTGTCAAATCTTTGGCACCGTCATCGCCTGTTGTAACTACACCATCAAAACCCGTGCCGGATGAGTAACCGGTATTCGAATCGATAAGAACGCTGTGACCGACCAGGCCGGACGCCATCAGTGCCTGAGAAGAGGTAACCACGGATGACAGGCTGTTCACGGTCTCATTAAGGCTCGTAATGCCGTTTACCGTGGAAATCTGAGAAAGCTGAGAAACCATCTCTTTATTGTCGGTTGGATTCGTCGGGTCCTGATAGGCAAGTTCGGTCGTCAGGAGACTAAGAAAATCCGCCTGAGTTAAATTGTAGGAACCGAGTTTCGATGAAGCCGCGGCTGCGTGCGCGGCAGAACTCGTGCCAGTTCCTGTAAGTCCTATATCGGTATAAATAGACATAATTGCCTCCCGAAACCATTAACCCTTTCCGAGTCGCAAAGTCTGTGCCAAAAGAGTCTTTGCCACCTCTGCGATCTGCACATTCGTCTGATACGAACGGCTGGCGCTCATCATGTCCGCCATTTCTTCGACGGTATTGACGTTAGGGCGGAAGATATATCCGTCTTCGTTGGCAAGAGGATGATCGGGGTGATATTCCATGATCGCGGGAGAATCGCTTTCCACGATGCCTGCGATCCTGACGCCCGCGCTCTGCGAGTCATTGGAATTGCCGCTGAAACTTGCCGAAGCCGATTCAAGCATGGCCTGGAATACCGGCTTTCTTGCCTTATAAGTCGTATTGGCGCTAGATGAAATGCTGTCGGCATTGGCAAGATTGCTTGCAACTGTGTTAAGGCGGACCGACTGGGCACTCATGGCGGTGCCCGCGATATCCATTACTCTCATCAGACTCATGCCTGTTCTCCTCTGATGGCGCGGTTAAGCTGTGCTATTCTCTGGTTGAGAAATTCAAGGGAAGCCTGATAGCGCAAAGCATTTTCCAGAAACTGCGTGCGTTCTTCCTGAACATCGACGGTATTGCCGTCGCCAGTATCAGGCTGCAGAGGCACTCTGTACATAAGATTGCTCATGCCGATCGTCGAAATTTTGGCAGATGCATGGCGATCATCCGTGCGCATAAGCTTTACGGAATTGTCGGAGGTCTGTCCCATGGCTGAAGCAAGCGCCTCTTTAAAATCGACGTCTCTTGCCTTGTAGCCCGGGGTATCAGCATTTGCGATGTTGGCTGCAAGAATCTCGGATCTTGCGTTTCTTGCCCCTATCGCATACTGGTGAATTCCAAATGCGCTGTCGAATGAAAAAGCCATATTGCCGACTCCCTGTCCTATGTTGATTGAATTTATTGCAACAGGCATGCCAATAAAATCCGATCAGTCGGCGACTGGGCGATCAAAGCGGCAAAGTATTGCCGCATCGATCGAATGAAAAGAAGATCGGCAGTCTATTCGAATTTCCTGACTGGCAAAACTGACACTTGTTCGTGAATAAAAAATCCCCGAAAAACTCAGTCTTTCGGGGATACTGTCAATCAAGCATCAAGATTTTAGTTTGTAAATTATTCCCGGACTGCAACACTGCATGTCAAAACGTTTGCTAAGACCCGTCAATGACTCGGAACCGCCGAGGAAGAGATATCCACCGGGGTTCAGGCAATCAGCCATCTGATCGATGATCTTGGCTTTTACCTGAGCCGAGAAATAGATCAGAACGTTGCGGCAGAAAATCACGTCGAACATGCCCATTCCTCTATAAGATTCGAGGAGATTGAGATACTTGAACGTGACAAGCGACTTAACTTCGCGTTTGACGCGCATGGAATTTTCATTCGCTTTTTCGAAAAACATTCTTTTGCGTTCTTCGGACAAGCCGCGGTTCAGAGAAAGCCTGTCATATTCTCCGTTTTTGCAGAGCGTCAGCATGGTCGGAGATATGTCGGTTGCGACAATCTGCACGCCGCCTGAAGTTTTAAATTTAGGAATGGACGACTCAAGGCAAGTCATGGCGATGGAATACGGCTCCTGCCCCGAAGAAGAAGCGGCAGACCAAATCTTCACCGGTCCCAATTTTTTAGTCTGAGCAAATTCCGGCAGCAAGCGCTGGCGCAGAATATTGAACGGATAGCCGTCTCTGAACCAGAGCGTTTCATTCGTCGTCATCGCATCGATGAGTTCCGAACGAAGCGCCCTCGCCGAAATCGACCCTGCTTTATCGACAAGTTCCCCTACCGAAGACAACCCATACTTGGCCACAAGAGGAGCCAAACGGCTCGACACCAAATACTGCTTGCTCGGTCCGAGAACTATGCCGCTCGTGGATTCAAGAAACGAGCAGAACCATGCGTACTGTTCCTTGCTTAGATCCGCCATGATTTCCTTATTCTGAAAACTTAACTTTTGTGCAATGACTGGCAGTTGTTCATCGACTGCTTAACGGCCTTTGCAAGCTCATCAGGATTGAACTTTGCTATGAAGTTGTTCGCGCCGACCTTTTTAACCATTGCCTGATTGAAAATGCCGGAAAGCGAAGTATGGAGAATAATCTCTATGTTCTTCAAAGCCTCGTCGCTTCGTATGGAAGCCGTAAGAGTATAACCGTCCATCTCCGGCATTTCTATATCAGAAATGACCATCAACAGCTGATCCTCTATAGGACCTCTGGAAGCCAAATCCTTGAGCATATCCAGAGCTTCCCTGCCGTTCTTTGCAAGAATAGTTCTGATGCCGATTGCTTCAAGCGATTTCTGAACCTGTCTTCTTGCAACAGACGAATCGTCGGCCACAAGAACAGGCAGTTCTGCGGCATTGAATTCTTTGGTCGTCGCGACGACTTCCTCGATGACCGCCGCGGACGCTTCGGTCTTTATCGGAGAAATTTCATCAAGAATTCTTTCTACGTCGAGAATCTGCACAAGCTCGCCGTCTATCTCGGTAACGGCAGTCATGTAATTCTGTTTTCCCACGCCTTTAGGAGGAGGCAGAATCGACGACCAATTCATATTAAGAATGCGATCGACTGCCGCGACGAGGAAGCCCTGAACCGATCGGTTATATTCGGCAATGATAATGAATGCCTTGGACACATCTTCAATCGGAGGCGCGCCGGTTGCCATGCCGAGATCGATGATGGATACAGGTTGGCCGCGAATATGGGCAACGCCCCTTACTGCCTTGTGAAGTTTAGGCATGATCGTGAGGTGCGGGCACTGAAGAACTTCCTTTACCTTAAACACGTTGATGCCGTAGCGCTGCTTCCTGCCGTTTAAATAAAACAGCAGCAATTCCATGCGGTTCTGGCCTACGAGCTGCGTAAGCTGATTTACGGAATCCAATACGCTTGCCATGGATACCCCCTGTATCTCATATTCTGACGCCGATCTAAAATCGGCATTATCTTCATGATCATACAACGGCATAGCTTGTGAATTTGTGGGGCAATTCAGTATTTTTGAAGGGAGTTACGTTCATGTTCAACTTATGGCAACCAGATCACAATAGCTAAAATTTTTGAATTCGTTTGCGGTTCGGCACGATTTTGGCATGCCAAACCCCGCCCGTTTTCATACAATCCGAGGGCTCGCAGTTTTTTGACGCCAATTACGCGCATGCTGCAGCTTAAATATTCAAAATAAAGGAGTCTCAGGTGAAAAGATTTCTACAAGCGGCAGCATCCGCCGCCGCGCTGCTTTCCGCCATGCCGACATTTGCAGGAACTGATCCCGATGACGCTGCCGAGGCTGAGGCTCTTGTCAGGCAGGTAATAGAAGACTGGGTCAAAGAAGAAGATCCCGAGGCGCAGATCAGCGTCTCTGTCCCCGATCTGACAAAGAGAGCTCTGATGCACTGCCCTGACGGCTACGATGCCGAGATCATGAAAAAGAAAGCTTCTCGGGTGACCAACTCCGTCCGCCTAACCTGCTTCGGCGACGAAAACGGCTGGAAAACATCGATTCCAGTAAAAATAGCTTTCTTGGCGCCTGCTGTTGCGGTTACGGCGGCCGTTGCCAAAAATCAGACCCTTGACGCATCCAATCTGGAAATCAGGATGGTCAGCAAACTTCAGCTTAAAGGCGCATATTTTTCGGACATAGAATCGCTTGCGGGATCCAAAGCAAGGCGGGATCTTCCTGCAGGAGAGGTCGTCAAGATGAATCAAATCTGCATGGTCTGCAAGGACTCGCTCGTCGATCTTGAAGCAGGCACCGACGAAGTTACTGTCAAAGTAAAGGGCACGGCTCTTGAAGACGGCACGCTGGGAGCAGAAATAAGGGTTAAAAACATGATTTCGGGCAAAACTGTCAAAGGAAAAGTCACCGGTGTCGATCATGTTAAAATCAGCGTCAGGTGACTGAGGCAAATACCGTTTCGGAGCACGAAAGATATTGAAGCAAAAATCATGAGATTTTGAAAAAATATCGTTAAAGTATTCGCGGTCTCGCCGATAAGAGGGTACATGGGCAACGAGCCCTCAGGAGAATCAACAAAGAAAACTTAAGGAAATGGCCATGGCAATCAATAATGTAAACCAAAGCATAGCCGCCAATTCCGGACCGAGCCTCAACAAAGCCCCTAACGCAATGGGCATGGCGAACGAAGAAGTCGCATCGGCTACGGTCAAGGGTCAAGACACTGCGGCTGCAATCGCAAAAAGCGATTCGGTGGTAATCACCGACAAAGCTAAGTCTCTTTCCGATCTGCAAAAGAGCGCAAAAAACTCTTCGGGGATCGATGAGAAGAAGGTCGCTTCAATCAAAAAAGCAGTAGCCGACGGAAGCTACAAGGTAGACGGCTTCAAAGTCGCCAGCAGAATGATGGCATTTGAGTCAGAGCTTTCGGCACTCTATAATTAATCCCGTGTCGGTCGCGCATAGCGCTCGGCAGGGTTAAGACAGGAGTACCGATGAGCAAACTCGATGAATTACTTAACGAGCAATTGGGTCTCGTAACGGCTATCAAAGAATTGCTTGCAGAAGAGTTCGTCGTTCTGAAAGAACGGCGGGCTTTTTCATTGCCCGAAATCGAGAAAAGAAAGCAGTCGCTCCTCGAAACAATCACAGCAAATGACAAAACCATCTCCGAACAGCCAGATCGCGACCGTCTAAAAAACGATCTTAAGCAGGCCAAAGAACACATCGTCGACATTCTTAAGGAATGCCACAGACAAAACGCGGTAAACGGAAAACTTATCCAGATGTCGATGGTTGCCAACAGGCGCCTCGGACAGGTGCTCAGCCAAATAAAAGACCGCAACAGCATGACCTATACCAGCGAAGGTTCAACTACTACGAGTTCGTCAAGCGGTCTTAATATTGAGTGCTAGGCATTCGGACAATCTTCTTAATTCAGATAAAGGCGCTTTAAAAACACCCTATTCATTCACGCATGTTTAAGCAGTCGAGCATCAGGCAAAAAATATCTTTAGATACAATGTCATTTTGAGCATCAACAAAGTACCGCCATTTCTGGACTCAAATTTCATTTTATGGACAGAGAAATACGTCTGAAGAAGCAGTTATGCGCCGAAATATTGTATGCTTACGAAAAAGCATCGACAAAGGGTTGCGTTATGAGCAAAGCAAAAGTCCGTCTGTTAAAAAATCCATACGGCGAGGTTTCTTATGAAAATCTTCGAAAAGGCGGAAGAGCATTTGTCGACAAAAGCTCAGCAATTGAAGAACTTGACGCAAACACATCTCTGTATCCGGTCCTGCTTCGTCCGAGACGCTTCGGCAAAAGCACCTTCGTGCAGATGCTCAAATGCTTCTACGACATCTCGTACAAAGACAGGTACGAGGAAATCTTTTCGGGAACCGACATCCACGAAGAGAATCT
>JAZQPH010000189.1:0-2434 GCA_045628385.1 Succinivibrionaceae bacterium
CATGGCTACGATCCGACTTATAACCGGCTCCGCGCTCGTTAAGATCATCGAAGACAATCTCCATGATCTCGCAACCGCCAAAAAGCTGATCGGAGAAAAAGTTGCTTCGCTCAAGGCTGCAACCAAAAAATAATCTTATGACGCAGGGGTCGCGCTGATCCCCAACCTCATGCCGCCCTTTTCGGATTTATCGCCGAAAAGGGTTTTCTTTTTGGCTTTGATTTTCGAGTATGCTTCCCACAGAATGAAAATAGCATGATGGAGCGCATGCTTTGGTATAATTTCGGCGTAAGGAGAACCCATGAAAATATTGCTAGATTGCCTGCCGTTAATCGCCTTTTTCGTCAGTTTCAAAATTTGGGGCATCATAGTCGCAACCGGCGTTCTGATGGTGGCAGCCGTCATTCAGCTGGGCGCCGACAAACTCCTGACCGGAAAAATCAGCAAGATGCATCTTTGGACTTCCGCGATGCTCGTTGCTTTCGGATCCCTCACGCTGATATCACAGGATCCGCTCTGGCTGCAGATCAAAGTGACGGTCGTCGAATCGATAATCGGACTGATTCTTTATATCAGCGGCAGGATGGGCAAGCCTCTGGCCGCCGTCGTAATGAAACAGGTTGCGCAGAAAGCGCCTGCCAAGACGCTGCTCGGCATTAACAATTTTTGGGCGGGTGCCTGTTTCTTTGTCGCGATACTAAATGTTTTTGTCTCGCTCATTGATGAATTTGGATTGGCAGATCCCGAAACCGCATTGCAGATTTGGGTAAACTTCAAAGTATGGGGCGTGCTTGGGATCACCGTCGCTGTGATGTTCGTCTCAGTATACAAGCTGATGCCGTATATCAAGGATCCTTCGGAAAACTCCGAGGATGCGCCTAATAGCGGAGCTGAAATCAATCAAAACCAGGACGCCAATAAAACTTTGTCGCAGGACAAACAAAAAAATTTTTCATCGGAAGCATAATACATTCCGAAAACGAACAAACTGACAGAATGTTCACATATTATTGAGGAAAGAACATGTGGTATCTCATTTATTGCGAAGATAAGCCGAACAGTCTCGCAGACAGACAAAAAGTCCGTCCTGCGCACCTTGCAAGACTTAACGATCTCATTGCACAGGGAAGACTGGCATTTGCAGGTCCTCATCCCGCTGTCGATTCCGAAAATCCCGGCGATGCAGGCTTTACGGGAAGCACCGTTCTTGCCTCCTTTGATTCGCTTGAGGATGCCCAAAAATGGGCTGATGCCGATCCGTACATGGAAGCGGGTGTCTACGCCAAAGTTACCGTCAAACCGATAAAAATTACCGCAAAGCCTGAGAGGTGCCCGCTATGATGACCGCAGCTCCGCGTCTTAAGGCTGTCATTCCCGTTGCTGGACTCGGCACGAGAATGCTTCCCGCAACCAAAGCAATTCCAAAGGAAATGCTGCCCGTCGTCGACAAACCGCTCATTCAGTACGTTGTGAACGAAGCGGTCAGCGCCGGAATTAAGGACATAGTACTCGTCACACACTCATCAAAAAATTCCATCGAAAACCATTTCGATAAAAGCTTCGAGCTTGAAGCAATTCTGACCGAACGCGTCAAAAGAACTTTGCTTGAGGAAATTCAGTCAATCATCCCTTCTGATGTGCACATCATGCATATCCGTCAGGGCGAAGCCCGCGGACTTGCTGACGCTCTGAGATGCGCAATGCCGCTGATCGGCGAAGACAAGCCGTTTGCTGTCCTGCTCCCCGATGTAATCCTGGCCAATCACTCGGCAGACCAGACTAATTCCAATCTGGCCGAAATGGTCGCAAGATTCATGGAAACAGGCTCATCGCAGATCATGATTGAAGAAGTTCCTGCCGATGAAACTCACAAGTACGGCATCGTTGACCTTAACGGAGCAAATCCTAATGACTCGCTCTTTACCAAGATCCACGCGCTTGTGGAAAAACCTCGCAAGGGATTCGCGCCGTCAAACTATGCCATAACGGGAAGATACATCCTTTCAAAGAAAATATGGCGTCTGTTTGATGAAACGCCGATCGGCGTCGGCGGCGAACTTCAGCTCACCGACACGCTGAGAAAACTTTTGGAGCACGAAACGGTCGAAGCTTATGTCAAAAAAGGCTACGGTTTCGATTGCGGAACGAAAATCGGATATATGCAGGCCAATGTAGATTACGCACTGAGACATCCGACCGTCGCCGACGAATTCAAAAAATATCTCATCGATCTCGTTAAGAATTTTGAAGTTCAGTAAACGCAATCTATAACTGAAAATAAAGAACGCCCGACAGTCTTCTTTCGGGCGTTTTGTTATTCATACGAAAATTTCTTGTTAAACCGCAGCCTAAGCGGCGGTTTAACAATCTAAGGCAATCAGAGCCGCTATCATCTGTTCCACGATCCAGATCCGCCATCGCGTCCGTTGCGATC
>JAZQPH010000190.1:0-2016 GCA_045628385.1 Succinivibrionaceae bacterium
CCCGAAGAAGAAGCAACTGTGACCGTCAAAGACGCTCTCGTGGCCAAGCGCCTCGCCGCGGGAGCGACCTGGACTTTCGACTGCCTGATAGCAGACACGCCCCTGCTGAGGGCTCTGAAACAGACTTTCGGCCGATGCAATGTCTGGCGAATGATTCTTTCTCTCGCATACTTCCTCAACATCGCCGAAGGCGGCGCAACGACGAGATATGAAGGCTTTGCCGAGACGCACCGCCTGCCATGGCCGAAGCCCATGTGCCCGGGCTCGATTTCCGGATTGTTTCAGAACAACATCAGCTTCCTGCTGAACCTCAAGACTTCATTCGCGGTCTGCAAGACTCTGTTCAAAGAGGCTTGCCCGAAACTGCTTGATCCGCTTTCATTCCGCCACGAAATCGGCAGTCACCGTCGAAACTGAGCGGTCCTATCCCGCAAACTTCGCGACCGACTGCGAAAAGCGCACTCCGAAGCCCAAAGCGAAAATGTACGCGCACTTCTTCTACAGCCAGGACATTTTCGACGACGAGCGCAAGAAACTGACTTCGAACATTTCGGCTGCCGCCGCGCTGCTCAGAAAAAGCCAAGAGATTCCAAAACCTATGCCCGACATCGCCGAGAAGTTTCTCATCGTCAAAACCGACGAAAACGGCAATATCGTTTCCATTTCTACGAACAGAGCGGCGGTCGACGCCTGTCTCGACATGAAAGGCGTCAGGGTTCTCGCAAGCGACATCGTCTCCGACGCGACCGAAGCATTCAAAGCCTATTATGACCGCAACG
The DNA here is from genome assembly GCA_045628385.1 of Succinivibrionaceae bacterium. Classification (GTDB taxonomy): domain Bacteria; phylum Pseudomonadota; class Gammaproteobacteria; order Enterobacterales; family Succinivibrionaceae; genus JAZQPH01. The sequence goes on from JAZQPH010000190.1 coordinate 780, forward strand.
AAGTCGAATACGCTTTCAGCATATTCAAACAGCGCCTCGGAGCATCGAGAATGAGAGCAAATTCCGACCTCGCCCCGGAAGGAAAAACGTTCGTGCAGTTCGTGGCGACGTCCATCGCCATCATGCTCAGAAAGAGAATCGACAGCGCGCCGAAACAAAATGATTCGCTGAAACTGCGGTACGACAGCGAACTCGTCGTCATCGACAAGCTCGACTCCATCGAAGAAACCAAATTCTCCTGCGGCACTTACTTTACCGAAGTCGTCGGCGGGCTCAGAGTTCTTCTGATTGCCATGAACATTCCGATTCCGAGCGAAGAATTCGAAAACAGCGTATTCAATGACTCGGGCAATTATTTGCAAGATGATCCGATCGAGGAGGAGCTTGCCGAAGACGTATCTTCAGACCGCCTGCGGCTGCAATAAAAACAAACCCCGCTGGCTTTGCCTGCGGGGCATATTGATCTATCTCAAACTCGCTAGATCAGTTAGATCGCGCAAAGTTTGGGAAGACGAGCCCTATGTTATTGAATATAGGCTTACTTGCCAAACAGGTCACTGCGTGTACCAGTTCTGGTAAGAGTCAGTATCAACAGACCTTCTTCAATGCGGTAGATTAGAAGCCAGTCTGGTTGAACATGACATTCACGATATCCTAACCAGTTTCCTGACAACGCATGATCTCTGTTTTCTTGTGGAAGAGCTTCGCCTTTGGACAGCTTTCGAATTATCTCATCAAGAAGTTCTATTTTCAGATTTCTTTTCCTGGCTAATTTGTAGTCTTTGTAATGGTATGGACCCACTCAGCCGGGATACTAAACAAATCATTGATCTGATATAGTATCTTGAGCAAAAAACAACCAAGAGGGTCCATTGCCATGATTATAAACGAAATTGTCAAAGACGTTGAAACAGTAATTGCCGTCGATATTTCCAAGAATTCTTTTCAAGTATTTGTTTCTAATCAAAAGACTGGCAAACAGAAGAATCAAAAAGTTTCCAGAGATAATTTCGTTAATCACATAATTAAATTGGGCACTGGCGTGATATTCATGGAATCCTGCGGCTCAAGCCAATATTGGGCAAGATTGTTCGAAAAACAAGGCTACGTTGTAAGACTGATTGCCGCTCAGCACGTAAAGGCATTTCTAAAAAACAAGCGCATAAAGAATGACATGAAGGATGCCGAAGCGATATACAAATGCGGCATTCAGCCTGACACAAAATATGTAAAGGTT
>JAZQPH010000191.1:0-6771 GCA_045628385.1 Succinivibrionaceae bacterium
GAAAGAAGCCGAAAGTGCCCCGGGCGCAAAAGGAAAAATCGTAAATGCGGAAATGGAAAAATCGGCCAAACACCCCCCCCCGAGCGAAGGAAATAACTATTCTCCATCCGGCAAAATCCGCGCAAGAAAAAACTCCCGAGCCAAGCCAATTGCCGAAAATCGCGGAAATGATGTCTCAGAATCTAAAAAAAAAGCAGGAGGACGCGAGCATTGCAAATGCCGAAATGCCCAAGCTCAGCGACGAAGCCCGGGCGATGCAGGATCGGGACAAAAAAAACAAAACGAAAAAAACTTACGCTGGACGCAAAGACGCAGGCGCCGAAATCGACGATGCAGGAAATATCGGCGGCGCCGCCGCAAACGCATCTATGGATTCGGAAAACGTCAATTCAGAAACGGCAGAAGCGCTTAATAAATCCTGCGGCGGCGGGGCTAAGGAAGCCGCGCGCGCAGGTTCGGAAAGCGCAGAGAAAAACTCAAGCACGTCATGCACGGGAGCGTCTGCCGAAAAAACGGAACAGAAGCTCCCCGACGCCGAAGAAAATGCTTGCGAGGATCAAACGCCGCCGGGCGAAAAAGGCAAGCTGAAAAATGCGCGCGAAATCGCTCAAGACGAAGGGAACGTGCGAGCAGCATCCACCAACAATTCGGACAGCGCAATTAATGTCTCCGACGTCATGACTGAGACATCATGCGCCCCCGTTCGGCATGAAAATCAATCGCATGGTTCCGAAAAGATGACTCCAAAGCCCGGCATCGGCGCATCCGAGAATTTGAAGAAGACCTGCAGCCCGAGCATTCAGACCGTTCGCTCCTCCCAAAATATTTTTTCTTCCGCAAACGAACCGGGCAAAGAATCCGCCGCCGAAGATTTCCGCGACGTTCCGCCGCATGGCGAACCATTTCCTCAAAATCACGTGCAAATTAAGGACTGCCTTGATATTCGCGGGAAAAATGCAAACGCGGAGACGCATGTCCGCATTCCGTCATATCCTCCCGAAGACAAGGGACTGCCCGCGGCATCGGCCGAGGCCATCATGAATACTCAAAAAGTTCTCATCGGCGAAATAAGAAGAAAACTCGCTCTCGGAGATGATTTGTTTGAAATGATCGTCAGGCCATCGCTTTTGGCATTTGCAGGATATGCCCACCTTCTGCCCGCATCAGAACACAATCATCACAATGCCGCGGGAGGACTGTGGCGGCACAGCCTGGAAACTGCATCCATCGCTCTTGACCTTATGGAAACAGCGGCAGGATTTGCCCCTGACATGGAGCTTTCTCCAGCAAAACGCAAACAGGCGGAAGCTGCTGAAAGAGTCATTGCCTTTGCCGCGGCGCTGATGCATGATGCGGGAAAGCCCGCATCCGACATGCTCGTTACATCCGACGCGGGGACGGTCTGGGATCCGTTCACCGAAAACATTGATGCTTTTTTGGCGCGCTCGGGAGCCAAAAGATATTTTGTCTCATATCTTCCGAACCGCTACAGGCGACATGAGTATTTTGCATCGGTTCTTGCGGGAAGATTCGCCACGCCCGATCTGATGTCCTGGCTTTCTTCCGTCTCTCCCGAGACGGTAAGAACGCTGCTGCTTGCGATCTATCCAGAAGAAGGATATGCGCATCTGCATTCAAAAGCCGCTCTCATCGCCAAAACCGTGAAGGATGCCGACTGCATGAGCGCATCCCGCGACTTAAGAAGGCGCCTCTATGTTGCCGACAACGCGTCTTTGGGCATCCGCCCTATAGAACAGGCTCTAGGCATCATGCGCGATCTCGTGTCGGAAGGAACGTGGAAGACAAACGCTCCCGGCGCCAGGCTTTGGCATACCCGCGACGGTCTGTTTCTTGCCTGGAGCGGAGGATTTTCCGACATCAGCCAAAAACTCAAAGACTGCGTGCCGAACATCTGCCCCGCCCTGGCTGCTGATTGGCTCAGACTGCTCGCAGGCTCGGGCATCATCGAAGAAAATCCCGCGGCTCTTGAAGGATGCATATTCATGGGAAGACCCGAAGGCGTTAAATCGGACAAAATCCGCTTTGTGCGTTTTACCGATCCGCGCATTCTTTTGAAAGACCCGCTTCCCGCTCCCGTCGGCATCGAATACTCGGGAGCCAAGCCGCTTTCCGCGATGCTCGCGGCAGGAGCCAAAATTGCCGACGAGCATTCAGTCGGCGCCGCGCCGACACCTGCCGATAAAGAAGCCGAAAAGGAGTCATGCGGTCATGAAGACGAAGCAAATAATTTTCGCAGCATGCTCGGCCGCGCCTTTGCCGACAAATTAAGAGCCGACAATCCCGATATCAACATTCCTCAGGAATTCAACGGCAAGGAAGCAAAGATCTTCGTAAAGGAAATAAAAAAAATCCGCGCCGAAGCAGCCAAAGAAACCAAAACCGCAGTGAAAGAAGCGCTGAAAACGCAGAAGAAAAAGAGCGCGGCCGACGAATGATCCCTGCCGCGGAGCGGCCAATATCATTCGGAACGCTTGAATATTCGCAACTTCTGTCAAACGAACCTTCTGCTGAACAACAATTTTTAAGGAACATCCGTGCGATACAAAGATCCATATGCCTATCCGTGGCGAGCCAACCACGAACTCATAGCCGCATCCTGCTGGTTTGCCTCATCGGCTTTTCTCACGGGAGCGGCAATCGCGGGAGCCGCGCCGCTTGAAATCTTAAAACCCATGGCAGCATCGTCGCTTGCCATGGGATGCCTGCGGCTCCCCGCGGGACTTGCTCTAAAAGAAGCAAAAGACTCGTTAAAAGGCGCTCCGATATCATTCATCAACCATGAAAAAATGCTCGAAGACTGCCGAAACCATCCCGGGCAAATCATCCTCGGCAAAGGTTTTTTCTGGGAACGCGTGCATGCCCAGAGAATCCATGAAATTCAGAAACTGCGCCTCGATGCGACATGTTCAGCTGAGCCAGGAGAAATCGGCTCGCGCTACATCCACGGCGTCGGAGGCAAAGACCGGCTGATAACTTTGCCGATTGCTCACGCCGACGGACACACGCTCATCGTCGGAACCACGGGAGCAGGCAAGACCAGATGTTTCGACCTGCTCATCGCGCAGGCAATCTGCCGGAACGAAGCCGTCATCATCATCGATCCCAAAGGCGACAGAGAGCTGAGGGCCAATGCCAAAAAAGCCTGCGAACTTGCTGGAAGACCCGATCGTTTCGCATTTTTTCACCCGGGCTTTCCCGAGGAATCCGTGCGCATCAATCCTCTTCGCAACTTTAGCCGCGGCACCGAGCTTGCAAGCCGCATCGGCACTCTTATTCCATCAAAAGCAGGCGGAGATTCTTTCAAAGCCTTCGGAGAAATGGCGCTGAACGGTGTCATTCACGGGCTGCTCGCGACCGGCAAGCGGCCGACTATCCGCGCAATCAAACGGTGTCTTGAATCGGGGCTTGCGGATCTGGTTTCGGATGCGGTACTCGCGGCAGCAAGGAAACAAAAACCCGAAGGCGCCGAGTGGATTGCCCAGCTGGCCGCGATGCCCAGGGGAAACACCAAAGCAAAATTTGCCGCAGAACATTACAGGCGCGACCTAAAACCCGATTCGGATCTCGGCGGGCTCATAGCACTTCAGGAACACGATCCCAATCATTTTTCCAAAATGATCGCCTCCCTGATGCCTGTGCTGTCGCAGCTTGCAAGCTCGGAGCTCGGAGATCTTCTTTCTTATGAAGGAAAACCCAAAGAAGGCATGATCGTCACCGATTCGGCAAAAATCATCAAAAACGCGCAAGTGCTGTATATCGGTCTGGATTCTCTTACGGATCCGTCCGTCAGCGCCTCGCTCGGCTCTCTCATGCTTGCTGACCTGGCTGCTGTTGCAGGAGATCGTTATAACTACGGTGCAGGCGAAGGCAAAGTGAACATTTTCATCGACGAAGCAGCGGAAGTGGTCAACGAGCCTTTCGTGCAGCTTCTCAACAAAGGAAGAGGCGCAGGCATGCGCTGCGTCGTCGCAACACAGACTTTTGCGGATTTTGAAGCCAAAACGGGATCGCCTGCCCGCGCAAGGCAGATTCTCGCAAACGTGAACAATCTTCTATCGCTTAGAGTTCTCGATGCCGAAACGCAGAAATACGTGACCGACAGCCTGCCCAAAACGCGCATCGAATACTCCTCGCGTTCCGAAGCCGTGACCGTCGATGCCGAAAATCCATTTCTGTGTTCGGGAAATTCAGGCGAGAAACTCATCGAAGAAGAATGCGAGCTGTTTCTGCCGCAGCTTCTCGGCCAGCTTCCAAACCTTGAATACATCGCCAAGCTGTCGGGCGGAAAAATCATCAAAGGACGCCTTCCCATTCTTTGCGCAAAAGACGAATGCGTGCCGCAAACGACAAGCATGACGGGAGCTAGAAATCTGTTTTACGGAGCGGCGCATGCGGTTCTTTCGAAAATCAGAACATATTTTGCCGAACCGGACGAATCCGAGCATTCGGACAAAGAGAATTGGGAGGCAGGCTCCCGGGGCGAAAACGACAATGCAAGGCAAAAGAATAAAACCGACGAAGACGAAGAACTTGCCAAAATCATGAAGGGATATGAAGAGGAGAGATACTGATGGCAGGACAAAAAAATTTTTTAAGCCCGGCTTCGCTTTGCTTTGCGGCATTGCTTCAGGCCGGCGCGGCAGTTGCGCTGATCCCGGGAAACTCCGCAATGAGATCGCTTGAAGAAGAATTGACTTCCATGGAGAAAATTTTTCCCGAGAGTTTCTTCGAACGCACGTTATTTTATGCCGACGCGTTTCTTGACGGGGGCAGACTTCCCGAAAAAATTTTACTCCCCGTAAGACAATTTTTAATTCCGGAACGTCATAGCAAAAATGGCTTGGACGACGAAAAACATGAAAGCTCGGATTCAGCGTGCGCCGAAAATAGCGAATTAATCATGATTGCTTCTGCAAAACGCAGCCGACACGGGCATGAAAAAACGCCGATCGCGCATATTAATCCTAAAAACGGGACGCTGTGCGCGACAGATGCCCATTCATCTGAAACATTCGCCCCTGACAGCAAATCATCAAAGCGCGATCCCGGGAAGAGCGACGCAATAGACGCGCCTTGGTGGTTTTCCTACGTGGAGCAGAGAATAGCAGCAGTGAAGGCTCTTATAGTACTCATTGCTCTGAGAATCGCCGCGGTTCTTGCATCGGTGCCGTTTTGCGCCGCTTTTTTGGGAGCTGCTGCCGCCGACTGCGCCGCCATGCGCAAATCGCGCGCGGCGCGCGCCGTGCCGCCGCATACCGGCAGATATCGGTCATTGATCGTCTTTGGCAAGTTATCGGCATTCGGGGCCGCGGTTTGCCTGCTATGGCCTTGGGCGGAAAATCCACTGCTCCCGCACGCCTGCCTCATATCGTCTTGTCTGTTTTTTACCGCCGCATTTGCGCAGTTAAGAAGCAAGGCAAAAATTTGAAAAGCGGCCGAATACGCACATTCAGATAATTGCGGGATATTATCAGCACTTATGGTATGGCAGACAATCATGAGCCTCCAGCGAAAAAGTTTATTCGGCTTACGAGCCTAAAATAAACAAAACATGCGTTCGATACGGAGAATATGAGACAGGCAGGCAAAAGACAGATATTGCAGCCGAAGTTTCGGTCAAGCTGGATGCATTTCTGCGTATGAAAAGATGCGTCGGAATTGGTTGTTGTGTCGAAGTTTCGAAGCCGGCGGCACAGTGATTGGACAGCCATACTTTTTTAATATAGACTAAACGCGCAGATGTATTCTTGTCTTTTGCAACTAGCAAAACAAGGCAAATATGTCATGAAATCATTAATTGATATGCGCGGGGCTGACGATGAAAAGGATAGCTGTAGGAAGAGAATCGTTTGCAAAATACATCGAGAATGATTCTTTTTATGTCGACAAAACCCAGCTTATCAAACAAGTCTTCGAATATGACCAAAGCGACGTGCTGCTGATTACCCGCCCCCGCCCTTTCGGCAAAACGCTGGCCATGAGCACTTTCCATGAGTTTCTGAGAATAAATCCGACTAATCCCGACAGCCCTGAAGATACTTCATACCAAGAGCGGCTGTTCAAAGACACCAAAATTTTCGAAGACCAGGAATTCTGCAAAGAATTTATGGGCAAGTTCCCTGTAATCTCCGTCTCGTTCAAGACTGTCTTCGGCAGAGATTTTAAAAGCGCCTACGACGAGCTGAGAAACACGATTTTCGACCTCGCCTCGTGCCACAAGTACCTGCTTGCAAACAAAAACGGAAGATTGGACGAATACCAGTTAACCGAATTAAAAAAACTTCTGAACAAAGATTTTTTGTCCGATTTCGGCAACAAAAGTTACATCATAGATTCGCTCGCGAAGCTGACCGAGCTGCTTAGCGTTTATCATGGCGTCAAGCCGATACTCCTCATCGACGAATATGACGTCCCGATTGCCAAAGCCGCGGCAAAGGGATATTACGACGACATCATCGACATCATGAGCGTGCTTTTGGGCAAAGCTTTGAAAACCAATCCGCATCTCGGCAAAGCGGTGCTGACGGGGTGCCTGCGTGCCGCCAAAGAAAGTATCTTCACCGGGCTCAACAATCTGAAAGTATGCTCCGTCCTGGATATGGGAAATTCCGAACTTTCAAAAGGAATCGGCTTTACCAAGGAAGAAACCCAGGAGGTTCTTGAGTATTACGGACTGGGCAAATATTACGGTTTGGTCACCGACCACTATGACGGATATCGCTTCGGCAGGGAACATATGTACTGCCCGTG